>NZ_CP074133.1:5484196-5826295 GCF_018316655.1 Nocardiopsis changdeensis | reverse complement strand
CGGAGTTTCAGACAGGTGCTCCTGGGACTCCTGTGTCGGGCCCCGGCGCTGGTGCGCACAGTGGCCCGCAGCCGGGCGCCCCCGCCTGGGATGCCCCCACCGGCGGCGCGCCGTCGTTCGGCGGTCCGGGCACCGGTCCCCGCCCTGCGGCTCCGGAGTGGGGTGCGCCTGCTGAGGCTTCGCCGTCGTTCGGTGGCCCGCAGCCGGGTGCCCCCGCCTGGGACGCCCCCACCGGCGGCGCGCCGTCGCCGGACGGCCCCCGCCCCGCTGCTCCGGCATGGGGCACCCCTGCGGAGGGTTCGCCCTCCTTCGGTGGTCCGCAGCCGGGTGCCCCCGCGTGGGGCACGCCCGCTGGGGGTTCGCCCGCCCTCGGTGGGGCGGAGTTCCAGACGGGTGCTCCTGGGGCTCCTGTGTCAGGCCCGGGTGCCGGTGCGCATAGTGGTCCGCAGCCGGGTGCCCCGGCCTGGGACGCGCCCACCGGCGGCGCGCCGTCGTTCGGCGGTCCGCAGCCGGGTGCTCCTGCGTGGGACGCCTCCACCGGGGGCTTCTCGTCGCCGGACGGTCCGCAGTTCCGTCCTACCGCCCCCGGGGCGGGTGCCCCGATAGCGGGCACCGGTCCTCACCCCGCGGCTCCGGCGTGGGGTACTCCTGCCGAGGGTTCGCCGTCTCTCGGTGGGGCGGAGTTCCAGTCGGGTGCTCCTGGGGCTCCTGTGTCGGGCCCGGGTGCCGGTGCGCACAGTGGCCCGCAGCAGGGTGCCCCCGCATGGGACGCGCCCACCGGGGGCGCGCCGTCGTTCGGCGGGACGGAGTTCCGTCCTGGGGTCCATGGTGCGCCGGGGGGACCGCCCCCGTACGCTCCCGGGCCGGGCGCGCCCGCGTGGGGCGGCGACGCCCTCGGCGGGTACGACGGCGACTTCCTCGGCGGCGACCCCGCCGACGGGGACGGGGACCGCCCGCTCTACCCCGACGAGCGCATCGACCGGCGCTTCGGCGACCACTGACCGCGCCGCCCGGCGCGTCCGTTCCGGACGGGCGTTCCGGGCCCGGGCGTCGTGTCCGACACACCCGGCACGGGTTTTCCGAACGGGACGGATCGGGCACGATGGGAGTGTGTCCGACGCCATCGACCACCCGCAGCCGACCTCCCACCGCTACTGGCTCACCACCGCCGACGGTGTCGGCATCGACTCCGTGCTGCTGCGCGGCGCCCCCGGCCGCACCGCCGCCGTCGTGCTCGCCAACGGCTTCACCGGCAGCTACCGCAGCCCCCACACCCGGGCGATCGCCGAATCGCTCGGCTCCATCGCGGACGTCATGACCTTCGACTTCCGCGGCCACCACGGCTCCGGGGGGCACAGCACCGTCGGCAACGCCGAGATCCACGACCTGGAGGCCGTCGTCTCCCACCTGCGGGGGCTGGGCTACACCTCCATCGCCACGGTCGGCTTCTCCATGGGCGCCGCCGTCGTGGTGCGCCACGCCGCGGTCTACAAGGGCGTCGTCGCCGCCGTCTCCATCAGCGCTCCGAGCCGCTGGTACTACCGCGGCACCCGCAGGATGCGGCTGATCCACCTGGGCGTCGGCCGCACCGCGGGCCGCTTCTTCCTGCGCAGCTTCCGCAAGGTCCGCGTCGACGACCGCGGCTGGCAGACCCGGCCCGCCGAACCCCGCGAGATCGCCGGGGACATCGCCCCCACCCCGCTGCTGGTCGTGCACGGCGAGGCCGACACCTACTTCCCCACCTCCCACGCCACCGCCATCTACGAGGCCGCCGCCGAGCCCAAGGAGCTGTGGCTCGTCCCCGGCATGGGCCACGCCGAGCCCGCCGTGTCCCCGGAACTGGCGCTCCGGCTGCGCTCCTGGCTGCGGGAGCACCTCCCCGAGACGGAGTACATGGGCTAGAAAGGGAGGATGATCCCCTCATCTCCCGTCGGCGCGGCCCCGGGCCTCAGAGGCCGCGGCTTCGCCCTGCTCATCGCCGCCACCGCCATCGGACTGTGCGGCTTCGCCGCCGTCCTGCCCCTGGTGCCGCTGTGGGCGGTCCGGGGCGGGGCGGGGGAGTTCGGCGCCGGGAGCACCACGGCGGCGTTCATGCTCACCACCGTCCTCACCCAGCTGGCCATGCCCCGGATGCTCGACCGCGGCGGCTACCGCTGGGCCTTCCCCGTCGGCTCGCTCATCATGGGCCTGCCCGCCCCGCTGTTCGCCCTCAGCACCGACCTGGCCCCCCTCATCGCGATCTCCGCGGTCCGCGGGGTGGGCTTCGGTATGGCCAGCGTCGCCGGGACGGCGCTGGCCGCCCGGCTGGTCCCGCCCGAGCAGATGGGCCGGGCCACCGGCTACTACGGGCTGGCGGTGGGCCTGCCGCAGGTCCTCATCCTGCCGGGCGGCGTCGCCCTGGCGCTCGACCTGGGCTTCGACACCGCTTTCTGGCTCACCGGCCTGTGCTCCCTGATCGGGGCCGCCCTGTCGGCGGGCATCTGGTTCGCCGACGGCGGCCGCAACCGCCCGCTGCTGAGCGCCGCGCCGCGCTCGGCGGCGGCCGCCGGCCGCGGCGCCTCCCTGGTCGCTCCGCTGGTGCTCATGCTGCTGACCGCCTCGTCGGCCGGGGCCGTCGTCACCTTCGTCGCGGTGCCCCTGGCCGGCACCCCCTGGCTCGTGGGCGCGACCCTGGCCGCCTACGCGGCGATGGTGGTGGTCGGCCGGTGGAGCGCCGGGGCCTCCTACGACCGCTACGGCCGCACCCTGCTGCTGCTCCCCGGGATGGCGGCCGCCGTCTGCGGCACCGCCCTGATCGCGGTGGGCCTGTGGGGCCAGGCCGGCTGGGTCCTGGCCGGGGCCGCCCTGTTCGGCCTGGGGTTCGGCGCGGTCCAGAACGAGACCGTCACCCTCATGCTGAACCGCGCCGGCCCGACCGGTCAGGGACGGGCCAGCGCGGTGTGGAACATCGGCTACGACGCGGGGGCGGGGGCCGGGGCGATGGCCCTGGGCCTGTTCATCCAGACGCTGGGCTACGGCCCCGCCTTCGCGGTGCTGGCCGTGGCGCTGGCGGCCGTCCTGCCCCTGGCACGGGTCAGTAGGCGGTGATGTGCACGTGGTCGTAGTGGTTCTGGGTGATGCTGCCCCGGTCGTTCATGAACCGCCACGAGCGGTTGCCCGAGTGCCAGATCTGCTGCTCCCAGATCACGTACTCCACGCCGAGCCGGTCGGCGTTGTTGATCGCGTAGTCGGCGATCCGCTGCCCCCAGGCCTGGTTGTCCGCCGAGGGGTGGGTGCCGTAGCTGACCATGAAGTCGCAGGCCCGGCCCTCGCCGTGGTCGTCGGCGCTGCCGCGCCAGCAGCCCACCGGCAGCGGGACGCCGACGTTGCGGATGATCTCGTCGCGGATCGCGGCCATACGGGGGGTGGTCTGCTCCCACCCGCTGCCGACGGCGCTCTGCGGGATGTCGCCGGTGCCGCCGCCCGCGGGCGGGTCGGGCACCTGTGACTCCTCGTACTCCTCGATCTTCTCCGCGACCTCCTCCTTGTTCTCCTCCAGCTCCTCGATGAGCTCCTCGGCGTCCTCGAGCTCGGTCTCGAGCTCGTCGCGGACCTCCTGGGCCTCGTCGCGGGTCTCGATCAGGCCGGAGATCTGCTCGGCCTGGTTCTCGCCGAGGTAGGTGAGGGTGGCGGCGTCCCCGTACACGTCCTGGGGGTCGCTGGAGAAGATCACGGAGAGCGCGGGGTCGAAGCCGTTGCTGCTCGTCTTGTACTGGGTGGAGACGATGGCCGAGACCCCCGACCGGGAGCCCTCGAGCCGCTCCTCGATTTCCTGGAGGTCCTCCTCGGCCTTCTCGACGCGCTCCTTGATCTCGGTGAACTGCAGCAGTTCGCCCTGGTAGGTCTCTTCGAGCTCTTCGGCTCGCCGCTCCAGCTCCTCGATGTCCACCTCGTCGTCGTCGGGCTCCGCGAGGGCCGTTCCGGGCAGGGCGACGGCGAGGGCGGCGACGGCGGCCGCCAGCGACAGCGCGGCGCGCCTACCGCGCCGTGAACGGGGCGTGGGTGTCATGTCTGCTCCGAGAGAGGTCAGGGGGCATCCGGGCGGGGGGCACCGTGGCGGAGGATGCTCAGCCGACCCTATGAGATCGTGGCGTTACATGCCTAGTGCGTTGACTCACGGGACTGTGGGGGAGTGTGCGGGGATGCGTCCGAAGATACCCGTACCGGAGGACCGGAGTGACCCCTTCGCCCCGGGTTCAGCCGATTCCGCCGAAGGCACTGGGCAGCGGGCCCGCGGGCCGGGGCTCCTCCTGCGGCATGAACCAGTCCGAGCGCCGGATGTCGCGCAGCGCCTGCTTGCGCAGCTCGGGGGTGAGCCGCTCGATGTACAGCACCCCGTCCAGGTGCTGGGTCTCGTGCTGGAGGGCGCGCGCCATGAGGCCCTCCCCGGACACGGTGACCGGCTCGTTGCGCAGGTCCACGCCGGTGACGACCGCGCGCATGGCCCGCCGGGTGGGGTACCAGAGCCGGGGGATGGACAGGCAGCCCTCCTCGCCGTCCTGGGTCTCCTCGGAGAGCTCGGTCAGCTCGGGGTTGATGACGTAGCCGATGCGCCCCTCGACGTTGTAGCTGAACACCCGCAGGCCCACCCCGATCTGGGTGGCGGCCACCCCGGCGCGGCCGGGGGCGTCGACGGTGTCCAGCAGGTCCTTGACCAGGGCTTCGGTGTGCCGGTCGAACTTGGTGACGGGCGTGGTCGGGGTGACGAGGACGGGATCGCCGAAGCGGACGATGGGGCGCAGGGTCATGCCCACAGGGTAGTCGCTGCGCCACGCGGGCGTTCCGGCCGCCCGTGGCGGTGCTTCAGGCGGCGGCCAGGCCGGGGCGCAGGGCGTCGTCCAGGACCATCTCGATGTAGTCCAGGGCGGCCCGGCGTCGGGCCAGGGCGCTCTCGTACAGGGAGGGCGCGCCGCTGCCCCGGCGGACGCGCAGGCACTCGTTGACGATGCGCTGCCATCTCTCGGGGAAGGCGTGCAGGGCGTAGGCGCCGGCGCTGGACTTGGAGGTGATCTCGCCGGTCTTGAGGGTGAAGTGCAGGCGGCTGACGCTGAGCACGCTCCAGGAGGGGGCCAGGGACCCCAGGACGGCGAGGCCGCGCGGGGTGACCAGGCGTCCGGCCTTCTCCCGCCACCGGCGCCACTGCTCGTCGAGGGAGCCCAGCGACCAGGTGCGCAGGCTCTCGCGCTCGTCCCACACGTCGAGTTCGAGCGGGTGGGGGCCGCGCAGGGTGACGCCGTGGCAGGCCAGGATGTGCCAGGTGACCGGGTTGACGTCGGCGGCGGCCCGGTCGCGGAACCGGCCTCCGATGACGGAGGGGACGGAGCCGCACCGCGCGGGGTCGTGGGTGAGGTCGTCCCAGGTCACGTGGATGCCGTTGAACTGGGGGCGGGGGATGTCGGCGCGGGTGCGCGCGTGTGCCTGGCGGAGCAGGTCGCTCTCACGCGCGCCGGGGCGCCGGGAGGTGACGACGACGAAGTCGACGTCGCTGGTGTGCGGGCGGAAGTCGCCCAGGGCCACCGAACCGGTCAGGTAGAGGCCCTCCACCAGGCCGGGGGAGACCCGGTCGGCGTGTTCGAGGAAGGTCTGCGCGAGTGTCCGTACCCGAGGGTGGACGGCCATGCTCACTCCAGTCTGGACGATGCGGTGCTCCGGCGGAGCACGGGACCCGGAGTCGGGGGAACCTCCGGGGCCGATGTGCCGGGCGGGGCCGTTGTGGCTCCCGGGCCTGCGGTGACATCAGTGCTCCGCTTCTCAAGTGTGGGTCCCCTTTCGGGGCGATGGCAAGTGATGGCGCCGCACTCGCACCCTGCCCCCACGGGGTGAGTGGTGCGCGGTCCAGGGTGGAAGAGGGGTCCGCGCACCCTTGACGTACCGGCGAGAGGCGTGCTATAGGATGCGCGGGCAGAGGCCCCTCCGGCCGCTTTTCGGGCGCCGACCCGCGAATCGGTACCGGGTGTCATTCAGGGTGTTATGTCGGGAGATGTGGTGCGCACATTCTGCGGCACGTGCATCGGCACGAGGCGAATGCATGGGAATTGCTTTGCCGCGAATTTCTCCAGAGAACTTCCCGGTAAATTCCGGCGTCCCCCCGGGCGGTCCGTCCGGGGCGGTGCCCCCCGTGCTCCGCCGGTCGGCCTCACCCCGCGGCGCGGGCTTTCGGGAAGTCCTGCCAGGTAGGCGATGGAGTGTACGCGGTGCGCCGGGAGTCGCCGGGGCGACGGGGCTCCGGATGAGGTGTAGACCACTGTCCCGAGAAGTGGACACGCCCGAATTTTTCGGCGATTGTTATGGTTCACCAAGAGATGCTCTGGTGATAACCATCACAGCCATTGTCCGCTGTTTTCCTGTGCGTAACACGGGGCCACCCCCATGAAACCGTGCCCCTTTAGCCTCGCAGAACAGCAGCGATCCGGAAAGACGACGAAGGAGCCGCGCATGGTCCCCACGATGGTCCTCGTAGCCGACGACTCGCGTGACGCCCAACGACGTGAGGCCCTGTGCGGACTGGCCGAGGCGGTGGCCGGCCGGGGGGAGGCGCCCGTCGCGGCCGCCTTCGGCAGCCCCGACGAGGTGGCCGCCGCACTCCGCTCCGTCCGCGGGCCCAAGGTGGTCGTGCCGGCGTTCGTCGCCGGAGGCGACGTCGCCAGCGCCCACCTGCTCTCCCGCCTCGGCCTCGGCGGGATGCCCGACGCCTGCCGCACCCCGCCCCTGGGCGCGGTGCCCTCGATCGTGGCCGACCTGGCCGCCCGCCTCTCCGACTCCGGGTGGGGGAGGGGGGACGGTGTCGTCCTGGCCGCCGACGGCACGACCGGCACCGAGGAGCGCCAGGTCGTGATGGACGTGGCCCGCATGCTCAGCCGCCGGCTGGGCTCCCCGGTGCAGGTCGGCTACCTGCGCACCTGGGCGCCGTCGGTGTTCGACGCGGTCGACCGGCTGCGCCGCGACGGCCACGAGAACGTGGCGGTCGCCGCCTGGAGGCTCGTCGACGGACCCGACTTCGACCTGCTGCGGGGGCTGGACGTCACCGCCATCACCACGCCGCTGTGGCCGTCCGAACTGGTCGTGGACACCCTGCTGGCCCAGCACCGGGCCGCGAAGGGGCGGCTCGTGTGAGATGTCCGGAACGACCGCGCGGACCTCACCCGAGGTGACATGATGACCCCCGAGGGCGACGGCACCGGCGGAACGGGAGAACGCCCCGGCGAGGGGACGGCCGCGGCCCGTTACCCCTCCGACCGGTCTGGGTATGGGCCTCTAGGGCGGGAACTCCCCGCACCCGCGGCACGGCCCGGACCGCGCCCACGGAGCGCGCGACCGCCCGTAACGCGTCCCCTCCCCGACCCCGCGGCCGGGACGCGGGGCGCGTACGACCCGGTGAACGGCCCGGAGCCCCGGACACGCCCGCGCGTCGGAGGCTCGACCCCGGCAGACAGCGACGTGAGCGGACCGAAGGTGGATGTATGAACGACGTCACTACGCAGTTCGTCGACGACCGGCAGCGCCGTCGTCTGGAACGGCGCTTCGGCGTGCACGTGGGCGAATGGCTGGCCGGACTGCCCGCCGTCGTCGACGAGCTCGCCGCCGAGTGGCGGCTCACCGTCGAGGGCGCGGCGCCCCACGGCCGCACCTCCGTGGTCCTGCACGTCCTGGGCGCCGACGGGCGCAGGGGTGTGGTCAAGCTCTCCCCGGACAGCGGCCTGGCGGTCGCCGAGGCCGGGCTGCTGCGCCTGTGGGAGCCGACCGGGAGGGTGCCGCAGGTCTGGGGGCTGGACCCGCGCCACGGCGCGGTGTTCATGGAGCGCGTGGAGGGCGACACCGTCGCCGCCCGGGGAGAGGTCCCGGAGATGGAGACGGTCGGGGCGCTCATCGCCGACCTGCACGCGGCCGAGGTGTCCCGCGAACGGCGCCAGGAGCTGCCGCCGCTCACCTCCCGGGTGCAGTTCGTCTTCGACCTGTGGGAGCGCGAACGCTGCGAGGGCCCGGCCGGCGAGGTCGTCCCGGCGTCGGTCATGCACCGCGCCCGCGCCCTGGCCCGCGACCTCGCCAACGGCCGCGAGGGGGGCGTCCCCCTGCACGGCGACCTCCACCCCGGCAACGTCATCGACGGGGGAGAGCGCGGCCTGGTCGCGCTGGACCCGCGCGGCTGCCTGGGCGACGGCGCCGTCGACGCGGTGGACTGGGCGATGTGGAAGGCCGGCGACAGCGGGGAGGTGGAGCGCCGGGTGTCCGTCCTGTCCCGCGTGATGGACGTCGACGCCGAGCGCATGATGCTCTGGGTGCGCGCCTTCGCCCCCTGCCTGGCCGTCTCCAAGATCAACCGGGGGCACCTCGGCGCCGACGAGTTCGACCTGCTCATGGGGCTGGCCGCGGGGGACCCCGCCCCCGCCCGCTGACCGGGGCCGGGGCGGGCCCCGGCCGGCCCGGGGTCAGGTCGTGTTCTCGAACCGGTACCCCCGGCCCGCCTCCGTGATGAGGTACCGGGGCCGGCCCGGGTCGGGCTCCAGCTTGCGCCGCAGCTGCGCCATGTACACCCGCAGGTAGTTCGTCTCGCTCTGGTAGGCGGGCCCCCACACGTCGTGCAGCAGGCGGCGCTGGCTCACCAGCTGCCCGGCGTTGCGGGCCAGGATCTCCAGGATGTGCCACTCGGTGGGGGTGAGCCGCACCTCCTCGCCGCCGCGCACCACCCGCTTGGCGCCCAGGTCCACGATGAAGGAGTCGGTGCGCACCACCGGGGCCTCCTCCGCGCGCACCGACCGCCGCTCGGCCGCCCGCATCCGGGCCAGCAGCTCGTCCATCCCGAACGGCTTGGTCACGTAGTCGTCGGCGCCCGAGTCCAGGCAGCGCACCTTCTCCCCGGCCGAGTGCCGCGCCGACAGCACGATGATCGGGACCTGCGACCAGCCGCGCAGCCGTCGGATGACCTCCAGCCCCTCCATGTCGGGCAGCCCCAGGTCGAGCAGGACCACGTCGGGGTTGTGGTCGGCGGCCAGCCGCAGCGCGGCGGCCCCGTCGGCGGCGGTGTCCACGTCGTGCCCGCGCGCCCGCAGGTTGATCGTCATGGCCCGGATGATCTGGATGTCGTCGTCAACGACCAGGACCCGCATCGGCCCCCCTCGTGCTCTCGTCGTCCGTGCCGCCGGTACCGGTCGCGGCCCCGTCCCCGTCCGGGTCCACCGCTCTCAGGGTGAACACCATCGTCAGCCCGCCGCCGGGGGTGTCCTCGGGGGTGAGGGTGCCGTGCATCGCCTCAACGAAACCACGGGCCACCGCCAGTCCCAGCCCCACCCCCGTGCCCTGCGGCGCGTCGCCCAGGCGCTGGAACGCCTCGAACATCCGCTGCTTGCCCTCGTCCGACACCCCGGGGCCGCGGTCCACCACCCGCAGCTGCACCTCGTCGCCGTGGGTGCTGGCCGCCACCAGGACCGGGGTGCGCGGGTCGGGGTTGTGGCGCACCGCGTTGGAGACCACGTTGGCGACCGCCCGCTCCAGCAGCCCGGCGTCGGCCACCACCCGGGGCAGGCAGTCGGGGACGTCCACGGTGACGGCGTCGTGCGGCAGCCCCAGCAGCGTGATCGGGACGACCTCCTCCAGGCCCACCGGGCCCAGCTTGGGGCGCACGCTGTCGGTGTGCACCCGGCTCATGTCGAGCAGGTTGTCGATGAGCCGGTTGAGCCGGTCGGTGGACTCCTCCACGGTCTCCAGCAGCGCCTCCCGGTCCTCCTCGGTCAGCGTGATGTCGGTGGCGCGCAGGCTCGACAGGCTCGCCTTGATCGAGGTCAGCGGAGTGCGCAGGTCGTGGGAGACCGCCGCCAGCAGGGCGGTGCGTATCCGGTTGCCCGCCGCCTGGCGCCGGGCCTCGGCCGCGTCCCACTCCAGCCGCTGGTGCTCCAGGGCGATCCCGATGTGCGCCGCGAACGCCCGCAGCACCCCCCGGTCGGCCGCCGGCAGCACCCGGCCGCGCAGCGCCAGCGCCAGGGTGTCGGAGATCGACACCAGCACGTCCGCCTCCTCGGGGGAGTCGGCCGCCGGGGTCCCGACCCTGTGCACCGGCCGCCACCGTTCGCCGTCCAGAGGGCCGCCCTCGTCGTCGCCGCCCTCCCCGGCGGAGGCGTCGACCCGTTCCAGCAGGGTCGCCGACCGCTGCCCGAAGGTCTCCCGGATGCGCCGCAGCAGCGCGTGCAGGGGCTCGTTGCCGGACAGGACGCTGCCGGCCAGCAGCGTCACCGCGTCGGCCTCGGCCCGGGCCCGCGCCGCCTGCGCCGACCGGCGGGCCGCCATCTCCACCACGATCGCCACCAGGGTGCCGACCAGGGTGAAAGCCACCAGCGCCAGCATGTTGTCCACCGACACCGAGGGGCGCCCGTGCAGCGGCGACAGCAGCGCGGTGAGCAGGATGGCGCTCCACAGCGCCGAGACCAGCGCCGGGCGCAGGCCGCCGACGGCCGCCGTGGACACGGTGATCAGGAGCAGCAGCATCGCGTCGGAGGCCGGGCCGCTGTCGGTGAACGGCGGCAGCGCCAGCACCAGGGACATCAGGGTGGGCGCCAGCAGGGCCAGCGACCAGCCCGCCAGCCTGCGGTGCTCGCCCAGCCCCCGCCCCGGCGGCGGCAGCGGCCAGCGCCCGCTGCCCACCTCCTCGTGCGTGACGATGTGCACGTCGATGTCGCCGGACTCGCGGGCGACGATCGCGCCCACGCCCGGCCCGAACATGTACTGCCAGGCGCGCCGCCGCGACGAGCCCAGCACGATCTGGGTGGCGTGCACCCCCCGGGCGAACTCCAGCAGCCCTGTGGGCACGTCGTTGGCGACCACCTGGTGGTAGGTGCCGCCCAGCTCCGCGAGCAGCCGCCGCTGCCGCAGCAGGTCGTCGCCGGGCGCCCGGGAGATCCCCTGCGGGGGGACCACGTGCACGGCCAGCAGGTGGCTGGGCTGGGGGTGGCCGCCCCGGGAGCGGGCCGCCACCCGGGCGGCGCGGCGGATCAGGGTCTCGCCCTCGGGCCCGCCGGTCAGCGCGACGACGACCCGCTCGCGCGCCTCCCAGGTGCGGCGGATCTCGTGCTCGCCCCGGTAGCGGGCCAGCCCCGCCTCCACCTGGTCGGCGGTCCACAGCAGCGCCAGCTCGCGCAGCGCGGCCAGGTTGCCCTCGCGGTAGTAGTCGGCCAGCGCGGCGTCCACCCGCTCGGCCGGGTGGATGTCGCCGTGCGCCATCCGGCGGCGCAGCTCCTGGGGGGTGACGTCGACCAGTTCGACCTCGGCGGCCCGGCGCACCACGTGGTCGGGGACGGTGCGGTCGGGACGGACGCCGGTGATCTGGTGGACGACGTCGTTGAGCGACTCCAGGTGGTGGATGCCCACGGTGGACAGCACGTCGATGCCCGCCTCCAGCAGCTCCTCGACGTCCTGCCAGCGGGTCGGGTTGGGGGAGCCGGGCGGGTTGGGCCCGGCCAGGTCGTCCACCACCGCCAGCCGGGGCGCCCGGGAGATCACCGCCGCGGTGTCGACCGACCCCGAGGGGTGGAGCGGGACCGACTCCAGCCGGGAGAGCAGCTCCGCCGTGCGCTCCCGCCGGTGCGTGTCGACCGCCGTGACCACCACGTGGACGCCGTCGGCGGCCCGGCGGCAGGCCTCGGCCAGCGCGCCGTGCGTGGTGCCGACCCCGGGCGCCGAGCCCAGATAGATACGGAGTTTTCCTCGTCCCACGGCATCCATTGTCGTGCCGCGGGAACGCTCCGTGGCCGGTATCGGTCGGAAAACCGGGCCCTGTGGGGCGGGGGAGGCGCACGATCCGTGAAAACCTGTGACAGCGCTTCGTGCACCGCGCGGAACGCCGTGTCATGGGCGCGCCCCCGCGCCCGGGACCGCCCGGACCCGCCGCCCCGGCGGGATGCGTTCCCGACGGGGGCGGGTATCCCCCTGGGAGGCGGCCCCCGCCGCCCCGCCAACGACGAGACCCCCGGTGAGGAGGTGCGGCGCCGGTCCGCCCGGAACGGCGCCGTGGAACCGATGACGTATCCCCCCGACGACCGCTCCTTCCCCGGTCCGCCCGGCGGTCCGGCCTTCCCGGGCCCGCTCGGGGTCCCCGGTGTACCCGGCCACGGCCCGCCGCCCGGTGCCGGCGGCGGCCTCCCGCCCGGCCTCCCGCCCGGAGGACCGCCCCCGGGCCCACCTGGCGGACCGCCGCTCGGACCGCCCCCGGGTCCGCCCGGCGGACCGCCCCCCGGACCGCCGCCGCGCCGCTCCCGCAAGGGATTGGTGATCGCCGCCGGCGCCGTCGCGGCGGTGCTGGTGGCCGGACTCCTGGGCTTCGCGGTGTGGGAGTCGGCGGGCGGCCGCCCCTACGCCGAGCTGGCCTCCTGCCGCGACGTGCTGCCCGCGCAGGTGGTCGACACCGTCCCCGGCGCCGACGGCGCCCGGGCCGAGGGCGAGTTCGTCACCATGGACGAGCAGGAGTGGTACTCCGACGACGCCGAGCTGGAGGAGGCCGGCTACATCGGCCAGCTGAGCTGTTACGTCTCCGACGACGGCGAGGAGTGGGGGCTGGTCGTCAACGCCGCCCTGTTCGACCACGAGCGCTCCCGGGAGTACTTCGAGGACACCGTCCAGGAGATGGAGGACCGGATCGGCGACCTGGACCGCGGCCGCGACGACGAGGACGTCCTGGAGTGGGCGCGCACCCCGGCGGGCGACGGCGGGCTCGTGACCCTCCACGACTACGACGGCGACCGGTCGGCGGTCGCCGCCTTCCAGGACGTCAACGTGCAGGTGTACGTCCACTACACCGTCCCCGGGGACGTCGACGACGCCGAGGCGATGGAGTTCCTGGAGGACTTCTCCGGGCAGCTCCGCCGCCAGCTCTCGCGCACCTCGGAGAGGGCGTGACGGAACGCCGCCGGGGCGCGGGCGTGCGGGCGGTCCCCGCGCACCCGCGCCCGGTCAGTCCCGCGCGTCCGGGATGAGCTTGCCCGGGTTGAGCACGCCCTCCGGGTCCAGCGCCGCCTTGACCGCCCGCAGCACCTCCGCGCCCAGCGGGCCGATCTCCGCGGCCATCCACGGCCGGTGGTCGGTGCCCACCGCGTGGTGGTGGGTGATGGTCCCCCCGTTCGCGACGATCGCGTCGGAGGCGGCGCGCTTGGCTCCCTCCCAGCGCGCCAGGGGGTCCCCGCCCGCCGCCGTCGCCACCGTGAAGTACAGGGACGCCCCGGTCGGGTAGGTGTGCGACACGTGGCACATCACCACGACCCCGCCCTCGTCCCCCTCCAGCGCCGCGGTCAGGGCACCGGTGACGGCGGAGTACAGCGGCAGCAGGTCGGTCCAGCTCGCCGCCGTCTCCAGGGTCTCGGCGAGCACGCCCGCCGACAGCAGGGTGTCGCGCAGGTAGGGGGAGGAGAAGCGGTTCTCCCGCCAGTGCGCCACCGGACCCGCGCCCAGCGGGGTGCCGCCCGCCCGTGCCAGCACCTCGCGCACCGCCGCGGAGCGGGCGGCCACCTCGGCTGCGGTGCCCTCGAACCCGAGCACGGCCTGGCAGCCCGGCCGCGTCTCGTGCCCGCCCAGGGCGGCGCCCACGAACGTCTCGGACTCGTCCAGGATCCGCGCCATGGTGGGCCGGGTGTCGGACTGGGCCAGGGCGCGCAGGGCGTCCACCCCCGTGGCGAAGTCGGGGAACGACCACGCCTCGTCCAGGACCGTTTCGGGCAGGGGACGCACCCGTACACCGACCTCCGTGATCACGCCCAGCGTGCCCTCCGAGCCGAGCAGCAGCCGGCGCAGGTCGGGCCCGGCCGCCGACGCCGGGGCGCCGCCCGCCTCCAGGGTCCCGCGCGGGGTCGCCGCGCGCAGCGACACCACCATGTCCTCGAACCGGCCGTACCCGGAGGACGCCTGGCCGCTGGAGCGGGTGGCGGCGTACCCGCCGATGGTCGCGTACTCGTGGCTCTGCGGCAGGTGGCCGAGCATCAGCCCGTGCCGGGCCAGCAGCTCCTCGGCCGCCGGTCCGCGCACGCCCGCCTCCAGGACGGCGGTCATCGAGGTGGCGTCCAGGGAGACCAGCCGGTCCAGGCGGCGCAGGTCCAGGGCGACGACGGAGCCGAAGCGGCCGCGCAGCGGGGTCAGCCCGCCGACGACGCTGGTGCCGCCGCCGAAGGGCACCACGGCGATCCGCTCGGCGGAGCAGACCTCCAGCAGCCTCTGCACCTCGTCGTGGCCGGCGGGGTAGAGCACGGCGTCGGGCGCGGGGTCGGCCGCCCCCGACCGGCGCAGCAGCAGGTCGGGGGTGCTCTTGCCGCCCGCGTGGCGCAGCCGGGCCGCGTCGTCGGTGCGGACGTGCTCCCCGCCCACGACCGCGGCCAGCGCGGCGCGGGCCCGTTCGGTGAGGGCGGAGGGCGCCAGCTCCACCGCCTCCTCGGGGACGGGGGGACGCTCGTCGAGCCGGGCGCGCAGCACCTGGGCGATGAGGTCGCGCAGTCCGGGGTCCAGCTCCCGGGCCCTGGCGGGGTCCCCCCAGGCGAACCAGCTCATCTCGGGGGCGGTGCGGGGTGTGGTGTCGTCAGCCATGCTCTACAGTTTTACACATGGCGTCAAAACGTAACGTTGAAGACAGCATTCTCGACGCGGCCCGTGCCTGTGTCGTGGACTTCGGGGTGCGCCGCACCACGCTGACCGACGTCGCCCGCCGCGCCGGGGTCAGCCGGCCGACCGTCTACCGTCGCTGGCCCGACGTCACCGCGCTGGTGGCGGACCTGCTCACCCGGGAGCTGCGGCGGATCCTCCTGGAGGAGGAGATGGCCGCCGAGCACGACCTCGCCGAGGAGAGCGTCCGGGTCCGGCTGGTGCTGCACGCGGCCGGGGTGGCCCGGGCGATGCTGCGCCACCCGCTGTTCACCCGCATCGTCGACACCGAGCCCGAGCTCATGACCACCTACACGTTTCAGCGCCTGGGCACGAGCCACCGGGCCGCCCTGGAGATCCTCGAACCCGTGATCGCCCAGGGGCAGGCCGAGGGGTCGGTCCGCGCCGGGGACCCGGCGGTGCTGGCCCGCCTGGTCATGGTCACCGCGCAGAACACCGTGACCTCGCGCCACCTGTTCGCCGACCTCCTCGACGAGGAGGCGCTCGTCGACGAGCTGGCCACCCTCGTCGACGGCTACCTGGCGCCCTGACCCCCCGCGCACGCCGTTCCACATCCCCCGGAAAGGACCGCTCTCCCATGAGCAGCAGCACCTCCCTGAACGCCGCCCGCCGGTCCGCCGACCTCGCCGCCCTGGAGGCCGGGGCGGGGATCGACGTCCTCGTCGTCGGCGGCGGGGTGACCGGCGCGGGCGCCGCCCTGGACGCCGCCTCCCGGGGGCTGTCCACCGTGCTCGTCGAACGCCGGGACCTGGCCTTCGGCACCAGCCGGTGGAGCTCCAAGCTGGTCCACGGCGGCCTGCGCTACCTCGCCAAGGGGCGGGTCGGCATCGCCTACGAGAGCGCCCGCGAACGCGACCTCCTCATGCGGACCACCGCCCCCCACCTGGTGCGCCCGCTGCCCATGGTCGTCCCCGTCCACCGGGACCTGGGCGGGCTGCCCGGCGGGCTGCTGGCCCGGGCCGGGATGGGCATGGGCGACGTGCTGCGCCGCCTGGCCGGGACCCCCGCGTCGGTGCTGCCCCGCCCCCGCCTGCTGGACGCCGCCCGCACCCGCAGGCTCCTGCCCGGGGTGGAGGCCGAGGGATTGCTCGGCGGAGTCCTGACCTTCGACGGCCAGCTCGTCGACGACGCCCGCCTGGTGCTGGCCCTGGCCCGCACCGCCGCCGGGCTGGGCGCGCGGATCATCACGCGCTGCTCGGCCGAGACCGTCACGGCCGACGGCGCGGTACTGCGCGACGAGGAGACCGGCCGCCCGCTGCCGGTGCGCCCGCGCGCCGTCATCAACGCCACCGGGGTCCACGCCGACCTGCTCGACCCGGGCATCCGGCTCAGCCCCAGCCGGGGCAGCCACCTGGTGCTGGACGGCGCCGTCCTGGGGCACCCCAGGGTGGCGCTCACCGTCCCGGTGGAGGGGGCCCCGGGCCGGTTCGTCTTCGCCCTGCCCCAGCCCGACGGGCGGATCTTCCTGGGCCTGACCGACGAGGCCGTCGACGGTCCCGCCCCGCACGTGCCCGAGGTCCCCGAGGAGGACGTGGACTTCCTGCTGCGCCAGGCCAACCGTGCGCTGCGGACGCCGATCCGCCGGTCGGACGTCCTGGGGGCGTTCGCCGGGCTGCGCCCGCTGCTGCACGGCGACGCCGACAGCGCCGACCTGTCCCGCGAGCACTCGGTGACGGTCGCCCCCAACGGCGCGGTCACGGTGGTCGGCGGCAAGCTCACCACCTACCGGGCGATGGCGCAGGAGGCCGTGGACGCCGCGGTGTCCCGGCACCGGCTGCCCGCCGGCCCCTGCCGGACCCGGGCCCTGCCGCTGGTCGGCGCCGCCCCCCGGGAGGAGCTGGACGCCGTGGATGCGCCGCGCCGCCTGGTCGCCCGCTACGGGACCGAGGCGCCCGCGGTGCTGGCCGAGGCCGGGGGCGACCCCGCCCTGCTGGAGCCGGTCGCCGCCGGGATCACCGGGGCCGAACTGCGGTTCGGGGTGCGCCACGAGGGCGCGCTGGACGCGGACGACCTGCTGGAGCGGCGCACCCGGATCGCGCTGGTCGACGCCGACCGCGCGGCCGCGCGGCCGACGGCCGAGGAGGCGCTGGCGGCCGGGGTCTGAGGCCGGGGGAGCGGCCGGTCCGGCGGCGAGGGCGCCGGGCCGGCCGTGGCACCCTCCCGCGGGGCGGCGCGGGAGGGCGGCAGAGGAACGCGCCACACCGGCATCCCCTGTCCCACAGGGGCCGGATCGCGTATGGTCATACCGGTCCCGCGCCGCCCGTCCCCCGCGGTGCCGCCGGACGCTCCCGCAGCCGCCCCCTCTCACGGTTCGCCTGCCCACTGAGCCGCCCGCCCAAGGAGTCAGCCATGCCCTCACTCGTTTCCGTGCCCGCCCTGGCCGAGGCCGAGGACACCGTCCTGGCGGGGGTCCCGGACGAGTACCGGCACTACTTCAACGGCCGTCCGGTGCCCTTCGTCAAACGGCACTGGGAGTTCCCCGGCCGCGCCGCGAACATCCCGCTGGCGCGCGCCTTCCTGGACACCTGCGCGGCCGCCCGCGACAGCGACTTCCGCTACCTGTTCGCGCTCCTGGGCACGGAGCTGGCGACCAACGCGATCAAGCACAGCAGGTCGGGGGAGGAGGGCCAGACCTTCGTGCTGCGGGTGACGCGGACCCCCACCGGGCTGACCCTGGTCTGCCGCGACAACGGCACCCCGCACGACGGGCCGCTGGCCCCGGTGGCCCCCACCGCCGACCGGCTCACCGCCGAGAACGGCCGCGGCCTGGCACTGGTCGACAGCTTCGCCACCACCTGGGGCGACAACGGCCATCCCAGCATCCGCAAGGTCTGGTTCCACCTCGCCTACGACATGACCGGCAGCTCCTGGCCCGCCGCCTGACCCCGCCCGCGCACCCGGCCCCGGCCCCGACCGGGGTCTTGTCATGTCCGAGGGCGGCGTGGGAGCATACCGGCCAGTAGGTCGGATGTGACGCATCTCACCGGAAGGCGCGAATCCGGGTGTCCGTCCGGTGCTGCTCCGCACCGTCACCGAACGCGGTCCGCGACCCCCCGTCCACCGAGCCGCACCCCCGGCGGCCCGACCACGAGGAGCCGGCCCCCTTGGACTCCACCATCGCCACGATCGCGCTCCCCGCCGCGCTCGCCATCATCATGCTGGGCCTGGGACTGAGCCTGACCGTCCCCGACTTCACCCGGCTGGCCCGCGTCCCCGGCACCGTCGCCCTCATCCTGGGCTGCCAGATCGTCCTGCTGCCGCTGGTCTGCTTCGGCCTCGTGCTGCTCTTCAGCCCGCCGCCCGCCCTCGCGGTCGGCATGATGCTGCTGGCCGCCTCGCCCGGCGGCACCACCGCGAGCCTGTTCAGCCACCTGTTCCGCGGCAACGTCGCGCTCAACATCTCGCTGACCGCGCTCAACTCCCTCACCGCGCTGTTCACGCTGCCCCTCATCACCAACCTGTCGCTGGCCTACTTCATGAGCGGCGGCGACACCCTGGGCCTCCAGTTCGACAAGATCCTCCAGGTCTTCGCGATCATCCTCGTCCCCGTCGGCATCGGCATGCTCGTCCGTGCCAAGGCGGAGCCGGTCGCGCGGAGCCTGGAGAAGCCGGTCAAGATCGCCTCGGTGTTCGTGCTGCTGGGCGTCGTGGCGGTGGCCATCTACCAGGAGCGGGAGAACATCGCCGACTACATCGTCGCGGTGGGCCTGCTGGTGCTGCTGTTCAACATCGCCAGCCTCACCATCGGATACTGGGCCCCGCGCCTGGTCGGCACCGGCCGCCCCGAGTCCATCGCCTCCTGCATGGAGATCGGCCTGCACAACACCACGCTGTCCCTGGCCATCGCGCTCAGCCCGGCGCTGCTCGACAGCAGCGAGATCGCCGTCCCCTCAGCGGTCTACGGCGTGCTGATGTTCTTCACCGCCGCCGCCACCGGGGCCCTGCTCGCCCGGCGCGCCGCCCGCGAGGACGCCGCGGCGGAACAGGCGTCCGCCTGACCCGGACCGGGGGCGGCCCGGCCGCCCCCGGAAGGACCCTCAGTACCCGGTCGAGCCGTCGATGCGCTCGCGCAGCAGGTCGGCGTGCCCGTTGTGGCGGGCGTACTCCGCGATCAGCTTGACCAGGCCCACCCGCAGCTGGGTGGGGCCGCCCCGGTCGGCGTCGGCCCCCAGCGCGTCCAGCGGGGAGCCCGCCGTGATCCGCCGGGCGTGCGCGACCTCCTCCCGCCACCGGGCCAGCGCCTGTGCCGGGTCGCCCGCCAGGTCGTCGAAGTCCTGGTCGGGGTCGTCGTCGGAGTAGTACAGCAGCGGCAGGTCCTCGCCCGCGAAGCGGATCCGGAACCACCACCGCTCCACCCCCGCCAGATGGCGGAGCAGCCCGTGCAGGGACAGTGTGGAGGGCGGGACCGCCCGCAGCGACAGCTGCTCGGCGGTGAGCCCCGCGCACTTGGCCTCGAAGGTGGCGCGGTGCCAGTCCAGGTGGGCGGTGAGCACCTCCCTCTCGTCGCCGGCCGAGGGCAGGGGAGGGCGGTCGGCGGACATGGGCTGTGACAGGTTCTCCGGCGGGATGTGCTCCATGCCGCCAGCATCCCGCGGGACGGGGACACTCCGGCCCGCCGACGGCCGTTTCCGGGTGCACGCTGTAGTGTCCGGTGCGCTCCGCATGCCCCAGACTGTCGGGTGAACGACGGTGCGGGCGAAGGAGGACGGCGGATGGGCGCGACGTGGGCGGCGGTCGGGAGGGCGGCCGGATACCTGGTCGTGACACTGGGTGCGGCCCTGGTGTCACTGGTCATGCTGCCGCTGACCGCGGTCGCGGCGCTGACCGCCCCGATCGGGCGGCTGGGCCTGCTGCCCCTGTGGGTGCGGACGGTGGACGGGTGGGCCCGGTGGCACCGGACGCGCGCCGCCCTGCTGCTGGGCGCCCCCGTGCCGGAGGCGCCCGCACCGGAGACGCGCCCGCGCAGGCTCCTGCGGGCCCCCTCCACCCTGAGACTGGGCCGCTGGCTGCCGGTCGCCCCCCTGCTCGGGCTGCCCTTCGGCCTGCTGGGCCTGACCGCCGTACTGATGCCGCCCGCCTCGCTGCAGTTCCCGTTCTGGTGGGCCCTGCCCGGCGAGACGACGTTCCTGTGGCTGACGGTGAACGACCCGGTCACGGCCGCGTGCGCCACCGCGGGGCAGCTCGTCGGCGGGCTCGTCCTGCTGCGCTGGGCCCTGGTCCCCGCCGCCCGGGTCCACGCCCGGCTCACCCTGGCCCGGCTGACCCCGTCCCGCGCCGAGCTGCTCGCCGCTCGGGTCGACGAGCTGAGCCGCACCCGCGCCGACGTGGTCGACTCCCACGGGGCCGAGCTGCGCCGCATCGAGCGCGACCTGCACGACGGCACCCAGGCCCGCCTGGTGGCCATCGCCATGCAGCTGGGCGTGGCCAAGGAGGCGCTGGCCGGGCACCCCGAGGCCGTCGCGATCATCGAACGGGCCCACGAGGGCACCGAGGAGGCGATGACCGAGCTGCGCGAGCTGATCCGCGGCATCCACCCGCCGGTGCTGGCCGACCGCGGCCTGGTCGGGGCCCTGGACTCCCTGGCCGGGCGCACCTCCGTCCCGGTGCGCCTGGACACCGCCGACCCGGGACGCCTGCCGGCGGCCGTGGAGACCGCCGCCTACTTCGTGGTCACCGAGGCGGTGACCAACGCCGTCCGCCACGGCTCGCCGACCGCGGTCGACGTCTCCCTGTCCCGGGAGGGGGACGTGCTGCGCCTGCGGGTGGCCGACGACGGCCCCGGCGGGGTGGACGAGGAGCGCGGGACGGGCGTGCGGGGCATCCGCCACCGGGTGGCGGCCCTGGACGGGACCGTGCGGGTGTCGAGCCCGGCGGGCGGCCCGACGGTGGTCCGTGTGGAGCTGCCGTGCGGATCGTGATCGCCGAGGACAACGTGCTGCTGTCGGCCGGGCTGGAGGCCCTGCTGACCGCCAAGGGCTTCGAGGTGGCCGAGGTGGCGGGCGACGCCGGGGCCCTGACGGCCGCCGTGGACCGGCACCGGCCCGGGCTGGCCCTGGTGGACGTGCGCCTGCCGCCGGACTTCCGCGACGAGGGGCTGCGGGCGGCGATCGCCCTGCGGGAGCGCCACCGGGACCTGGCGGTGCTCGTGCTGTCGCAGTACGTGGAGCGCCGGTACGCGGGCGAACTGCTGGCCGACGGCCGCGGCGGGGTGGGGTACCTGCTCAAGGACCGGGTGGGCCGGGTCGGGGAGTTCGTGGACGCCCTGCACCGGGTGGCGGGCGGCGGCACCGTGATGGACCCGGAGGTGGTGGCCCAGCTGCTGGTCCGCCGCGACGGCGATCCGCTGGGGTCGCTCACCCGGCGCGAGCGCGAGGTGCTGGCGCTGATGGCCGAGGGCGCGGACAACCGGGAGATCGCCGAGCGGCTCGTGGTCGGGGACAACGCCGTGCACAAGCACATCGGCAATATCTTCGCCAAGCTCGGGCTGGCCCCCGCCGACCCCGGGCACCGGCGGGTCCGCGCCGTGCTCGCCTACCTCGACGGAGGGCGGCGGTGACCGCTTCCGGACTCCGTTGACCGGCTCCGGCCCGCGAGGGCGAAAGGAGGGGGAAGGCGGGGTATCTTCGGTCCTTTCAGTGGGAATCAGGACTGCATCCGAGTCGTCCCACGCGCCGGAAGGAGGGGTCGAGTGCCCTCCCGGAACCGCATACCCCTGACGCGCACCGTCGCCGGCGTCTACGTGCGCAGCATCCGATACACCTGCGGGGGCGGCCACTTCGCCGCGGCCTGGGCGGAGGCCGAGCCGCTGCCCGCCGGGGCCCCCGACGGCTTCGTGTTCGACGCCGCGGTGCCGCCGCGCGGCCCGCGCGGCGAGCGGATGCCCCCGGAGCTGGCCCGCGCCTTCGCCGAGGGCGCGCGGCAGGCCTGGACGCCCCTGGCCGCCGAGGAGGCCGAGGAGTACGGCCCCGACGAGGGACCGCCCCCGCTGGCCGCCCTGGTCCGGCTGGTCGACGCCCGCTGGCACGCGGAGGACTCCACCCCGAGGGCCTTCCGGGTGGCCGGCGCCATGGCCGCGCGCGAGATCTCCCGCTGCGCCGTGGAGGGCGGCCTCCCGCGCCCGGTGCTGCGCAGCCGCCGGGAGCCCTACCTCCCCTGGGAGCGCGGCCTGGTCGTGCCCGTCGGGGACTGACCGCCGGGCACACCGGGGGCGGGGGTGTGCGCCGGGGGCCGGGGCGTCACTCGGCCGGGGCGTCCTGCCCGTCGTCGTCCTCGTCGGCGGTGAGGGCGTCCACCGCCACCGCGACGCTGAGCGCCATCACCGGGTCGCCGCCGAGGTCGGAGCGGTGGGTGTTGACGTCCACCGCGTAGGTGTCGCGGATGCGCAGCAGCTTGCGGGAGATGTGCGCGATGGTGCCGTGCTCGTCGGAGACCACGTACTCCTTGCCCAGGAAGTCGCCGGTCACCTCCCACTCCGGGCCGCCCTCGATCTCCACCACGAGCTTCTCCTTGAGCGGGTCGAAGAGGCGCTCGCGCACGGTGGCCACGGTCTCGCCGTCGCGCTCGATGCGCATCTGGTCGCGCACCTTGAAGAGCTTGCGGCGGATGGTGGTGAGGACGTTGCCGTCGGTGTCCTCCAGGTGGAACGTGGTGCGGATGCGCAGGGCCTTGCCGTCGATGTGGTAGGCCTTCTCGCCGTCCTCCGTGGTCACCCAGAAGTCGTCGCCGATGTCGAAGAAACGTTCGCGTACCAGGAATTTCATGCCCCCAACCTAGAGGGCCGCGACGCGGCGCACCAGGGGCGGGGGCGGCCCTGTGGACGGCGGTCCCGGCGGGCCGCGGGTCAGCGGGCCGGGCGGGGCTCCAGCTCGCGCAGCGCGGCCACCAGGGGGGCCAGCTCGGGGGTGGCCCCGGCCTCGGCGAGCGCCTCGCGCAGCACCCGGTCGTGGGTGGGCCGGGCGTGCTCCAGCAGTCGCTTCCCGGCCGGGGTGAGCTCGGTGTAGATGCCCCGGCGGTCGTCCGCGCACAGCACGCGCGTGAGCAGCCCGCGGTCCTCCAGCCGGGTGACCAGCCGGGTGGTGGCGCTGTTGGAGAGGGCGGCGGCGCGGGCCAGCTGGCGCATCCGCATGTGCCAGCCGTCCTGCCGGTCGAGGGCGTCCAGGACGGTGTACTCGACCACGGAGAGCCCGTGCTCCCCCTGGAGGGCGCGCTCCAGGGCGTTCTCGATGAGGGAGTGCACGGCGGCGAGGGTCCGCCAGCCGTGGGCCCGGATCTCGACGGCGTCGTCGGCGATGCCCATGTGCAGCCTCCCGGTGTCAGAGGCCACAGGATACCAGCTTGCGCAGGTAGAGAGCGCGTGCAACTATTTTCGTTGCGCCTGCAACTAGTGCATGCGCAACGTTCCTTGTCTCCGAGTACCTCCGGGGAGCACTCCTCATGCCGCTCGCGCTCTACGCCCTCGCCCTCGGGGGCTTCGGCATCGGCCTCACCGAATTCGTCATCATGGGCCTGCTGCCCGAGGTCGGCGCCGACTTCGGCGTCACCCCCGCGGTCGCCGGGTACCTCATCTCCGGCTACGCCCTGGCCGTCGCGGTCGGCGGCGTCGGCCTGACGGCGCTGCTCCACCGGGTCGACCGCAAACGCGCCCTGCTGCTGCTCATGGTCCTGTTCATCGCGGGCAACGCCGTCTCCGCCCTGGCCGCCGACTACGGCGTCATGATGCTCGGCCGCGTCATCGCCGCCCTGTGCCACGGCGCGTTCTTCGGCATCGGCGCGGTGCTCGCCTCCCGCATCGTCCCGCCCGGCCGCGGGGCCGCCGCGATCTCGGTCATGTTCGCCGGGCTGACCACCGCGAACGTCCTGGGCGTCCCCTTCGGCACCTTCCTCGGCCAGGCCGCCGGGTGGCGCGCCACCTTCTGGGCCATCACCGCCATCGGCGTCGTCGCCTTCGTCGGCATCCTCGCCCTGGTGCCCGCCGTGCGCGAGGAGTCCGGCCCCGGCGGGCTGCGCTCGGAGTTCTCCGCCTTCCGCAGCCTCCAGGTGTGGCTGTCCCTCGCGGTCACCGTGCTCGGCTTCGGCGGCATGTTCGGCGGCTTCACCTACATCGCGTTCACGCTCACCGAGGTCAGCGGGTTCTCCTCCGGGGCGGTGCCCTGGCTGCTCGTGCTGTTCGGCGCCGGGCTGTTCGCCGGCAACCTGCTGGGCGGCCGGGCCGCCGACCGCGACCCGGGCCGCACCCTGGTCGGGCTGCTCGCCGCACTCACCGCGGTCCTCGCCGTGTTCGCGCTGGTCGCGCACGTCCCCTGGGCGGCCGTGGCCGCGCTGCTGCTCATGGGAGCCCTCGGGTTCGCCACCGTCCCCGGGCTCCAGTCGCGCGTCATGGGGTTCGCCTCGGCCGCGCCCACGCTCGCCTCGGGCGCCAACATCGCCGCGTTCAACGTCGGCAACGCGCTGGGCGCGTGGGCCGGAGGCCTGGGCCTGGCCGCCGGGTTCGGGTACACCTCCCCGCTGTGGACCGGAGCGCTCATCACCCTGGCCGGCCTCGCCGCCATGGTCGCCGCCACCCGGCTGCCCGGCGGAGAACACGCCCGCCCGTCGGCGGAGTCGGACACCGAACGTCACCGCGAGGGGGCACGATAGGACTGCACCCCGAACGGAAGGGCCCACATGAGCTGGCACACCCGCCCCATGGCCGCGCTGGACTTCGAGTCGACCGGACTCGACCTCGCCACCGACCGGATCGTCACCGCCGCCCTGTGGCGCATCGACCCGGCCGCAGGCACCAAGGAGAAGCTGTCCTGGCTGGCCGACCCGGGTGTGGAGATCCCCGAGGAGGCGACCGCCATCCACGGCATCACCACGGAGCACGCCCGCCAGAACGGGCGGCCCGCGGTGGAGGCGGTCACCGAGATCGCCGCCGCCCTGGAGAAGGTCGCCGCCGACGGGCTGCCGGTGGTCGTCTACAACGCGCCCTACGACCTCGGGCTGCTGTCCGCGGAGCTGGAGCGCCACGGCCTGTCCTCGGGGTTCCTCCGGGAGCTGCGGGTGATCGACCCCCTGGTGCTCGACAAGCACACCGACCCCTACCGGCGGGGCGGCCGCAAGCTCACCGACGTGTGCGCCCACCACGGGGTGCCCCTGGACGAGAGCCAGGCGCACGGGGCCGCCGCCGACGCGCTGGCCGCGGCGCGGCTGGCCTGGCGGCTGGGCGCGACCCACGAGGAGCTCGCGTCCCTGGACCTGGACGCCCTGCACGCCGCCCAGGCGGCCTGGAAGGCCGAGCAGGCCGCGTCCTTCCAGGCCTACCTGAGGCGCGGACGCGACCCGGAGGCGGTCATCGACGGGAGCTGGCCCCTGGCGGCGGGCTGACCGGCCGCGGGCCGGCCGGGGGACAGGCCGGGCGCGGGCCGGGGGCCGCCCCGCGGGCCACCGCCCCTACCGGTCGCCGCCGGACCGGAACCCCGGAAGGTGCGCGAACGCGTAGCGGATGTGCTCCTCCACCAGGTCCGCCGCCAGCTCGCCCCGACGCGCCTCGACGGCCTCCATGACCCCCCGGTGGTGGCCGCGCAGCACCTCCGACGTGGCCGGCCAGTCGGCGGCGCCCCGGAAGCCCTCCAGCACCCGCTGCTTCATCGACTCGCGGATGGCGATGGTCATGTCCGCGACCAGCCGGTTCCCGGCCGCCTCGGCGATCGCCACGTGGAAGCGGGTGTCGAACTCGTTGAACTCCTCACGGCCGAGCGCCGGGTCGTCCATGGCGTCCACCAGGGAGCGCATCAGCGCGAGGTCCTCGGCGGAGGCCTCCCGCGCGGCCAGCGCGGCACTGGTGCGTTCGAGCATCACCCGCGCCTCGATGACGTCGACCATCGGGAAGCTCGTCAGCGCCACGTGCAGCCGCAGCATCCGGGTGAGCGCGCCGCTGGTCATCGCGGTGACCACGGTGCCCGCCCCCTTGCCGGAGCCGACCGAGGAGCTGACCACCCCGTGCGCCTCCAGGGTCCGGATCGCCTCGCGCACGGCGGCACGGCTGACCTCCAGCCAGGAGGCGAGCTCGCGCTCGGGGGGCAGGTGGTCGCCGACCCGGAGAGCGCCGCTGACGATCTGCTCCTCGATGCGGTCGACCACGAGCTCGTAGGCCCGGCTGCGGGGGACCGGCCGCCAGGCCGGCTCCGCCCGGGGCGCATCGCCCGTACTCGCCTCGTTCACCCCGGCGGCCCTCCGCTTTCCCCTCGTCGCGTCGCGGTGCCGTCATCCTATGGGCCGGGCCCCCGCCGCGGCCCGCCGGGAGACCCCGCACCCGCGGTGCGGAGCACCCGGTACCCCGCCGTGCGACGCGCGGCGGGCCTCAGCCGGCGGCCCGCTCGACGACGCTCCGCACGGTCTCGACGGCGACCCCGGGCTGGTCGACGTGGATGTAGTGGCCGCTCTCGGACGCGGTGGTCAGCCGGCTCTGCTCGGAGAGCTCCAGCCACTTCTCCTGCCCCTCGGCCCACACGCGCTCCAGCTCGTCGCCGTACTCGGCGATCTCGCCGAGGTAGGGGACCCCGTGCCGGACCACCTCCACCGGGACGTCCCCGGCCGGGCGGACCAGCGGATCGGACTCGATCACGAGGTTCTCCGGGTTCTCCCCCTCGAACACCGCGATGTTCTGGGCGCGCACCTCGGCGCCCTCGCCGGTGGCGGACTCGGGGATCACGCCGGTGATGTCGTCGAGCATCGTCGGCGACGTGGCGTCCAACAGCACCAGGCCCCCGACCCGCTCCGGGTGGTCGGGGGCGTAGCGGGCGGCGATCAGCCCGCCCAGGGAGTGGCCGACCAGGACGGCCGGGGCGTCGGGGGAGACGTCGTCGAGGACGGCGGTCAGGGTCTCCCCGCTGTCGGCGATGGTCTGGGGGCCGCTCGGCGGGTCGCTCTCGCCCTCGCCGAAGCGGTCGTAGGAGCAGACCCGGTCGTCCTCGGCCAGGGTCCGTTGCAGGTCGGCCATGGTGTCCAGCCCGTCGCCCATCCCGGCCATCAGGACGATGACCGGCCGGCCGTCCGCCGGGGCGCCCGAGCAGGAGACGTGCACGGAGCCCCCGTCGACGGTGAGCGTCTTCGAGCCGGTGAACAGCTCCCCGTCGGTCATCACCTCGTCCGCGGCGGACTCCAGGTCCTCCCGCACCTCGCCCAGCCCCTCCTCCACGTCGGACGCCACCCCGCAGCCGGTGAGGCCGAGGCAGCACAGTGCGGTCAGGGCGGTGGCGCGGACGATACGGGACACGGTGGCCTCCGGGGAAGGGAACGGTACGGCGGACGGACAGCCGACACGCTACGGACCCGGCGGCCCGCCGGTCATCACCGCTCAGAGGGCACCTGCGCGTAGCTCGCACGGGGGACGCGGCCCGGGGCGTTGCGTCACAGCGCCACTACACTGCACCGGTGACCAGACTCCGGCACCCCCTCCTCCTGTGGCGGCGACTCGACGTCACCCTCCGGGACCTCCCCCTGGGCCTGCTGCTCCTGGCCGCCTCCCTCCTCCCGGCACTGCACCACCACGGAACCCAGGTCGGCGGCGTCCCGGACCGCCCCCTCGACGCCCTGGGCCTGGCCGTGGCCGCCCTCCAGTGCCTGCCCCTGGCCGGGCGGCGGCGGTGGCCCGCCCCGGCCCTGGCCCTGGTGGCGTGCGGTTTCGCCCTCGACCAGCTGGCCGGCTACCACCTGGTGGCGGGCACCGCGCTGCCCCTCGCGCTGATCAGCGCCGGCGCCCACCTCGACCGGTACCGGCGCACCACCCTGCTGGCGGGCACGGCGGCCTTCGCGGTGCTGGCGGTCGCCCTGACGCGGGTCGGGACGGGCGAGCCCCTCGCCGAGTGGGTGATGTTCTACGCGGCGCTGGCCCTCTCCTGGGGGATCGGGGCGTGGCTGCGCTCCACCCGCGCCGCCGAGGCCGAGCGCCGCCGCCGGGTCGCCGAGGACACCCGTGCCGCCGAGCGCGCCCGCATCGCCCGCGAACTCCACGACGTCGTGACCCACCACGTGACCGCGATGGTCGTGCAGACCGAGGCGGCCCGCCACCTGACCGCGGCGCCCGAAAGGCTCGACGGGGCCCTGGCCGCGGTCGCCGGCACCGGCCGGCAGGCCATCGGCGACCTGCGCCGCCTGCTCGACGTGATCGACCCCGGGCACACGGGACCCCCTTCCGGCGAGGGGCTGCTCCCCCTGGTGGAGCGGACCCGCCGGGCCGGGCAGCCGGTGGAGTTCACCGAGGAGGACGCGCCGGACGCCCCGCGCGGCGGCGCCGGCCTCGTCGCGCACCGCGTCGTCCAGGAGGCCCTGACCAACGCCCTCAAGCACGCGCACGGCAGCCGCACCACCGTCCGCGTCCGCCACCGCCCCGAGGAGATCACCGTGGACGTCGGCACCGACCGCGCCCGGTCCGCCCCCGCCGCACCCGGCGGCGGGCGCGGCCTGGCCGGTCTGCGCGAACGCGTGGAGGACCTGGGCGGCGACTTCGCCGCCGGGCCCCGCCGGGACGGGGGCTTCGCCGTCCACGCGCGCATCCCCGCGCCCGCACCGGCGGGCGGCCGGGAATGAGCGCGCCGATCCGGGTCCTGGTCTGCGACGACCAGGTGCTGATCCGCACCGGGCTGGCCACGATCGTCGACGCCCAGCCCGACCTGGAGGTCGTCGGCGAGTGCGCGGACGGCGCGACCGCGGTCGACCTCGCCGGACGGCTGCGCCCCGACGTCGTGGTGATGGACGTGCGCATGCCCGTGCTCGACGGCATCGAGGCCACCCGCCGACTGGCCGGCGCCGGGGTGGAGCACCCCGTCAGGGTCCTCGTGGTCACGACGTTCAACCTCGACGAGTACGTCTACGAGGCGCTGCGCGCGGGCGCCAGCGGCTTCCTGCTCAAGGACGCGCCGCCGGAGCGGCTGCTGCACGGGATCCGGACGGTGGCCTCCGGTGCGGCCCTGCTGGACCCCGACGTCACCCGCCGCCTGGTGGGCGAGTACGCCGAGCGCATCAGGCCCTCCCGCACCGACCCGGCCGACTCCCCGCTGACGCCCCGCGAGCTGGAGGTCCTGCACCTGCTCGCGGAGGGCCTGTCCAACGGCGAGATCGCCGCCGCGCTGTTCATCAGCCAGGAGACCGTGAAGACGTTCGTCTCGCGCATCCTGGCCAAACTCGGCCTGCGCGACCGCGTCCAGGCCGTGGTCTACGCCTACCGCCACGGCCTGGTGTCGTGAGACCCGGCACCGTGGAAGGACCCGGTGCCGTGGAACACGAAAGGCGTCCCGAAGGACGCCTTCTCGCCTGGTCAGCGGGGTGAACCCGCTGGTCCGTCTTGTGTGCCCCCTGCAGGATTCGAACCTGCGCACACGGCTCCGGAGGCCGTTGCTCTATCCCCTGAGCTAAGGGGGCTGGCTTGCGTGAACAACTGTAGCAGGGGCTCCGCGCGCTTCGTCCACCCGTTTGCCGCGCGCGGCGGATCCCCCCGTTCCGGTGGTGCGGCCCGCCCCCGCGGCGGTAGTGTCGCGCCGTGAACGCCTTGCCCGCACGGGTTCTCGTCGTCGAGGACGACGACGTGATCCGGGAACTGATCCGCCTCAACCTCGAACTGGAGGGGTTCGAGGTGTTCACCGCCGTGGACGGGCAGGACTGCCTCGACCGGATCGGGTACATCGACCCGCACGTGGTCACCCTCGACGTGATGATGCCCCGGCTGGACGGCTGGACGACCGCGGAGCGGTTGCGCGCCGGTGAACGGACACGGACGCTGCCCATCGTGCTGGTCACCGCGCGCACCCAGGAGGAGGACGTGCGGCGGGGCGAGCGGATCGGCGTGGACGCCTACGTCACCAAGCCGTTCGACCCCGACGCGCTGATCGACGTCGTACGCGGCCTGCTCGGGGGGCGCGGGTGACCCCGGCCGACCTGGAGGCGGTCGTGAGGTCCGCCGCCGCCGACGCCTTCGACCTGCCCGCCGAGCGGATCCCGTTCGTGTGGCCGCGCGGCGACCAGGCCGCCGACGGCGCCGACGCCGCGACCGCCCTGGCACCGCGCCTGGTGGGCCTGGTGGGCGACCGCCTGCCCCCCGGGGCCGGGCGGCCGCACCTGCGGGTGGCCGGGCGCATCGCCGCCCGGATGGCCGACCTGCGCGACCGGGGCCGCCTGTCCTACGCCCGGCTGCACGCCGACGACCGGGGCTTCCTGAACGTCACCCTGGGCGCGCGCCAGCGCGACGACCTGCTGGGCGCGGCCGCGGACGGCCCCCGCTTCCTCACCGGCCGCGGGTGGGACGGGGCGGGGGAGTGGCCCCGCACCGCCCTGCACGGTGCCGGGCCGGTGGCCCAGGCCCGCCGGTGGGCGCGGGCGGACGCGCGCTCCCGCATCGCCCTGGCCACGGGCGACGCTCCCCCCGCGGTGCCGGAGGCGGGGGAGGTGTCCTGGCGGGACCCCTACCTGGACGGCGACCGGGCCGGGCTGTTCACCCCCGCGGCCCGGGCGCTGGGCGCGGTCGGCGAGGACAGCGCCCGCATCGCGTTCTGCCGGTCCATCCCCGAGCGCCCGCGCGAGACGGAGACGACCGGCCGCGACCTCCCGGTGCTGCCGTCGGCGGAGTACCCGGGCGCGTGGGCCCGCCTGACCGACGCCAACCCGGCCTTCCGGCTGCGCTACGCCCACGCGCACGCGGTCTCCCGGAAACGGTGGGTGGCCGAGGGGGCGCCCCGGCACGCGGCCTGCGAGCGGCACACCGCCCCGGTGCGCCGCGCCCTGGTGGACGGCCCCAGCGCGCTGGCCGGGGCGGCCCGCCGAGAGGAACCCCATATCCTGGTCCGATACCTGGAAACCCTGGCCGGTGCCTACGATGAATGGCGGACCTGTCCCTCCGCCGCGACCGCGCAGGCGGGGTACACCACCGCCGACCCGGCGCTGCCGTCCGCCGTCGCCGGGATTCTCCGCACCGGGCTGTTCCTGCTCGGGGTGTCCGCGCCCACAAGGCTGTGACCCCGCCGCGCCCGGTGGGCCGCACCCGACGCCCGCGTTCCGATCGGAGAAGTGGACAATGGGGGAGGGGTGCCGTCCCTCCCGTCACGCCGTTCCAGCCGAAAGCCCGTTATGAGCCGCTACGCCCACCCCGCCGGATCCCGTCACGCGGAGATCCTCCCCGAGGACAACCCGCCGCTGCCGCCCGAGGACCTCAACGCCCTCGACCCCCGGGTGTGGCCCGCCACCGCACGCCGTGAGGACGGCGCCCTGGTCGTGGGCGGCGTCGATGTCCGCGAGCTGGCGGACACCTACCAGACGCCCCTCTTCGTCATGGACGAGGAGGACTTCCGGGCGCGCGCCCGCGACTACGCCACGGCGTTCGCCGGGTCCGACGTCTACTACGCGGGCAAGGCCCTGCTGACCAAGGCGGTCGCCCGCTGGGTGATCGAGGAGGGCCTCAAGCTCGACGTCTGCTCGGGCGGCGAGCTGGCGGTCGCCCTGGCCGCCGGGGTGCCCGCCGACCGCATCGGCATGCACGGCAACAACAAGTCGGAGCGCGAGCTGCACCGGGCGGTCGAGGCCGGCGTCGGCCGGATCATCATCGACTCGCTGGACGAGATCGAGCGCCTGGAGCGCGTCGCCGCCGGGCTGGACCGCACCCCGAAGGTCCTGATCCGCGTCACCACCGGTGTCGAGGCCCACACCCACGAGTTCGTGGCCACCGCCCACGACGACCAGAAGTTCGGCTTCGCGCTGAGCACGGGCGCGGCCGCCGAGGCGGTCCGCCGGGTGCTGGACGCGCCGCACCTGGACCTGGTGGGCCTGCACTCGCACATCGGCTCCCAGATCTTCGACACCTCCGGCTTCGAGGTGGCCGCCCGCCGCGTCACCCGTTTCCTCGCCGGGATCCACACCGACCTGGGCGTCACCCTGGCCGAGCTGGACCTGGGCGGCGGCCTGGGCATCGCCTACACCTCCGACGACACCCCGCTGGACCCCAAGACCATCGCCGACGGCCTGACGTCGATCGTGCGCCGCGAGTGCGAGGAGGCCGGGCTGCCGGTGCCGCGCCTGGCCGTGGAGCCGGGCCGCGCCATCGCGGGCCCGCCCGGGGTCACCGTCTACGAGGTCGGCACGGTCAAGGACGTCGAGGGCATCCGCACCTACGTCAGCGTCGACGGCGGCATGAGCGACAACATCCGCACCGCCCTGTACGGCGCCGAGTACACCGGCCGCCTCGTCTCGCGCGAGAGCGCCGCCGGGCCGATGCTGTCCCGCCTGGTGGGCAAGCACTGCGAGAGCGGCGACATCATCGTGCACGACCTGTACCTGCCGGCCGACCTGCGCCCGGGCGACCTCGTCGCGGTCGCGGCCACCGGCGCGTACTGCCTCTCCATGGCGAGCAACTACAACCACCTGCCGCGGCCCGCGATGGTCGCGGTCCGGGACGGTGCCGCCCGCGTGATCGTGCGCAGGGAGACCGAGGAGGACCTCCTCCGCCTGGACGTCGGCTGACCGGTCCGCGCGGCGACGGTCAGAGGATCACGAGAGAACTGGGAGTCACGCCCAAATGGCGATGAAGGTGGCGCTGCTCGGATGCGGCGTTGTGGGTTCGCAAGTCGTTCGCCTGATCGAGGAGCAGTCCGAGGAGCTGGCCGCACGGATCGGCACGCCCATCGAGGTCGGCGGGATCGCGGTGCGGCGCATCGACCGCGCCCGCGGCGTCTCCCCCGAGCTGCTGACCACCGACGCCGTGGCCCTGGCCACCCGGCCCGACATCGACGTCGTGGTGGAGGTCATCGGCGGGATCGAGCCGGCGCGCTCGCTGATCCTGGCGGCGATCGGGGCGGGCAAGTCCGTGGTCACCGCCAACAAGGCGCTGCTGGCCGAGGACGGCCAGACCCTGCACGCGGCAGCCCGCGAGGCCGGGGTGGACCTGTACTACGAGGCGTCGGTGGCGGGCGCCATCCCGCTGCTGCGCCCGCTGCGCGACTCGCTGGCCGGCGACCGCGTCAACCGGGTGCTGGGCATCGTCAACGGCACCACCAACTACATCCTGGACCGGATGGACTCCCTGGGCGCCGGGTTCACCGAGTCCCTGGAGGAGGCCCAGGCCCTGGGGTACGCCGAGGCCGACCCGACGGCCGACGTGGAGGGCTTCGACGCCGCCGCCAAGGCCGCGATCCTGGCGCGGCTGGCCTTCCACACCCAGCGGGTGACCGCCGCCGACGTGCACCGCGAGGGCATCACGGGGGTGACGGCCGCCGACATCGCCAGCGCCAGGGCGATGGGCTGCGTGGTCAAACTCCTGGCGATCTGCCAGCGCTCGGAGGACGACAAGTCGGTGGGCGTGCGCGTCCACCCGGTGATGCTGCCGGTCGACCACCCGCTGGCCGGCGTCAAGGAGGCCTACAACGCGGTGTTCGTGGAGGCCGAGTCGGCGGGCCGGCTGATGTTCTACGGCGCCGGCGCGGGCGGCACCCCCACGGCCAGCGCGGTGCTGGGCGACGTGGTGGCGGTGGCGCGCAACCGCCGGGCGGGGACCTCGGTCGCCGAGGGCGGCCACGACACCGGCCTGGGCGTCCACGACATGGGCGACACCATCACCAGCTACCACGTGGCACTGGACGTGGCCGACCGCCCGGGCGTGCTGTCCAAGGTCGCCGAGATCTTCGCCCGCCACCAGGTGTCGATCAAGAACGTGCGCCAGGAGGGCCGCGGCGACGACGCCCAGCTGGTGCTGGTCAGCCACCCCGCGCCGGACGCCGCGCTCAGCCGCACGGTCGAGGACCTGCGCGTCCACGACATGGTCCGCGAGGTCGCCAGCGTGATGCGCGTGGAGACCTTCGCGGACTGACCGCCGCCGGGGCGGGCGCGGCACCCGCGCCGCCCCCGGCCCCGGCCCGCCGACGGCCGTCTCGGAATGCGGACAAGGGCGACCGCGATTCGAGATGATCCCGGCCTGGCCGTAGACTCGTACCAGGTGGGGGCAGCGTCCCGGGTCCGCTACGGGGCCACAGCGCCCCGCCGCTTCTCCATCTTCTCCATGCGTATCGAGCGGGATCCGCATCCACCCGAAAGGGACACTGTCGTGAGCAAGGCACGGGCGTGGCGAGGCATCGTCGAGGAGTACCGCGACCGCCTCCCCGTCAACGAGAGCACCCCCGTCGTCACCCTCCAGGAGGGCGGCACGCCCCTGCTGCCCGCCACGCGCGTATCCCAGCTCACCGGATGCGAGGTCTTCCTCAAGGTGGAGGGCCTCAACCCCACCGGCTCCTTCAAGGACCGGGGCATGACGATGGCCATCACCAAGGCCGCCGAGGACGGCGCCAAGGCCGTCATCTGCGCCTCCACGGGCAACACCAGCGCCAGCGCCGCCGCCTACGCGATCCGCGCCGGGATGACCTGCGCCGTCCTGGTGCCCCAGGGCAAGATCGCCATGGGCAAGCTCGCCCAGGCCCTTGTGCACGGCGCCCGCCTGCTCCAGGTCGACGGCAACTTCGACGACTGCCTGGAGCTCGCCCGCAAGCTCAGCGTCGACTACCCGGTCGCCCTGGTGAACTCGGTCAACCCCTACCGCCTCCAGGGCCAGAAGACCGCCGCCTTCGAGATCGTCGACGCCCTGGGCGACGCCCCGGACGTCCACTGCATCCCCGTCGGCAACGCCGGGAACATCTCCGCCTACTGGATGGGCTACACCGAGTACAGCCGGGACGGGATCTCCACCCGCAACCCGCGCATGTTCGGCTTCCAGGCCAGCGGCGCCGCCCCGATCGTCAACGGCGCCCCGGTCACCAGCCCGAGCACCATCGCCACCGCGATCCGCATCGGCAACCCGGCCTCCTGGAGCCTGGCCGAGCAGGCGCGCGACGACTCCGGCGGGATCATCGACAAGGTCACCGACCGCCAGATCATGGCCGCGTACCGGCTGCTGGCCGCCGAGGAGGGCGTGTTCGTCGAACTCGCCTCCGCGGCCTCCGTCGCCGGCCTGCTCCAGGCCGTCGAGGCCGGGCTGGTCGAGCGCGGCAGCCGGATCGTCTGCACCGTCACCGGCAACGGCCTCAAGGACCCCGACTGGGCCCTGGCCGGGGCCTCCTCGGCCACCACCGTGCCGGTCGACGCCCTGGCCGCGGCCCGGGCCCTGGACCTGGCCTGAGCGCCCTCCGGCGGGGGCGTCCGCACGCCCCCGCCGGAGCGGGACCGCCGTGAACACGCACGACCGGAAGACCCCACCGAAAGACCCCGCCATGACCCCACCGCGCCCCGACCGGGTGTCCGTCCGCGCCCCGGCCACCAGCGCCAACCTGGGGCCGGGCTTCGACGCCCTGGGCCTCGCGCTGTCCCTGTTCAACGACTTCGAGGTCGTGCTGCGCGACGACGGCGAACTCCGGGTGGAGGTGAGCGGCGAGGGCGCCGGAGAGGTCCCCGCGGACCACCGCCACCTCGTCGTCCGCTCCATGGCCGAGGCCTTCGACCGCGCCGGGGAGAAGCTGCCCGGCCTCACGCTGACCTGCGTCAACCGCATCCCGCACGCGCGCGGCCTGGGGTCGTCGTCCTCCGCGATCGTCGGCGGCGTCGCCGCGGCCGCGGCCCTGCTGGGGCGCACCGGCCCCGACGGCGGCCCGGACCGCGACTGGATCTACCAGATCGCCGCCGACCTGGAGGGCCACCCCGACAACGTCGCCCCGTGCGTCTTCGGCGGCTACACCGTCGCCTACCGCGAGGCCGACCGCTGGGGCGCCGTCTCCCTGGCCCCGGACCCGCGCCTGCTCCCGGTGCTGTGCGTCCCGGAGTGGCGGCTGTCCACCGAACGCGCCCGCGGGCTCCTGCCCGAGAGCGTCCCGCACGCCGACGCGGCCTTCAACGCGGGCCGTGCCGCGCTGATGACCGCGGCCGTTTGTGGCCATCCCGAAACCCTGTACGCGGCCACCCGGGATCGGCTACACGAGGAGTACCGGGCGCCCGCCATGCCGCGCACCCTCGACCTCGTACGCGCCCTGCGTGACCAGTGGGAACTCCCCGCGGTGGTCTCCGGGGCGGGACCCACGGTCCTGGTGCTGTGCTCCGTGGCGGAGGGGGAGGCGGAGGCCGGTTCGCCGGAAATCGCCGAGGCGCTTGATTCAATCCGTCGTAGTGCGGGTAATGATTGGGACATACGCCCCCTGCCGGTCGAGCAGGCGGGGGTGCGGTCCCCATCTCCCCATCCGTAGCACCATGTGTCGAGGAATAGCCGTGGCCTCTGGTGATGTTAGGCTAGGTGAAGCACCAGATGCCCCGTTGCGGGGCGAGTGCTCATCCGCCACAGCGGCCTCCGCATCCCATACTCCGGTGGTCCGGTCCCACGACCGTCCGGAAGCGGTGGTCGGTGTGTCGATTCCGCGGATTCTCCGCGAACGTGTCGACATCCCCGCTGCAAGCTCCTCCTCCCCGGATGAGCGTTCCGCCGCGGTCGATCGGCAGTACCACCGAGCCACCCGCCCCGACGTCTGGCTGTACCCAGAGCCCGCCGCGATCGGGTAGGGGACCGTCTTCTCGCCGGTTTCCGACATCCACGTGGGGCACGCCCTACCCGGCCCAGCCGGTTCGCACCACCGGGCCGGCCGCTCCAGCACCCGCTGACGGCCGAAGCCCGCTCCTTGGGAAGGACCCTTAGTGAGCGACACCACCGAACTCCGAACGGACGCGGCGGTCGACAGCAAGAACGGCACCGGCGCCTCCGGAGCGGAGGCCGGCGACGCTTCGGCCACGACGTCGCCGAGCAGGTCCCGCGCCGCGGCGCGCGGCACCGGTCTCGCCGCCCTGAAGCTCCCCGAGCTGCAGAAGCTCGCGTCGAGCCTGGGCATCACCGGTACGGGGCGCATGCGCAAGAGCGACGTCATCGCCGCCATCGAGGCCAAGCAGGGCGGTCCCGTGGGAGCACCGACCAAGGCCAAATCGCCGAAGAAGACCGAGACCGAGCCCGAGGCCGGTAAGGTCGAGGCAACCGACAGCCGGTCCCAGGAGCCGTCGGGCTCGGACGAGGCGCGCACGCGCGCCGACCGGTCGTCGGACCAGGCCGTGACCGACCCCCAGGGGCGGGGCGAGAAGGCGCCCCGGAGCCGCCGCTCCACCCGCAGGCGCGGGGACGAGGCCGGCGACCAGCCCCGATCGGTGGACGGCACCGACTCCTCTACCTCCGCGAGCAGCGTGACCAAGACATCCAGCACCCCCCAGAAGACCGGCTCCGACAGCTCCGAGGACCGCGAAGGCCGGTCCGGGCAGGGCCGTGAGCGCCAGCGCAACCGCCGCAACCGCAACCGCGGCGGCGACGACCAGAGCGCCGGAGGTTCCCAGCAGGGCGGCCAGGGCGGCGGCCAGCAGGGACGCGGCGGCGCGGGCGCAGCCGACGACGACGAGTTCGGCGGACGCCGCCGGGGCCGCCGCCGGGACCGCAGGGACCGGCGCGGCGGACGGGGCGGCCAGGAGCCGGAGCCGGTGATCGGCGAGGACGACGTCCTGCTGCCGGTCGCGGGCATCCTCGACATCCTGGACAACTACGCGTTCGTCCGCACCACGGGCTACCTGCCCGGGTCCAGCGACGTCTACGTCTCCCTGGCCCAGGTGCGCAAGCACGGCCTGCGCAAGGGCGACCACATCATCGGCGCGGTCCGCCAGCCCCGCGACGGCGAGCGCAAGGAGAAGTTCAACGCCCTGGTGCGCCTGGACTCGGTCAACGGCATGTCGCCCGACCAGGCCAAGAACCGCCAGGAGTTCTCCAAGCTCGTCCCGCTGTACCCGCAGGAGCGGCTGCGGCTGGAGACCGAGCCGGGCGTGCTGACCACGCGCATCATCGACCTGGTCGCACCCATCGGCAAGGGCCAGCGCGGGCTGATCGTCTCCCCGCCCAAGGCGGGCAAGACGATGGTGATGCAGGCGATCGCCAACGCCATCACCGAGAACAACCCGGAGTGCTACCTCATGGTGATCCTCGTGGACGAGCGTCCCGAGGAGGTCACCGACATGCAGCGCACGGTCAAGGGCGAGGTCATCCACTCGACCTTCGACCGCCCGGCCGAGGACCACACGGTCGTCGCCGACCTGGCCATCGAGCGGGCCAAGCGCCTGGTCGAGATGGGCATGGACGTCGTCGTCCTGCTGGACTCCATCACCCGCCTGGGCCGCGCCTACAACCTGGCCGCCCCGGCCAGCGGGCGCATCATGTCCGGCGGTGTGGACTCCACGGCGCTGTACCCGCCCAAGCGCTTCTTCGGCGCCGCCCGCAACATCGAGGGCGGCGGCTCGCTCACCATCCTGGCGACCGCGCTGGTGGAGACCGGCTCGCGCGCCGACGAGGTGATCTTCGAGGAGTTCAAGGGCACCGGCAACATGGAGCTCAAGCTCAGCCGCTCCCTGGCCGACAAGCGCATCTTCCCCGCGGTCGACGTGGACGCCTCCAGCACCCGCAAGGAGGAGATCCTCATGTCGCAGGAGGAGCTCAACGTCGTCTGGAAGCTGCGCCGGGTCCTGCACGCGCTCGACACCCAGCAGGCCATCGAGCTGCTCCTGGACAAGATGAAGGAGTCCAAGAGCAACGCGGAGTTCCTGCTCCAGGTGCAGAAGACCACCTGAGCGCCCACCGCGTGACGCGCACGGCGGCCCTCCCCACCCGGGGAGGGCCGCCGTCCGTCGTCACGGGCCGGCGGGGTCCCGCCCGTCATCGCGCCCGCCGCGAAGACCGGGGACGGCCCCGAGCGCGCGACCGAACCGGCCCCGCCCCCGTGGGGGAGAGCGGGGGAACCGGACGGCCCTCTCCGGAAGGAGAGGGCCGTTCTTTCGTCATCCGGAAAACGGGCACTGGCAGACGAAAAAGATCACTGATGTGTTGCAGGTCACCCTCGGGGGATGTCCCCGCTTCATAAAACGATTTAGGGTCGGCCCGGTCGAGTACCCCCAGCAACACCAGGGAGCCGTCCACATGGACAACCTCGCCCTGCTCAGCCTGCTCGCGCTCACCCCGATCCTCGTCGTCGGCGTCCTGCTCGTCGGGTTCCGGACCCCCGCCAAGTACGCCATGCCCGTCGGCTACGCGGTCGTCGTCCTCATCGCCGTCACCGCCTGGAACACCGAATGGGTGGCGGTCGCCGCCTCCACCGTCCAGGGCCTGATCCTCGCGATCGGCCTCCTCTACATCATCTTCGGCGCCCTGCTCCTGCTGGCGACCCTCACCAAGAGCGGCGCCATCGCCACCATCCGCGCCACCTTCACCGACATCAGCCCGGACCGCCGGATCCAGGCCATCATCATCGGATGGCTCTTCGGGAGCTTCATCGAGGGCGCCTCCGGGTTCGGCACGCCCGCCGCCGTGGTCGCCCCCCTGATGTTCGCCCTGGGCTTCCCCGCCATGGCGGCCGTCATGGTCGGCCTGGTCATCCAGAGCACCCCCGTCAGCTTCGGCGCGGTGGGCACCCCCATCCTGGTCGGGGTCTCGGGCGGACTGGAGGGATCGCCCGACGTCGCCGAGCGGGCCTCGGTCCTGGGGCTGGCGTTCCCCGAGTTCGTCTCCCACATCGGGTTCCAGACCGTCCTGCTGCACGCGGCGGTCGGCACCCTCGTCCCGCTGTTCATCAGCTGCATGCTCTGCGGTTTCTACGGGGGCCGCAGGCGCTTCTCCGACGGCTTCGGGGTGTGGAGGTTCGCCCTCTTCGCGGCCTTCGCCATGACCGTCCCCTCCGTCCTGTACAACCACTTCCTCGGCGTCGAGTTCACCAGCCTCTTGGGCGGGCTGACCGGACTGGTCATCGTCGTCCTGGCCGCCCGCAAGGGCTTCCTCATGCCCAAGGAGACCTGGGACTTCCCGCCCCGGGAGGACTGGCTCGCCCGGTGGAGCGGGAGCCTCGCCCAGCCGGAGAACGGGACCGGGACCGCCGAGCGGCGCATGGGGCTGCTGCGCGCCTGGGCCCCCTACCTCCTGGTGGCGGGCATCCTCGTCGCCACCCGCACCATCGACCCCGTCAAGGCCTGGCTGACCGGCATCACCGTCGGGGCCTCCGACATCTTCGGCACGCCCGTGGCCCAGGCCGTCGAACCCCTCTACTCCCCGGGCGCGACCTTCATCCTGGTCTGCCTCCTCACCTACGGGCTGCATCGGATGAAGGGCCGCGAGATCCTCGCCTCCTGGGGGATGGCGGGCTCCCAGCTCGCCGGCGCGGCCGTCGCCCTGCTCTTCGCCGTCCCCCTGGTGCGGGTCTTCATCAACACCGGCGCCGACTTCGGCGAGACCGACCTGGCGAGCATGCCCCTGACCCTCGCCTCCGGCGCGGCCGAGCTCGGCGGCGCCGCCTGGCCGCTCTACGCCCCCTGGATCGGCGCCCTCGGGGCCTTCGTCGCCGGGTCCAACACCGTCTCCAACCTGATGTTCTCCCTCTTCCAGTTCTCCACCGCCGAACGCATCGGCGTGCCCCCCGAGACGGTGGTCGCCGCCCAGGCCGCCGGAGGCGCCGCGGGCAACATGATCACCGTGCACAACGTGGTCGCCGCCTCCGCCGTGGTGGGCCTCGCCGGACGCGAGGGGGACCTGATCCGCCAGACGGTGATCCCGATGGTCTACTACGTCGTCGCGGCCGGGTCCCTGGCCCACATCCTCATCCACGGGGTCGGGTTCAACGCCGGGACCCTCGTCCTGGCGGCGCTCCTGCTGCTGCTCGCCGGGCTCGCCGTGTACCTGCGGCGGTCCGACGCGCGCCGCGCCGCCGCCGGCACCGCGGAGGGGAGGGGAGGGAGGGCGGAATAGATACCGGTCACGGCACGGTTGTGGTTCTGGCAAACTGGTAGTCGGGGATACGGCCCGTCCTCCTCCATGAGGACCCGCCGCCCCTTACCTGGATCGCCGCGGCACCGGTTCGCGCATGACCTTCACGACGCCCCACCGCAGCGGTGGTGCGTCAGGCGTGCGCCCGGCGGCCGCGCATAACAAGGAGACACACGATGAAGGCCGACCTCCACCCCGAGTACGTCACCACCGAGGTGACCTGCACCTGCGGTGCCCAGTTCGTGACCCGCAGCACGGTGACCGACGGCAAGATCCGCGCCGAGGTGTGCTCCGAGTGCCACCCGTTCTACACCGGCAAGCAGAAGATCCTCGACACCGGTGGCCGGGTCGCCCGCTTCGAGAAGCGCTTCGGCAAGCGCACCAAGTAGCGGCGCCCGCTCCGCCCGTGGCGCCGGCGCACCCGGCGCCACGGGACCCACGGCCCCCGCGGGGGCGACACGGCAGGCGAGGCACGCGAATCAAGACGGGGTGGCACAAGTGAAGCTGGACGACCTCCTGGGGGAGTACTACGAGCTGGAGCAGCAGCTCGCCGACCCGGAGGTGCACGCCGACCAGGGCCGGGCGCGCACACTGGGCAAGCGCTACGCGCAGCTCACCCCCATCATCGAGACGTACCGCGCGCTCAAGGAGACCGAGAGCGACATCGAGGCCGCCCGCGAGCTCGCCGCCGAGGACTCCTCCTTCGCCGAGGAGGCCGACCGCCTGACCGCCGAGGCCGAGCGCCTCACCGACCGGCTGCGCTTCCTGCTCATCCCGCGCGACCCCGCCGACGACAAGAACCTCATCATGGAGGTCAAGGCCGGCGAGGGCGGCGAGGAGTCCGCCCTGTTCGCCGCCGACCTGGTCCGCATGTACCTGCGCTACGCCGAGCGCCAGGGGTGGAAGACCGAGGTCATCGACACCACCCACTCCGACCTGGGCGGCTACAAGGACATCACCATCGCCTTCAAGAACAAGGGCACCCCCGAGCCGGGGACCGGCGTCTGGCCGATGCTCAAGTTCGAGGGCGGCGTCCACCGCGTCCAGCGCGTCCCCGTCACCGAGTCCCAGGGCCGCATCCACACCTCCGCGGCCGGTGTCCTGGTGGTCCCCGAGGCCGAGGACATCGAGGTCGAGATCCACGACAAGGACCTGCGCATCGACGTGTACCGCTCCTCCGGCCCCGGCGGCCAGAGCGTCAACACCACCGACTCCGCGGTGCGCATCACCCACTTGCCCACCGGCATCGTGGCCTCCTGCCAGAACGAGAAGAGCCAGCTCCAGAACAAGGAGCAGGCCATGCGCATCCTGCGCGCCCGCATCTACGCCGAGGCCCAGGCCAGCGCGGACGCCGAGGCCGCCGCCGAGCGCAAGAGCCAGGTCCGCACGGTGGACCGCTCCGAGCGCGTGCGCACCTACAATTTCCCGGAGAACCGCATCTCCGACCACCGTGTCGGCTACAAGGCCTACAACCTCGACCAGGTCCTCGACGGGGAGCTGGACGGCGTCGTCAAGGCCCTCGTGGACGCGGACACCAAGGAAAGGCTCGAAGCGGCCCAGGGATCATGAACCTTCTTCTCGACGAGGTCGCCCGCGCGACACTGAGACTCGCGGACGCGGGCATCGCATCGCCTCGCACGGACGCCGAGGAGCTCGCGGCGTTCGTGCACGGTGTCCGTCGAGGGGAACTGCACACGGTCGCCGACACCGACTTCGACGCCCGGTACTGGGAGTGCGTCGCCCGCCGCGAGGCCCGCGAGCCGCTCCAGCACATCACCGGCCGCGCCTACTTCCGCTACCTCGAACTGAGGGTCGGCCCGGGCGTGTTCGTCCCCCGGCCGGAGACCGAGATCATGGTCGACTGGGCCATCGAGACGCTGCGCGCCATGGACGTCGCCGACCCGCTGGTCGTCGACCTGGGCGCCGGCTCGGGCGCCATCGCCATCTCGATCGCCCAGGAGGTGCCCCGCTCCCGGGTGCACACCGTGGAGATCGACCCGACGGCCCTGGAGTGGGCCCGGCGCAACATCGACGCCAGCGGGCACGCCGACCGGGTCACCCTGCACCACGGCGACATGCGCACCGCGCTGCCCGAGCTCAACGGCGGCGTCGACCTGCTCATCAGCAACCCGCCGTACGTGCCCACCCGGGAGGCCGACGCCATCCCCCCGGAGGTGCGCAACTTCGACCCCGCCCCCGCGCTGTGGTCGGGCGAGGACGGCCTGGACATGATCCGCGACCTGGAGGCGGTCGGCCGCAGGCTGCTGCGCCCCGGCGGGGCCATGGCCGTGGAGCACCACGACGGCCAGGGCATCGACATCCCCTGGCTCTTCCCCGAGGACAAGGGCTGGCGCGACGTCCTCAATCGCAAGGACCTGGCCAGGCGCGACCGCTTCGTGGTCATGCGCCGGGCCGACCACGAGGACTGACCGGCCGGTCGTCACGATCCCGCCCCCCGGGCCGGCCCCGACCGGCCCACCCGCTCGAGAACGAGGTGAACGCAGGTGAGCCGCATCTACGACTGCGCGGACGAGACCGCCCGCAAGGACGGTATCGCCGACGCCGCGTCCGCGGTCCGCCGAGGCGAGCTGGTGGTGCTGCCCACGGACACCGTGTACGGCATCGGCGCCGACGCCTTCAGCCCCAAGGCCGTCGCGGACCTGCTGGCGGCCAAGGGCCGGGGCCGCGACGTGCCCCCGTCGGTGCTGGTCGGCTCGACCCGCGCGGCGATGGCGCTGGTCGACGACCTGGGCCGGTTCGGCCGCGACCTCATGGACGAGTTCTGGCCCGGCCCGCTCACCCTGGTGTGCGCCGCCACCCCCAGCCTGTCCTGGGACCTGGGCGACACCAAGGGCACCGTCGCGGTGCGCATGCCGATGGACCCGGTCGCCCTGGACCTGCTCAAGGAGACGGGCCCGATGGCGGTCAGCAGCGCCAACCTCTCCGGCGGCCCGGCCGCGACCACGGCCGAGGAGGCCATCGCGCAGCTGGGGGAGGAGACCGTCGCCGTCTACCTCGACGGCGGGGCGGCGGAGTCGCCGGTGCCCTCCACCATCGTCGACCTCACCTACGCGGTCCCGCGGGTGCTGCGCAGCGGCGCCATCCCCATCGAGAAGCTGCGCGAGGTGTGCGGCACCGTCATCGGCGAGCTGCGCAAGGGCCCCGACCGCCCCAAGGCCCGGGAGGCCGGTGAGGACGCGCCGGCCGGGGACGCCCCCGAGGCCGCCGACGCCGACGCCCCCGCGACGGGCACCGGGCCCGCCGCCGGGGAGACCGCGCCCGAGGCCACCGACCGCGACTGACCGCCCCGTCCCGGGACACAGAGACAGAAGGGCCAAGGCCGTGCGGGAGTACGCGCTCACCTTCGTCATCGCCGCCGCGGTGACCTACCTGCTCGTGCCGCTGGTGCGCAAGTTCGCGATCGCCTTCGGCGCCACGCCGCCGGTGCGCGACCGCGACGTGCACACCGAGCCCATCCCCCGGCTGGGCGGGCTGGCCATCTACGGCGGCTTCGCCGTGGCCCTGCTGCTCTCCGCGCAACTGCCGCACCTGCAGAACGTGTTCGTCGCCGACACCTGGATCGGCCTGCTGCTGGCCGGCGGCCTCATCACGGTCATCGGCGTCATCGACGACCGGTGGGGGATGGACCCGGTGAGCAAGCTCGCCGGGCAGGTGGCGGCCGCGGGCATCCTCGTCGCCGCGGGCGTGCAGCTGCTGTGGCTGCCGCTGCCCGGCACCCAGCTCTCGCTCGGCCCCTGGCTGGGGGCGCTGGTGTCGGTGCTGCTCATCGTGGTGACCATCAACGCGGTCAACTTCGCCGACGGCCTGGACGGCCTGGCCGCGGGCATCGTCGGCATCTCGGCCCTGGCCTTCTTCGCCTACTACTACGTGGTGGCGGTGGAGCAGGGGTTCGTCCGCCAGTCCTACCCGGCGATGATCGCGATCATCCTCGCGGGCACCTGTGTCGGATTCCTCTGCCACAACTTCCACCCGGCCAGGGTGTTCATGGGCGACACCGGATCCATGCTGCTGGGCCTGCTGCTCACCTCCATCACCATCACGGTGACCGGGCAGTTCGACGCCAACACCGCCCGCGAGGAGTTCAACTCCGGCCTGGTCGTGTTCCTGCCGATCGCGCTGCCGCTGCTGGTCATCGCGCTGCCTCTGGCCGACCTGGTGCTGGCCGTGCTGCGCCGCACCCTGGCGGGCAAGTCGCCGTTCGCCCCGGACCGCGGGCACCTGCACCACCGCCTGCTCGACATGGGGCACAGCCACGTGCGCGCGGTGCTGCTCATGTACCTGTGGGCGGGGATCGTGGCGTTCGCCGCGGTGGCGCTGTCGGTGTTCGACTCCGCGGTGGTCGTGCTGACGGTGACCGCCCTGGTCGCGGTCTGCGCGGTCGGCCTCATCGCCCTGCCCCGGCTGCGCCGCCGCGGCCTGCTGCCCTGGGACCGGGCGCGCGGCCCCCGTTCCGGGGACGGTGTGAAACGGTGAGAGGACTGTGACCTCGGAAAGGGGTCGCAGGTCCCTTTCGGCACCCGGTACGGGGTGCCTCCGAGGTGGTCGTGACGGGTGTGGCCAAGGTGACACAAGGCCCGAAACGCGGGCGGAGCGGGCGTTTCCCGAGGCGTTAAGGTCGCGTTAAGGAACCCCCGGATTCAGCACCGAAAACCTTGTGATAGCTTTCACGAGCAGGCAACCACTGAACCTCACGGAGCTTTTCTGATGCAGGAACACGACGCCCGGACCCTCCGCGGCGCCGCGATTCCGACGGCACTGGTCGGCGTGGTCGCGATGATCGCCGGCTTCGCCCTCAGCAACGTCCAGGGACTCCTCGGCGCCCTCTTCGCGGTCGCCCTGGTGATCGGTGCGTTCGCCAGTTCGGCGTTCGTCATCTCCTGGACCGGCGGTCGGCGTCCGGAGCTCCTCCTCCCGGTGGCCTTCCTCGTCTACACGACCAAGTTCGGCATCCTCCTGGCCGTCCTGCTGACCTTCAAGGGCACGCAGGCACTGGACACGCAGGTGTTCGGCTGGTCGGCGCTGGCGTGTGTCATCGCGTGGCTGACGGCCCAGGCCGTGGCGGTCAAGCGCAGCAAGCAGCCGACCATCGTCCCCGCGGGCGAGGACGAGTCCGAGTCCGAGGACAGTGAGGCGCGCCGGTGACCCCGTTCGGGCGGGGGGGTGCGCCGAGCCTGATCACCTACTGCTATCTTCCGGAGCGAGAGCATGAGTCGGTCGAGTGCGAAGAAGGACGAGGAATCGTCCGGCGCCAACGCCACCACTCTCATCTCGTACCTGCTGGGAGGGCTCGCCTTCTGGGGCGGCGTGGGCTGGGTCGTGGACTGGGCCCTGGGCTTCTCGGGTCTCTTCCTGCCCATCGGGCTGGGAGTGGGCCTGGTCGGCTCGATCTACCTCATCTATGCCCAGTACGTCCGGTCCTGACCGAACACCCGGGTGCGTCCGCCCCCGCTGTGGGCGGGACCGTCCCGACGAGAACACCAAGGATTGAGTTGCGTCACGACGAAAGGGATCGCCGTGGGTGCTGACGTGAGCGTCGTCGCGGCGTCCGAATCAGGCTGCCACCTCTTCGGAGACGGGTGCGGGTTCGAGGCTCCGGGAGTGAGCCTCTTCAACCCGACCCCGTGGGTGGACTTCGGTCTTCCCCTCACCTCCGGGCTGAACAAGTACTACCTGGTCGCGGTGGTCGCACTGATCGTCGCCGCCGCCTTCTGGTACTTCACCACCCGCAAGGCCAAGGTCGTCCCCGGCCGCGGTCAGAGCATGGCCGAGATGCTGGTCATGTTCATCCGCGACCAGGTCACCCGGACCACCATGGGCAAGAAGGGGGACAAGTACCTCCCCCTGATGGTGACCCTGTTCCTGTTCATCTTCTGCATGAACATCATGGGTCTCATCCCCGGCCTCCAGCTGCCGGTGACCTCCAACCTGGCCTTCCCCGCGGTCCTGGCCCTGTTCATCTTCGTCCTGTGGAACGTGGTCGGCATCCGTGAGCACGGTGCCGCCGCCCACTTCAAGGCCCGCCTGGTCCCCAGCGGCGTCCCCGGGTGGATCCTGCCGGTCGTGGTGCCCATCGAGGCGCTGTCGAACTTCATCATCCGGCCGGCCACGCACATGATCCGTCTGTTCGCGACCATGTTCGCCGGGCACCTGCTGCTCGCACTGTTCGCGGCCGCCGGGTTCTACATGTTCAACCCGATGTCCCAGATGGGGCCGCTGTTCGGCGCCATCTCGGTCGGCTACTCCGGCATCGCCCTGGTCGGCTTCCTGGTCTTCACGGCCTTCGAGCTGTTCATCATGGCGGTCCAGGCCTACGTCTTCATCCTCCTCTCCTCCATCTACCTCGGTGAGGCCATGGAGGGCGCGCACTAGGAGAGGCCCCCGTGGTCCCTCCCAGTGCGCACCGCTGGACCTGTTTTCCGTTTTGTCACGTTCGCCCGACGACGTCCATGATCGTCGGCCTGTAGTAAAGGGAATATCAATGGATCTCGCCGCCATCGAAGGTAACCTCAACAGCATCGGTTACGGCCTCGCCGCCATCGGCCCCGGCATCGGCGTGGGTCTCGTCTTCGGTCTCGGTGTCCAGGCCATCGCCCGCCAGCCCGAGGCCCGCGGTGTCCTGCAGGGTCAGATGATCTTCGGCTTCGCCGTCATCGAGGCCCTGGCCATCCTCGGCTTCGTTCTCGCGTTCGCCGTCTAGTAACACCTGGTCATACAGAACGCGAAGGGGATGCCAACCGTGTATTTGGCAGCTGAACAAGAAAACGTCCTGCGCATCCACTGGGACGAGTTCACCTTCGGCCTCATCGCCTTCCTCATCATCCTCGGCGTCGTCTACAAGATGTGGCCGCGGCTGACGAAGGCGCTGGACGAGCGTGCCGACCAGATCGAGGGTGGCATCGCTCGCGCTCAGAAGGCCGAGGCCGAGGCGGACGAGATCCGCCAGCAGTACCGCGAGAAGCTCGAAGAGGCCCACCGCGAGTACGCGCAGGAGCTGGAGAAGGCCAAGGAGCAGCGGGCGGCGATCATCGCCGAGGCGCGCGAGGAGGCCCAGGCCGAGGCTCGCCGCATCGTCGACGCCGCCCACGCTCAGATCGAGGCCGACCGCCAGCAGGCGTTCGCCCAGCTGAAGGGTGAGATCGGCGCGCTCTCCACCGAGCTCGCCAGCCGCATCGTCGGTGAGAGCCTCAGCGACAGCGCCGCCCAGAGCCGCGTCATCGACCGGTTCCTGGACGAGCTGGAGCAGAGCGAGGGCAAGCAGCAAGCCGAGGTGCGCTGATGCGTGGTATCAGCCGTACGTCGCTGACCGAGGTGACCCGGCGCCTGGACGAGAACGTCCTGGCGTCGGCCGGCGCCACCGGCGGTGTGGCCCTGGGCGGCGAGCTGTTCCAGGTCGTCGCCCTGCTCACCGAGGAGCACTCGCTGCGCCGCTGGCTCGCCGACCAGGCGAACCCGGCGGAGGCCAAGTCCGCCCTCATCGGGCAGCTGCTGGAGTCCAAGGTCTCGCCGTCCGCGGTCCTCGTGGCCGGCGACGCCGTCTCGGCCAAGTGGTCGAGCGCGCGCGACCTCGTGGACGCCGTGGAGCGGATGGCGGTCTACGCCACCATCTCCTCGCTCCGCAGCGCCGCGGCCCTGGACGGCCTGGAGGACGAGCTGTTCCGCTTCGAGCGGATCGTCGCCTCCCAGCCGCAGCTGCGCGAGGCCCTGACCCGTGACGGTGTCGGCTCCGAGCACAAGCTCTCCCTGGTGGAGAGCCTGCTCTCGGGCAAGGTGGACCCCGCGACGCTGACCCTGGTCGGCGAAGCGGTCACCCGGCCCCGGGGCCGTACCCTGGAACAGGCGCTGGAGAACTACGGGCACATCGTCGCCGAGCGCGCCAAGCGCTACGTCGCGGTCGTCCGCAGCGCCGTCGCCCTGAGCGAGGACCAGCAGTCCCGGCTGGGGGCCGCGCTCACGCGCGCCTACGGCCGCGACATCCACCTGAACATCGAGGTCGCCCCCGAGATCGTGGGTGGGCTTTCCATCCAGGTGGGTGACGAGGTCATCGACGGGACCATCGCCGGGCGTATCGCCGAGGCCCAGCGCCGTCTGGCCGGCTGAAGAAACGCAAGGCAAGTACGCACGGCGCCGGTCAGGCGCCACTTGAGAGCAAGGACAACGTAGAGATGGCGGAGCTGACGATCCGGCCGGACGAGATCCGGGACGCGCTGCAGCGCTTCGTCCAGTCGTACGAGCCTGAGGCCACCCGCGCGGAAGAGGTCGGTACCGTCACCTACTCCGGTGACGGCATCGCCCGCGTCAGTGGCCTCCCCTCGGCGATGGCGAACGAGCTGCTGGAATTCGAGGACGGAACCCTGGGCCTGGCCCAGAACCTCGAGATCGGCGAGATCGGTGCCGTTGTGCTGGGCGACTTCACCGGCATCGAGGAGGGCCAGAAGGTGCGCCGCACCGGACGCCTCCTCTCCGTGCCGGTGGGTGACGACTTCCTCGGCCGCGTGGTGGACCCCCTGGGCAACCCCATCGACGGCAAGGGCGAGATCGAGTCCACCGAGACCCGCGAGCTGGAGCTCCAGGCCGCGACCGTGATGGAGCGCAAGCCCGTCCACGAGCCGCTCCAGACCGGTATCAAGGCCATCGACTCGATGACCCCGATCGGCCGCGGCCAGCGCCAGCTGGTCATCGGCGACCGGCAGACCGGCAAGACCGCGGTCTGCATCGACGCGATCATCAACCAGAAGGCGAACTGGGAGTCCGGCGACCCCGACAAGCAGGTGCGCTGCATCTACGTCGCGGTCGGCCAGAAGGGCTCGACCATCGCCGGCGTGCGCGGTGCCCTGGAGGAGGCCGGCGCGATGGAGTACACCACCATCGTCGCCGCCCCCGCCTCCGACGCCGCGGGCTTCAAGTACCTCGCCCCCTACACCGGTTCGGCCCTGGGCCAGCACTGGATGTACCAGGGCAAGCACGTCCTCATCGTCTTCGACGACCTGACCAAGCAGGCCGAGGCCTACCGCGCCGTCTCCCTGCTGCTGCGCCGCCCGCCGGGCCGCGAGGCCTACCCGGGTGACGTCTTCTACCTGCACTCCCGGCTCCTGGAGCGCTGCGCCAAGCTCTCCGACGAGCTGGGCAAGGGCTCGCTGACGGCGCTGCCGATCATCGAGACCAAGGCGGGCGACGTCTCGGCCTACATCCCGACCAACGTCATCTCCATCACCGACGGCCAGGTCTTCCTGGACTCCGACCTGTTCAACCAGGGTCAGCGTCCGGCCATCGACGTCGGTATCTCGGTCTCCCGTGTCGGTGGCGCGGCCCAGACCAAGGCGATGAAGAACGTCTCCGGCACCCTCCGGCTGGGCCTGGCCCAGTACCGCGAGCTCGAGGCCTTCTCGGCCTTCAGCTCCGACCTGGACGCGGTCTCCAAGCAGCAGCTGGCGCGCGGCGCCCGCCTGATGGAGCTGCTCAAGCAGGGCCAGTACTCCCCGTTCGCGATGGAGAAGCAGGTCGTCTCCATCTGGATGGGCACCACCGGCCGCATCGACGACGTCCCGGTCGAGGACGTGCGCCGCTTCGAGGACGACTTCCTGGACTTCCTCGACCGCGAGCACACCGCGATCCTGGACGGCATCCGCGAGAGCGGGAAGTTCGGCGAGGAGACCGAGCAGGCCCTGGAGGGCGCGCTCGACAAGTTCAAGCAGGGCTTCCAGACCTCCGCGGGCACCCTCCTGGGCACCGAGGCCGAGGCCGAGGCGCTCGAAGAGGAGAACGTCGGCCAGGAGACCATCAAGGTCGCCAAGGGCGGGAAGTAACCCATGGGTGCACAGCTTCGCGTCTATCGCCGGAGGATCCGCTCGACGAAGTCGATGGCGAAGATCACCCGTGCGATGGAGCTCATCGCCACGACGCGCATCACCAAGGCGCAGCGTGCGGCTGAGGCTGCCGGACCCTACGCGCGGGAGATCACCAGGGCGGTCTCGGCCCTGGCGAGCCGGGTGTCCGACCACCCGCTGCTGACCGAGGCCGAGAACCCCACCCGGGCCGCCGTCCTGGTCATCACCAGCGACAAGGGTCTGGCCGGCGCCTTCTCGTCCAACGTCCTCAAGGAGGCGGACTCCCTCGCCAGGCTCCTCCAGGAGCAGGGCAAGGAGGTCGTCACCTACATGGTGGGACGCAAGGGGACGGGCTTCTACAAGTTCCGCGGCCGCAAGGTCGAGGACCAGTGGGAGGGCATCACCGAGCGTCCGACCTACGCGCACGCCCAGGAGATCGGCACCGCGCTCATGGAGAGGTTCGCCAAGGACACCTCCGAGGGCGGCGTCGACGAGATCCACGTGGTCTCGACCGAGTTCGTGTCGATGCTGACCCAGCGCGCGTCCGCCACGCGGGCGCTGCCGCTGGAGGTGGAAGAGGTCGACGAGGCGGAGCTCGAGGCCTCGCACGGCGGGCAGGCCCTGCCGCTGTACGAGTTCGAGCCCTCCGCGGAGGAGGCGCTGGACCGGCTGCTCCCGCAGTACGTGACCAACCGCATCTACTTCGCCCTCCTCGAATCCGCCGCCTCCCAGCAGGCGTCGCGCCGTGCCGCCATGAAGGCCGCCACGGACAACGCCGAGGAACTCGCCAAGACCCTGACCCGACTGGCCAACCAGGCGCGTCAGGCCGAGATCACCAACGAGATCAGTGAGATTGTCGGCGGTGCCGACGCGCTCTCTGCTGCAAGCGCGGGAAGTGAGTAAGAAAAGTGACTGCGACTGTTGAAGAGACGACCGGGGCTGGCACCGCCACCGGTCGGATCGCCCGGGTCACCGGCCCGGTCGTCGACGTGGAGTTCCCCGTCGGCTCGATCCCTGCCATCTACAACGCCCTGCACACCGACGTGACCGTCGGCGGCGAGACCAAGACCATCACCCTGGAGGTCGCCCAGCACCTGGGTGACAACCTGGTGCGGGCCATCTCGCTCGCCCCGCAGGACGGCCTCGTCCGCGGCGCCGAGGTGCGCGACACCGGCGAGCCCATCAGCGTGCCGGTCGGCGACATCGTCAAGGGCCACGTGTTCAACACCCTGGGCGAGTCCCTGGACGTGCCGACCTCGGAGCTGAAGGTCACCGAGCGCTGGCCGATCCACCGCAAGCCGCCGTCGTTCGACCAGCTCGAGTCCAAGACCGAGATGATGGTCACGGGCATCAAGGTCATCGACCTCCTCACCCCGTACGTGCGCGGTGGCAAGATCGGCCTGTTCGGTGGCGCCGGTGTCGGCAAGACCGTGCTGATCCAGGAGATGATCACCCGTATCGCCCGCAACTTCGGCGGTGTGTCCGTGTTCGCCGGTGTCGGCGAGCGCACCCGTGAGGGTACGGACCTCTTCCTGGAGATGGACGAGATGGAGGTCCTCCAGGACACCGCCCTCGTCTTCGGCCAGATGGACGAGCCCCCGGGCACCCGTCTGCGCGTGGCGCTGTCGGCTCTGACGATGGCGGAGTACTTCCGCGACGTCCAGAACCAGGACGTGCTCCTGTTCATCGACAACATCTTCCGTTTCACCCAGGCGGGTTCGGAGGTCTCCACGCTGCTGGGCCGCATGCCCTCCGCCGTGGGCTACCAGCCCAACCTGGCCGACGAGATGGGTCAGCTCCAGGAGCGGATCACCTCGACCCGGGGCCACTCGATCACCTCCATGCAGGCGATCTACGTCCCCGCGGACGACTACACCGACCCGGCCCCGGCGACCACGTTCGCCCACCTGGACGCGACGACCGAGCTCTCCCGCCCGATCTCGCAGAAGGGCATCTACCCGGCGGTGGACCCGCTGGCGTCGACCTCCCGCATCCTCGACCCGCAGTACGTGGGCCAGGAGCACTACCAGGTCGCCCAGCGCGTCAAGGAGATCCTGCAGCGCAACAAGGACCTCCAGGACCAGATCGCCATCCTCGGTATGGACGAGCTGTCCGAAGAGGACAAGATCATCGTCAACCGCGCGCGCCGCATCGAGCGCTTCCTGTCGCAGAACATGTTCGTGGCGGAGAAGTTCACCGGTACGCCGGGCGTGTTCGTGCCCCTGGAGGAGACCATCGCCTCCTTCAAGGGCCTGTGCGACGGCGAGTACGACCACCTGCCCGAGCAGGCGTTCCTCGACGTGGGCAACATCGACATGGTCGTCGAGAAGGCCAAGAAGCTCCAGGGCTAGACCCTGTAGCCGCTGGGGCCGCCCGCCACGGCGGGCGGCCCCCGCCCAATCCAACCCTGGCCGAGGAGTTCAGGCAGTGTCGAAGAAGCTTTTCGTCGAGATCGTCTCGCCCGAGCACGAGGTGTGGGCGGGCGAGGGCGACATGGTCATCGCGAAGACCGTCGAGGGTGAGATCGGTATCCAGCCGAACCACATCCCCGTCCTCTCGCTGCTCGCCGAGGACGCGGTCGTCCGCGTGCTGGGCGCGCGGGAGAACGGAGAGGTCCGCGCCGCCGCCCACGGCGGGTTCATCTCGGTGTCGGGCGAGGGCCGGGTCTCGATCCTCGCCGAGACCGCCGAGCTCGCCGAGGACATCGATGTGGAACGCGCCCGCACGGCGCTGAAGAACGCGACCGAGGGTGACGACACCGCCGCCCTGGGACGCGCCCGCAGCCGCCTGCGGGCCGCCGGCGAGGACGCCTCCTAGCCTTCGGAACGGGGCCCATGGAACAGCCGCTGGACCTGCTTCGGTGGGTGTTCCCCGCCCTCCTCCTGTGCGCGGCGGCCCTCGTGGCCGCCGCCGTCCTGCGCCGCCGGGTCCTGCTGCGGCACGGCGGAGCGGTGGAGTGCCATCTGCGCTTCCCGGGCGCGGGCGGACGCCGGGGCGCCTGGCGGATCGGACTGTGCAGGTACGGTTCGCTGGACCTGGGCTGGTTCCCCGCGTTCTCGATCAGACCGCGGCCGACGGCAGAGCTGTCGCGCCGCGGTCTCGTCGTATCCGGGCGCCGTCCCCCCGAGCCCGGCGAGCAGCTGCCCGCCGACACCACCGTCGTGCGCCTGACCTGGCCCGGCGGCGGGGACCGGCCCGCGGTGGAGATCGCGATGAACGACGCCACCCTCACCGGGTTCCTGTCCTGGGTGGAGTCGCTGCCCCCGGGGACCGAGTGGGACACCTGACCCCGCCGGGCACCCGCCCGGTGCGCCGCCGCCCGGTGCGCCGCCCGGGATGGCAGGATGCGTTCCCATGGTGGTATCGCGGTTGCGGGGCCTGACCGCCCTCGCCCTTCTCAGCCCGTTCCTCGTCTCCTGCCAGCCGACCGGCGGCCACGTCGCCGCGGTCGCCACCGGCCACTTCACGGCCGGGCACAAGTTCCCCGTCGTCATGGTCACCTGGTGCGGCGAGGAGCCGCCCCGGCAGATCGACCTGCTCGGTGAGACCCAGCGAAGACACCTGGTGGCCACCCGAGAATTCGAGGGCCGGTCCCTGGAGGTGGACCTGTCCGCCCCCGGCGAGGACTGGAGCATCGTCGGCGACGACGGCCGCCCGGTCTACCGGATGGGGCCGGACTCCCCGGAGGAGGAGTACGTGCTGGGGGTGGGCACCGCGGAGGCCGAGCCCGGCGAGGCGACCGAGCACGACATCGCGGTGCTGCGCTTCACCACCGGGGCCCTGGCCTCCGAGCAGGGCCTGTACGCGAGCGTGTCCGGCGAGGGGGAGGCGGAGTACGCCGACCCCGAGGAGTTCCCGCCTGCCTGCTAGGGCGTGCTCGGCGGGCCGTTCCGGGTCGCGGCCGCGGGGCCGCCTCTCGTTGCGCCGCCCGCGCTCGGACGGCCGGCCCCGGGCCGACCCGTGCCGGCCGTCCTGCGAGAGGTCGCCTTGCGGCCGCTCCCGGCGTTCGGCGCGAGCGCCGGAACGCCCGAAGGCATCCGCCGAACACGCCCCGGCCGCCGCCTCCGAGGGTCCGCACGGCCCGCGGTGCGCGGAGGGTCCGCGGCGCCCTCCGCCGCCGGGGCCCTCTAGTGCAGGGACCCGGGGGTCAGCGCTCGCCGCCGGGCTTCCACAGGACCTCGTCGCCCTCCCGCGCCATGTACCGGCCCAGGATGAACAGCAGGTCCGAGAGGCGGTTGAGGTACTGCGCGGTGAGCGGGTTGACGGAGTCGCCGTGCTCCTCGACCGCCGCCCACACGCTGCGCTCGGCCCGCCGGGTCACCACCCGGGCGGTGTGCGTCAGCGCGACCGTGGGGGAGCCGCCGGGGAGGATGAAGCTGCGCAGGGTCGGCAGGTCGGCGTTGTAGGCGTCACAGGCCTCCTCCAGCCGGGTGACGTACTCCGGCAGGACGCGCAGCGGCGGGTACTCGGGGTCCGGGACGATCGGGGTCGACAGGTCGGCCCCCAGGTCGAACAGCTCGTTCTGGACCCGGGAGAGCAGCGCCCGCACGTCGTCGGGGACCTCGCCCAGGGCGAGCAGGGTCCCGATGGCGGCGTTGGCCTCCTCGGTGTCCGCGTAGCCGACGATCCGGGTGTCGTTCTTGCGGGTCCGGCTCATGTCGCCGAGCGCGGTGGTGCCGGTGTCCCCGGTCCGCGTGTAGATCTTGGACAGCACGACCGGCTTGTCCGTGTCCCGTTGAGTCATGCCCCCACCCTAGAGGGGGGACCGCCCGCCGCCGCGGGGCGGAGGGGGCTAGTGTCGGGCGGCATGAGCGAGATGGAGAAGACGGTCGGGGACGCCTACGGGGCGGTGGCCCGGGAGTACGCGGCCCTCGTGGACCGGTGGGGGGAGGACCGGCCGCTGGACCGGGCGCTGTTCCCGGTCTTCGCGGAGCTGGTCCGCGGCCGGGGCCCGGTGCTCGACGCCGGGTGCGGGCCCGGGCACCTGACGGCGCGGCTGCGGGAGCTGGGGGTGGAGGCGTTCGGGGTGGACCTGTCGCCGGGGATGGTCGACCTGGCCCGCGAGACGTACCCGGGGCTGCGGTTCGAGGTGGGGGACCTGGCCGGCCCGGTGGCGGAGGCCGGCTCCCTGGCCGGGGTCCTGGCCCACTACTCGGTGATCCACGACCCGCCCGGGCGGCTGCCCGTGACGCTGGCCGGGTTCCACCGGATGCTCCGGGAGGGCGGGTACCTGCTGCTGGCCTTCCAGGCCCTCGACGGCCCCGGGGTGCTCTGCGAGCCCTTCGACCACCGGGTGGCGCCCGCCCACCGCTACTCGCCGGAGGGCGTGTCGGTGCTGGCGGGGGAGGCCGGGCTCGCGGAAGTGGCCCGCCTCGTCATCGCCGGGAGCGAGGACGAGCGCCGCGGGTTCCCCCAGGCCCACCTGCTGTTCCGCAAACAGGAGTGACGGAGGATAACTGTTCGGCATCAGGGGGTGAGAAGTGATCTGGCTCACTGATACCTTATGGAGTGAGGGCGCTACTCATCGTAGTCCCGTGGCGGTGTTCACCGCGCCGACCCGAACGGAGTCATGAGGGGGGCCGCTCGGGCGGGCACGGAGGGGGAGACACCGCGAGGGGGCGGCGGGCGTGAAACCGGGGGGTTCACGCCCACCGCCCCCTCCCTGCTCCAGGGCGTGTTCGGCGGATGCCTTCGAGTGTTCCGGCGCTCGCGCCGAATGCCGGGAGCGGCCGCGACCCGGAATGATCCACTGAACACGCTCTACGGGCGGCCCGCGGTCACGGGCGCTCCCGCGGGGCCCTGGCCCGGATCACAGGACCCAGTCGTGGCCCAGGCGCGGGAACTGCGCGGCTGCACGGGTGCTCAGCACGCCGTTGACCGGCAGCGTGCTCTCGGCGAGGAACTCCACGCCGTGCGCGCCCGCCGCGGCCAGGTCGGCCACCGAGTCCCAGTTGACGTTCTCCAGGGTGTCGTCGGCCGTGTGGTAGTACGGGTCGAACTGCTCGCCCGCGGTACCGCCGTACCACTCCACCTGCTCCTCGGTCTTGATCCCGTCCGCGCCGCTGAACAGGCCGCCCGAGGGGATGCCCGCCGCCATGAACGGGGCGTAGTCGCTGCGGCCGCTCAGTACGCCGGGCCCGCTGACCTGGTCCTGGGAGGCGAAGTAGTCCTCGAACACCTTCGCGATCGCACCCGAGCCCGAGGGCGCGCCCGTCGAGTCCGGCAGCTCCATCCGGCCGTCCAGGACGAACCGGGCGTAGTTGTGCGAGCCGATCATGTCGAAGTTCAGGTACAGGGCGATGTCGTCGACCTCGCCGTCGGTCAGGCTCCCCACGTACTCCGTGGAACCGACCAGGCCCTCCTCCTCGGTGCCCCAGAAGGCGAACCGGACCTTGTTCTTCGGAGCCTCCTGGGAGGCCAGCCGGATCGCCGTCTCCAGCACGAACGCCGTGCCCGAGGCGTTGTCGTTGATGGCCGGCCCGTCCTCGACGCCGTCCAGGTGCGCGCCGACGACCACGACGTTGTCCTCGCGGCCGCCCGGGGTCTCCGCCAGCACGCTGAAGGAGGACTCCTGCACCACGGTCGAGTCGACCTTGACCCGCAGCTCCAGGCCCTCGGCCTCCAGCAGCGCGGCGCCCGCGGCGCCGGAGACGCCCACGGCCGGGATCGCGGACGTCTCGCCGACGGTCCCGGAGAAGACCTCGTCGGCGTTGTTGACCACCAGCGCGGCCGCCGCGCCCGCCGCGGCGGCGTTGGCGACCTTGTCCGAGAACGGGCAGGAGCCGCGCACCGTCACCGCGATCGCGCCCTCGGGGAAGCCTGCGAAGTCGTCCGCGGTGCAGCCGCTGTCCGCGCCGCCCGCGTCGACGGCGACCGCGGGCGCGGTCACGTCACCGGAGACCGAGTACGACATGGTCAGGAAGTCGGTGCCGCCCTCGTAGACGACCTCCTGCGGGGCGGTCTGCGCCAGCACCGGGTCGGACTGCTCGCGCCACAGCTCGTAGTCGTACTCGTGGCGGTAGGTCTCGTAGCCCGCCCTCTCGAGCTGGTCCTCGACGTAGAGGGCGGAGACGTCGTAGCCGGGGGAGTTCGTGGCCCGGTGGCCGCCGTTGTACTCGGCGATCGTGTCCAGGTTCTCCATGTGCGCCCTGATGGCGTCGGCGGTCACCAGCTCCGACAGGGGAGGCGCCGCGGGCTCCTGCGGCATGTTGGGGCGGGACGGCTTCTCGGGGCGGACCGGGCGGCGCAGCCACTCCGGCGGCTCGGCCTCCTCACCGCCGCGCGCCTGCGACTCGGGCTCGGCGTGCGCGGGGGAGGCCGCGACGACGCCCGCGGCCATGACGAGGGCGGTGAAACCGGCGACCGCGGCCCGTCGTCTGTGGGGTGTGCTCAACGATGTTCCTCCGGTGTACGGGGGAGTCCACCGCCGTGTCGGGGGATGGACACCCGGGGTGGGCGAGTCGTCGCTGCACACTGTCACTGTTCGCCCGCCCAGGGCAAGCGTCCCCCGGGAGGTTGCCACAATCAGCCACAGGACTTACGTTTCCGTGATCACTGTGGTTGGATTGTCTGCTTTGTGAGGCTCGAACGTCCAACCGGGCGCGGTCCCCGCGCCCGGCCTCACTCCTCGATCTCGTCCTGCCTCTTCTGGTGCTTGCGCTTGCGGTACTCGATGCCCACCCCGCCCATGACGGCCAGGCCGCGGATGTGCACGACCGGCGTTCCGGGGTCCAGCACGCTCGGGGTCCCCTCCTCCACGCCGAAACCGCCCATGATGGGCAGGCCGTGCACGCGGACCTGGATGTCGTCGGGCACGATGATGCCGATCCCGCCCATGACCGCGGTGGTCCAGATGGTGGTCTCCCGTGCCGTGAACCGGGCCTCGCGCAGGTCCAGCTCGATGCCGCCCATCAGCGCGAAGGAGAAGAAGTTCTCCGGGAGGACCCAGTTGCCGGAGCGGTCGGCGCCGCCCATGACGGCGATCGCGCTGTGGCTGGTCGGCGCCTGGTCGACGACCCGGTCCGCGCCGTAGACCGGCCGCGGGGAGCGGAAGCCGCCGGGCGCGGCGGGGGCGGCCGCCGGCCCGGGGGCGGCGGGCAGGTCCTCGGTGAGGGGGACGAGCTCGCCGAGGGTCTTGGCGCGGTAGACCGCGTCCAGGCGCTCGCTGTGCTCGTCGGGGTCCAGGCGGCCCTCGGCGAAGGCCTCCTGGAGTCGGTGCGCCACCGCGTCGCGGTCGGCGTCGGAGGCGCGCATCCGACCTGGGTCGGGGGGTGTGATCTCGCTCATCGTCTCCACCATATTCCGATTCTTCCGGCGCGACACCCTCCCGCACATCAGGGAGGAACCCCGAGCCGACCCCGGTTCCCGGGACCTCAGGACCCGGGCAGCAGCCCCTGGCGGATCGCCCGGCTGACGGCCGCCGTACGGTCCCCTACTCCCAGTTTCTCGTACACGCGCATCAGGTGCGTCTTGACCGTGGTCGGGCTGATGTGCAGGGCGCGGCCGATCGCCGCGTTGGTCGCGCCCTCGGCGGCCAGGCGCAGCACCTCGACCTCGCGCGGGGACAGCGCCGGGCCGGCGGGGGCGGAGCGGTTGCGCATCCCGGTGACGAGCTTGCCCGCCAGCCGCCCGGTCAGCACCGTCTCGCCGCGCGCGGCCGCGCGCACCGCCTCCGCCAGCTCCGCGCGCGGGGTGTCCTTGAGCAGGTAGCCGGTGGCCCCGGCCTCCACCGCGCGCAGGATGTCGGTGTCGGTGTCGTAGGTGGTCAGGACCAGGACGTTCGTCCCGGGGTGGTCCGCGGTGATGCGCTCGGTGGCCGCGACCCCGTCCCCGCCCGGCATGCGCAGGTCCATCAGGACCACGTCGGGGGACAGCTCGGCGACCCGGGCCAGGGCCTCGGGGCCGGAGGCGGCGTCACCGACGATGTCGAGGTCGGCCTCGGCGGAGAGCATGCCCCGGATGCCCTCGCGGACCACCGGGTGGTCGTCGACCAGCAGGACGCGGATCACGGGGTCTCCTCCTCCGGTTCGGGCAGGGTCAGGCGGACGGTGGTGCCCCGGCCGGGCGCGCTGTCGACGTCCAGTGTGCCGCCGACGGCGCGCGCCCGGTGGAGCATGCCCGGCAGGCCGTTGCCCGCGGACGGGGACGCGGGGTCGAAGCCGCGCCCGTCGTCGGTGACGGTGAGCCGGGTGCCCACGTCGGTGTGGGCCAGGGTGAGCGCCACCCGGTCGGCCGCCGCGTGCTTGCGCACGTTGGCCAGCGCCTCCTGGGCCGTGCGCAGCAGGCACACCTGGAGGTCGCCGGGCAGCTCCCGCGGGGTGCCCTCGACCACCACGGAGACGGGTACGCCCAGCTCGGTGCCCAGCCGCGCCCCGATGCGCTCCAGCGCCGCCTCCAGGGTGTCCTCGCCCAGGGGGACGGGGCGGCGGGCGGCGACCATGGCGCGCGCCTCGGCGAGGTTCTCCGCCGCGGTCTCCCGCATCAGCGCCAGGTGGCGGCGGGCCAGGGCGGGGTCGGTGTCCAGTTCCGACTCCACGGCCTGGGCGAGGGTGACGATGCTGGTGAACCCCTGGGCGAGGGTGTCGTGCACCTCCCGGGCCAGGCGCTCGCGCTCGGCCAGGGCCCCGGTCTCCTCCGACAGCCGGGCGGCCTCGGCCCTGCTCTCCCGCAGTTGGCGGATGAGCAGGGAGCGCTCGTAGCTCTCCTCGATCACCCTCTCGAACCAGCGGCCGAACCACAGGGCGAAGCCCAGGATGACCAGGTTGACGCCGACGCCCACCAGTGCCGGGACCGGTTCCGTCCCGTCCAGGAGGAGGCGGACGCCGGTGGGGACGAACATGATGACCCCGACCGCCGCCGTCCCGAACACCGACCCGCCCGACATGAAGCACACGGGGGCCACGGCGAACAGGCAGAAGGTCGCCGCCGGGGCCAGGGTCACCGCGACGGTCACCATGGCCGCCACCGCCGCCGTGAAGGCGAGGGCCGGGGCGGTGGCGTGCTCGTCGGCGTCGTACAGGCGCCGGCCCACGGCCAGGTACAGCACGGCGGTGGCCGCCAGCAGCGCGGCGGCGGTCCAGGTGGGCGGCCCGGGTTCGGAGACCACCGCCGTCGCCGCGGAGATCGCGAGCGCCACCGTCACGTACGCGTACCAGGCGCCGCTGAGCTCCCAGGCGTGGCGCTCGGCGACCACGGGCTCCGCCGCCGCGTCCTGCTCCGGAGCACGAGCCGCCACGGCGCTCACCCGTCCTTCCGCGTCTTCCACCGGAACGTCAGCAGTACCAGCACCAAGCCCACCACACACCAGGCGCCCAGGGCCAGCGCCACCAGGTGCAGGTCCCATGCCCCGGAGGGTTCGAACGCGGCCATCGCGTCCGGGTACAGGGCGGCCCGCATGCCCTGCGCCATCCACAGCAGCGGGAACAGCGAGGCGACCGCCAGCACGCCGTCGGGCAGCACCGTCACCGGTACGAACACCCCCGAGGTGAACTGCAGGGCCAGGAACGGCACCACCACGATGGTGGACGCCGCCTGGGCGGTGCGGGCCAGCGAGCTGACCGCGATGCCCAGCAGGGAGCAGGCGACCGTGCCCAGGACGAGCACCCAGGCCACGGTGAACCAGTCGGAGGCGTTGTCGGGCAGGGAGGCGCCGAAGACCAGCGCGGATACGCCGAGCAGCAGGACGGCCTGGCCCAGGGCGAGGAAGAACACCAGCAGGGTCTTGCCCAGGAAGTAGGCGGCGGGCGGCATCGGGGTGCCGCGCAGCCTCCGCAGCCCGCCCTGGTCGCGTTCGGTGGCGATCCCCGCGCCCAGGGTCTGGAAGCTGACCGACATCAGGCCCATGGCGAACAGGCCGGGCAGGTAGTAGTCGACGGCGGGCATGCCGAGGTCGAACAGCCCGTCGAAGATCAGCGCGAACATCGACAGGATCAGCGCGGGCAGGGCGAACGTGAAGATCACGCTCTCCCACTCCCGGCTGAAGGACCGGATCTCCAGCCACCCCCGGGACAGCCCCACGCGGAGCGTGCCGGGCAGCCGGACGTCGTCCATGGTGGTGCCGTTCATGCCAGGGCCTCCGTCCGCTCGCCGCCGTCGCCGGCGTCCTCGGTCTCCACCGTGTCCTCGATCAGCCCCAGGTAGACCTCCTCCAGGGTGGGGCGGTGCACGCGCAGCCCGGGGATCTCCCCGGTGAAGCCCGCGGCCAGGTCGGCGACGACACGGGTGGGCTCGTCGGTGAGGACCTCGCGCCGCACCCCGTCCTGCGACCAGCTCACGGTGGCCTGCGCGGTGGCCCGCCCGCCCAGGGTGTCGGGGGAGCCCAGGGCGCGGACCCGCCCCCGGGCCATGACGCAGACCCGGTCGGCGAGGGCCTCGGCCTCCTCCAGGTAGTGCGTGGTGAGGAGGATGGTGGTGCCCTGCTCGGCCAGGTTCCCGATCAGGGCCCAGAAGTCGCGTCGCGCCCGGGGGTCGAAACCGGTGGTGGGCTCGTCGAGGAAGAGGAGCTCGGGCCCGCCGATGATGCCCAGGGCCACGTCCAGGCGGCGCCGCTGGCCGCCGGACAGCGACTCGGGCAGCGCGCGGGCCTTCTCCGCCAGGCCGACCAGCTCCAGGGTCGCGTCGACGTTGTGCGGGGCGGGGTAGTGGCCGGCGAAGTGCCGCAGGACCTCGCGCACCGGGATCTTGGGCAGCAGGGTCTCCTGCTGCCACACGATGCCGATCCGCGCCCGCCAGGCCCTGCCCGCGCTCTGGGGGTCGGCGCCGAGCACCCGGACGGTGCCGCCGTCGCGGCGGCGGAAGCCCTCCAGGATCTCGACGGTGGTGGACTTGCCCGCGCCGTTGGGGCCCAGGACGGAGAAGACCTCGCCGCGGGGGACCGACAGGTCCACCCCCGCGACGGCGGCGTGGTCGCCGTACTTCTTGAGGAGGCCCGAGGCCTCGATCACCGCTGTGCTCATACCACCGAGCCTCGCGCGCGGCGGGCCCCGGCGGTATCGGGCGACCGGGCGGTCCGGTGTCCTCCGGTCGGAGGACACCCGTCAGAACAGGCGCAGGACGTCCGGCTCGATGCCGCGCAGCTCGTCGTAGTCCAGGACCACGCAGGCGATGCCGCGGTCCTCGGCCAGCACCCGCGCCTGCGGCTTGATCTCCTGGGCGGCGAAGACGCCCTTCACCGGGGCCAGCACGGGGTCGCGGTTGAGCAGCTCCAGGTAGCGGGTGAGCTGCTCGACGCCGTCGATGTCGCCGCGCCGCTTCAGCTCCACGGCCACCGTGTGGTTCTCCCCGTCCCGGCACAGGATGTCGACCGGGCCGATCGCGGTCGGGTACTCGCGGCGGATGAGGGTGTAGCCCTCGCCGAGGGTGGTGATGTGCTCGGCCAGCAGCTCCTGGAGGTGGGCCTCCACACCGTCCTTCTGGAGGCCGGGGTCCTTGCCGAGCTCGTGGGAGGAGTCGTGCAGGACCTCCTCCACGGTCAGGACCAGCTTCTCCCCGGACTTGCCGTGGGTGACGGTCCAGACGTCGGGGCCGTCCTCGACGGTCTCCTCGCGCAGCTTGCACGGGGGGTTCATCCAGTTGAGGGGTTTGAAGGCCCGGTCGTCGGCATGGATGGACACGCTCCCGTCGGCCTTGATGAGGACGAGCCGCGGGGCCATGGGCAGGTGGGCGGTGAGCCGGCCGACGTAGTCGACGCTGCACCGGGCGATGACGAGACGCACGAAACGTCACGTTACCGCCTCCGCGGCGTGCCCGGTGCGCGAACGCCGGAACGGGGGACGACCCGCCGGGACAGGTGGGGGCACCGCCCGGGCAAGGACTTTGTGGCCCTCACGCCCCGTGACCGCGGCGGGGCCGGGAGCCTAACCTCTCCAGAGAGCGCGCGGTGCGGGCCGGGGGACGGCCCGCCAGGACGGGCCGCGCGGGGCCCCGGCCCGGCCGGGAGGGATGGGAAGGGTCGCCGCCGAGGAGAGGGCGGCGGCCCCGCCGGGCATTTCCCGACATCGCGCCACTCGTGTTACCCGCGAGTACGGGCAGGGGGGTCCCGGGGGCCGCCGGGGTCCGCGAGCCGTCTAGGCTTGGCCTCATGGTGCAGGAATTCAAGAAGGTCGGTGTCGTCGGACTCGGCACGATGGGCGCGGGCATCGCCGAGGTGTTCGCCCGGGCCGGTTTCAACGTCATCGGGGTCGAGATCGACCAGGCCGCCCTCGACCGCGGCCGCGGCCACCTGGACAGGTCCCTCGGGCGCGCCGTCGCCAAGGGCAAGCTCACCGAGGAGGAGCGCTCCGCGATCGAGCAGCGGCTGACGTTCACCACGTCCCGCGAGGACCTGGCGGACGCGGACCTGGTCGTGGAGGCCGTCCCCGAGCGGATGGACCTCAAGCGCGACGTCTTCGGCGACCTGGACCGGATCTGCAGGAGCGAGACGATCCTGGCGACCAACACCTCCTCGCTGTCGGTCACGGAGATCGCGGCCCTGACCGGGCGCCCGGAGAAGGTCGTCGGGCTGCACTTCTTCAACCCGGCCCCCGTCATGAAGCTGGCCGAGGTCATCACCACGGTCGCCACCTCCGCCGAGACCGTCGACGTCGTCACCGAGGTCGCCAAGCGCATCGGCAAGACCCCCATCACGGTCGGGGACCGCGCCGGGTTCGTCGCCAACGCGCTGCTGGTGCCCTACATCAACGACGCGGTCCGCCTCTACGAGCGCAAGGTCGCCACCCGCGAGGAGATCGACGAGTCGGTCAAGAAGGCCGCCGGGCTGCCCATGGGCCCGCTGGCCCTGGCCGACCTGGTCGGCATCGACGTCTGCCTGGCCGTCATGGACGTGCTGTGGGACGAGTACCGCGACCCCCGCTACGCCGCCGCCCCGCTGCTGCGCCGCATGGTCGCCGCCGGCCACTACGGCCGCAAGGCCGGCCGGGGCTTCTACGCGGGCCGCGACGAGGCCCCCGAGCCGCTGCCCACCGGCCGCTACGCCGAGATGATCCGCGAGGAGGAGACCCTCGACCTGGGCGAGCTGCTCATCGCCCCGCAGATCGACGACGCCCTGCGGATGATCGGCGACGGCTACGCCACCGCCGAGGACGTCGACACCGCGATGCGCTTCGGCTGCGGCTACCCCAAGGGCCCGACCGAGCTGCTCGCCGAGCGCGGCGCCGAGGCCGTGGTCACCACCCTGGTCGCCATGGGCGAGTACGGGCTGACCACCATCGCCGTGCCCGCGTCGCTGCTCATGGACCAGCTGCCCGACACCCCGGAGGAGGAGGGCCACGGCGGCTGCGCCTGCCACGCCTGACACCCCCGAGGACCCCGGTGGCCGTCGCCGCAGCACCCCTGTGGCGGCGGCCACTGTCCTTCCTCTCCTACCCTGGATGGGTGAGCCCGCGTCGCAACTCCTCCCGCCGTCAGTCCTCGCGCGGCGGCCGCGCCCCCGGCGGCCCCCCGGACGAGGACGCCCTCATGCTGCGGATCACCGGCGGCCAGCGCCGGGAGACCGGCCCCGACGGCGAGTGGGTGACGCGCCGCATCCCCGGGTCCGCCGCGGTGAAGGCCTACCGCTGCCCCGGCTGCGCCCAGGAGATCCCCGCCGGCATGCCGCACGTCGTCGCCTGGCGCCCCTACGGCGACGGCGAGGACCGGCGGCACTGGCACTCCTCCTGCTGGGAGCGGCGCTCCCAGCGGGCCCCCCGCGCCCCCCGCTACTGAGCCCCGCCCCGCCGAGAACCCGGACAGAGGAGCCATGGAGATCCGAGCCACCACGGTGCTGCCCGCCGTGCGCCGCCCCATCACCCTGCACACCGCCGACGGCCTGGAGCTGGTCGGCGAGCTGGCCCTGCCCGAGGGCGGCGACCCGGTCGCGACCCTGGTGTGCCTGCACCCGCTGCCCACCGCCGAGGGAATGATGGACAGCCACGTCCTGCGCAAGGCGTCGTTCCGGCTGCCCGCGCTGGCGAACGTCGCGGTGCTGCGCTTCAACACGCGCGGCACCACCTCCCGCCACGGCACCAGCCAGGGCGAGTTCGGGGAGGGCGAGACCGAGCGGCACGACGTGCTGGCCGCCATCGAGTTCACCGAGTTCGAGGGGCTGCCGAACCCGTGGCTGCTGGGCTGGTCGTTCGGCACCGAGCTGGCCCTGAAGTGGGGCGCCGACCCGCAGGTCGCGGGCGCGCTGCTGCTCTCCCCGCCGCTGCACCGGGCCACCGAGGCGGACCTGGAGAACTGGGCCGCCACCGGCAAGCCCGTGGTCGTCCTCGTCCCCGAGCACGACGACTACCTGCGCCCGGAGCAGGCGCGGGAGCGGTTCGGGCCGCTCACCCAGGCCGAGGTGATCGGTGTCGACGGCGCCAAGCACCTGTGGGTGGGCGAACCGTACGTGCGCCGGGTCCTGGACGAGATCGTCCTGCGGGTCAACCCCGCCGCGTACCCGCTGCCCACCGAATGGGACGGCCCCTACGAGAAGGACGTCCAGACACCGCGCTGAGCCCCGCGCGAACGAGGGCCCGCCTCCTGGAAGGAGGCGGGCCCTCGGCCTGTCAGACGCGGTCCCGGGACCGCGGGGCGGCTACTCCTGCCACCAGTCCTCGTCGTCGGCGCCCTTGCCGGAACGGGCCGGCTGCTTGGGCTCCTCGGCGGCCGGGGCGGCCTCGGCGATGGCGGGAGCGGGGGCCGGGGCCGCGACGGGCGCGGGCGCCGGGGCCGCGGGGGCGACCGGAGCGGCACCGCCGCCGAGCAGCTGGCGCAGCTGCTGCAGGTGCGACTGGATGCTGTCGCGCTGGCGGTTGAGCTCGTCGACCTCCTTCTTGGCGGCCGTCGTGACGCGGTCGGCCTCGGCCTTGGCGTCGCTGACCATGTGCTCGGCCTTGGACTTGGCCTCCGCCTCGATCTGCGCGGCGTTCTTCTTGGCGTTGCCGACCAGCTGCTTGGCGTGGTTCTCCGCGTCGCGGCGGGTCTGCTCGGCCTGCTGGCTGGCCTGCTTGGCGTGGTGGTCGGCGCTGGCGGCGCGCTCCTCGGCCTCGGCGACCATCTTCTGGGTGGCGGCCTGCGCGGCGGCCAGGCGCTCGGCGTCCTGGCGCTCGGCCTCGGCGCGCCGGTCGGCCAGCTGCAGCTCGAACTGGTCCTCCAGCTCGGTGCGGCGGGCCTCGGACTCGGCGTAGGCGCGCTCGGCGTTCTTGCGCAGCTCCTCGGCCTGGCTCTTGGCGGCCTGGATCGTCTCGTCCCGCTCGCGCTTGGCGGCGGCGCGGGCCTGGGCGCACTCGCGCTCGGTGGTGGTGCGCAGCTTGGCGATCTCGCCCTCGAAGGTCGCCCGCTTCTCGGCGATCTCGTGGTCGACCGCGGCCCGCTTCTTCTGGACCTCGCGCTCGGTGGTGGAGGACAGCTCGTCGGCCCGGCGGCGGGCGCTGGTGGAGATCTCCTCGGCCTCGGCCTCGGCGCTCTGGCGCATCTCGTCGGCCTCGCGCTGGGCGAGGGTGCGCACCTCGGTGGCCTCGGACTCGGCGGCGGCCCGCATCTCGGCGGCCTCGATCTTGGCGGCCGAACGGATGTCGTTGGCGTCGATCTGGGCGCTCTGGACCAGCTCCCCGGCCTGCTCCTCGGCCAGGCGCAGCAGCTGCTCGATCCGCGAGCCCAGGCCGGCGTAGGTGGGGCGCTCGCGCTCCTGGAGCTGGCGGTTCTTCGAGTTGAGCTCGGCCTTGAACTTCTCGACCTGCTTGTTGGCCGCCTTGACCTCGTTGCGCAGACCGTCCAGGTAGTCCGTCACCTGGGTACGGTCGTAGCCGCGCAACACCACGTCGAACTCGGGCGGGGTGTTGTCCTCGTCGAAGATGTTGTTGAGTTGGGTGTCGATGTTGTTTGACGGCATGTGGCGGAATCCTGAACGGGTGCGAGACGGCTATTTGTGAGCGGCCGGGGACCGCGTTGGCGGGCGGTGGTCGGGGCCCCGGGGACGGGCGTGCTCTCCGGTCCGATCCGCGGACGCGGGTGTGACCGACGCGGCGGGTCGCGACCGGTTCTCGACCATCGCCGACGCCGTCGGTGCGTTCCGTGCGTACCGGCCCGCCGCGGCGCGAGGGTTGCGGTGGCGCGCGGCCGACCCGGTCCACCGGACGCAGGACGTGGACCGGACGAGCCGGAGATTCACGTCCGGTGGCCAACCGACTTTATCAAGCGGGGAACCCCTGGGAAGAGGGTTTCGGGTAACTTCCGGTGGGGTTTGCGGTGGCTTCCGCGACCGACGCACAAGATGTGATGTGTCCGGAACGCCCCTGTGACGTCAGAGGTCCGAGAGGTCCCGGGAACGGCCGTGTCAGCGGGTGCTCTGGACCAGTTCCGTGAGCACGCCCCCGCAGTCCTTCGGGTGCAGGAACACGATCTGCGAACCGGCGGTGCCCCGCCGGGGCGCGGCGTCCAGGACCCGCACGCCCCTCCCGCCGACCTCCGCCGCGGAGGCGGCCACGTCCCCGGTCCCGAACGCGATGTGGTGCACGCCCTCCCCGTTGCGTTCGAGGAACTTCCCCACCGGGGAGTCGGGACGGGTCGGTTCCAGCAGTTGCAGATACGTGGCGCCGCCGTCGTCCGTGCCGTTGATCCGGAGCATCGCCTCGCGCACCCCCTGCTCCTCGTTGACCTCCTCGTGCTCCACCTCGAAACCGTAGGTCGACCGGTAGAACTCGACCGCGGCGTCCAGGTCGCGGCAGGCGATGCCGACGTGGTCCAGACGGGTGAGACCGGAGAAGGGGACGGCGCGATCAGGGGCGTTGCTCATCAGGTTGTCGGGTGCGGAGGCCCGGTCCTCCGGGACCGGGAGGGAACACCCTTCTCCTTCCGGTCGGGTATCCACGAACAAGCTGTTAAAAAGTGAAGCATGGCGAGGAAGACTGTGAAGCGGGCGTTCAAGTACCGCTTCTACCCCACCGGTGCGCAGGCGGCGGAGCTGTCGCGCACGTTCGGGTGTGTCCGCCTGGTCTACAACAAGGCCCTCGCAGCCCGCACCCGGGCCTGGTACCAGAACCGGGAACGGATCGGCTACAACGCTACCTCGGCGATGCTCACCGGCTGGAAGAAGACCGAGAACCTCGCCTTCCTGGCCGAGGTGTCCAGCGTTCCGCTCCAGCAGGCGCTGCGCCACCTCCAGCAGGGGTTCTCGCACTTCTTCGCCGGACGGGCCTGCTACCCGCGCTTCAAGTCGCGGAAGAAGTCCCGCGCCTCCGCGGAGTACACCTCCAGCGCGTTCCGCTATCGCGACGGGAAGCTCACTCTGGCGAAGATGTCCGAGCCGTTGGCCATCGTCTGGTCGCGTCCGCTCCCGGCGGGCGCGGCCCCGTCCACGGTGACGGTGTCGCGTGATGCGGTGGGCCGCTGGTTCGTGTCACTGCTGTGCGAGGACACCGTCGAATCCTCCCCGGCGCCACATGATGCGGTCGGTGTCGACGCCGGGATCACCTCGCTGGTCACCCTGTCCACGGGCGAGAAGGTCACCAACCCCCGGCACGAGCGGGCCGACCGGGCCCGGCTCGCCAGGGCCCAGCGGGCGCTGTCGCGCAAGCAGACGGGGTCGGCCAACCAGGCCAGGGCCCGCACCAGGGTGGCGCGGGTGCACGCCCGGATCGCCGACCGCCGGAAGGATTTCCTGCACAAGCTCACCACTCGTCTCGTCCGCGAAAACCAAGTGGTCGTGATCGAGGACCTGACCGTGCGCACCATGGTCAGGAACCGCGGCCTGGCCCGCGCCATCTCCGATGCCGCCTGGTCGGACATGCGGTCGATGCTGGAGTACAAAGCCGCCTGGTACGGGCGGGAGCTGGTGGTGGTGGACCGGTTCTTCCCCTCCACCCGGCTGTGCTCGGTGCCCGGGTGCGGGCACGTGCACGAGCGGCTGCCGCTGGACGTACGCGTGTGGACCTGTCCCCGGTGCGGGGCGGTGCACGACCGCGATGTGAACGCGGCGAACAACCTCAGGGCCGCCGGGCTGGCGGTGTCCGCCTGTGGAGCCGGTGTGAGACCCCGACGGGAGCCTTCCCGGACGGGGCTGTCGGCGTCGAAGCAGGAAGGCCGCGGGGCGACCCGCGACGGGGCGAACGCCCCGGACCACCGGTAGGTGGTTCCGTGATCCCGGCCGCTCACGACCGGGAAGAAGCCAACGTGTGAACCTCTCGGCTGCGGCCAACGGCTGTGTGGGTATCGTTGCAGACCAGGTGCGTCACCGATCACTTGGAGGCCAGTTACCATGCCCGGTTCCGTCATCGTCGGTGGGGCTCGCACCCCCACCGGACGACTCCTCGGCTCCCTCGCCGGGTTCTCCGCCGTCGACCTGGGCGGCTTCGCGATCAAGGGCGCGCTCGACAGCGCCGGGATCAACGGCGACCAGGTCGAGTACGTGGTCATGGGCCAGGTGCTCCAGGCCGGCGCCGGCCAGATCCCCTCCCGCCAGGCGGCCGTCAAGGCCGGGATCCCCATGAACGTCCCCTCGCTCACCGTCAACAAGGTGTGCCTGTCGGGCCTGGACGCCATCGCCCTGGCCGACCAGCTCATCGCCGCGGGCGAGTTCGACGTCGTGGTAGCGGGCGGCATGGAGTCCATGACCAACGCCCCGCACCTGCTGCCCAAGTCCCGCCACGGGTACAAGTACGGCTCCATCGAGGTCCTGGACGCCACCGCGCACGACGGCCTCACCGACGCCTTCGAGGGCGACTCCATGGGCGCCTCCACCGAGCGGCACAACGGCAAGCTCGGCATCACCCGCGAGGAGCAGGACGAGTTCGCCGCCCGGTCGCACCAGCGCGCCGCCGCGGCCGCCGAGAAGGGCCTCTTCGACGCGGAGATCGTCCCGGTGGAGATCCCGCAGCGCAAGGGCGACCCGGTCGTCTTCTCCCACGACGAGGGCGTCCGCCCCGACACCACCGCCGAGAGCCTGGGCCGGCTGCGCCCGGCCTTCGACCGCGACGGCACCATCACCGCCGGGTCCTCCTCGCAGATCTCCGACGGCGCCGCCGCCGTCGTGGTGATGAGCCGGGCCAAGGCCGAGGAGCTGGGCCTGACGGTCCTCGCCGAGATCGGCGCGCACGGCAACGTCGCCGGTCCCGACAACTCCCTGCACTCCCAGCCCTCCAACGCGATCGCGCACGCGCTGCGCAAGGCGGGCCGGGAGGTCGCCGACCTCGACCTCATCGAGATCAACGAGGCCTTCGCCGCGGTCGGCATCCAGTCCATGAAGGACCTGGGCGTGTCCGCCGACATCGTCAACGTCAACGGCGGCGCCATCGCCCTGGGCCACCCGATCGGCGCCTCCGGCGCCCGGATCGCCCTGCACCTGGTCCACGAGCTGCGCCGCCGCGGCGGCGGGCTGGGCGCGGCCGCGCTGTGCGGCGGCGGCGGCCAGGGCGACGCGCTGCTGTTCTCGGTGCCCGCCGAGTAGCACGCGGTCCGCCGCCGGAACGGCGCCGCACGCCGGGAGAACCCCGTGCCGTGCGCGCGCGTCGGTCCCGGCCTGCGGGGGTTCCTCGCAGAAACTAGTCATTCCCCACCGTGTCCCCGGGGCCGACCGGGCCCCGCACGGAGTCACGACGCACCTGGAGCGGCGGGGCGGCGGTCACGAGCCGCCGCCCCGCCGCCGCGCGGACGGCTGCGTATGGAAGGAGCCGCATGGACACCCCCCGACTGGTCGAGAAGCTGCTGCGGGGCGACCGCCGGGCCCTGGCCCGCGCGATCACCCTGGTGGAGAACGGCTCCCCGGAACTGCGCGAGATCATGGCGGGGCTGGCCCCGCACACCGGCCGCGCCCGGATCATCGGGTTCACCGGGTCGCCCGGCGTGGGCAAGTCCACGACCACCAACGCGGTGGTGCGCGCCGCCCGGGCCCGCGGCCTGAGCGTGGCCGTGCTGGCGGTGGACCCCTCGTCCCCGTTCACCGGCGGGGCTCTGCTGGGGGACCGGGTCCGCATGCAGGAGCACGCCACCGACCCGGGCGTGTACATCCGGTCCATGGCCAACCGGGGCCACCTGGGCGGCCTGTCCTGGGCCGCCCCGCACGCCCTGCGGGTGCTGGACGCCGCCGGGTTCGACGTGGTGCTGGTGGAGACCGTCGGCGTCGGCCAGGCCGAGGTGGAGATCGCCGGGCAGGCCGACACCACCGTGGTGCTGTGCGCTCCCGGCATGGGCGACTCCGTGCAGGCCGCCAAGGCGGGCGTGCTGGAGGTCGCCGACGTGTTCGCGGTCAACAAGGCCGACCGGGAGGGCGCCAAGTCCACCCTGCGCGAGCTGCGCCAGATGGTCGCGATGAAGGACCGCGCCGACGACGAGTGGAAGCCGCCGATCGTCATGATGGTCGCCGTGCACGACGAGGGTGTGGACGAGCTGTGGGAGCGGCTGGACGCGCACTTCGCGCACCTGGAGTCCGGCGGGGGGCTCGCCGAGCGCCGCCGCCGCCGGGCTCGCGAGGAGGTGCAGGCCATCGTGCTGGACCTGCTGCGCTCCCGGATCGGCGTGGGCGACGGCGGCGCCCTGGAGTCCGCGGCCCGCGACGTCGCCGAGGGGCGCCGCGACCCCTACGCCGCCGCCGACCTGGTCCTCAAGGAACTGGACGCCTAGGCGAGTGTCCGCAGCAGGACGGCGGCGAAGCCCGCGGGGTCGTCGGCGAACCCGCCGTGGCCGCCGGGGAACACCACCGGGTCCTCGCCCAGGCGCTTCGCCAGCTCCCGGGAGGTCCGGTCGGTGAGCAGGGTCCCGGACTCGGCGCCGAGCCCGACCACGACCCGCACCGGGCCGGCGCGCAGGGCGTCGGTGTCGGGCACGTGACGGGTGGTGCCCCGCAGTTCGTGGACGAAGAAGCGGTGAGCGTCCGCGACGTCCTGCTCGCCGGGCTCCCGCTCCGGGCCGCCCTGCCCCTCCCCGTCCTCCTCGGGCACCGGGAACCCGGCGTTGGCCATGAACGCCGCGAACGCGGCCCCCATCCCGTCCCGGTGGTAGGTCCCGATGATCGCCTCGGTGGCCTCGCGCTGCGCGGTGGCGTCGGGCAGCAGTTCCAGGAGCGGCGGCTCGTGCGCGACGACGGTGCCGAACCGGTCCGGGTGGTGCTCTGCCGCGGCGAGCACGGTCACCGCCCCGCCGCTGGAGCCCAGGGCGTCGGCCTTCTCCGCGTCCAGCGCGTCCAGTAGGGCGACCAGGTCGTCGGCGCGCAGCCGGGGCGTGGAGTCCTGCCGGGGGTCGTCCAGGGGGCTGCGGCCGATGCCGCGCGGGTCGTGGGTCACCACGGTCCGCTCGGCGGCCAGGAGGTCGGCGACCGGGGCGAACTCGCGCGCCGACATGGGCGCCCCGCTCAGGACGAGCACGGGGCCGCTGCCGCGGACCTCGTAGTACAGGGTGCCGTCGGCGGTCTTCACGGTGTGCTGCTCGGGCATCGCGGTTCCTCTCGTTCGGGTCTCACCGGTACCGACCCGGCGGCCCCGCGGAAATCATCGCCCGGGCCGGAACGTTCCCGGGGCACCGCGCCCGGGCGACGGGAACGGCGGCGCCCCCGGCACGGGGCGCCGCCGTCGGGCCCCCGCGGGGGCCGGTGGAGGGGCGGGTGGATCAGCCCAGCGTCGCGTCGACCGCGTTCATGAGGCTGGCGTTGGCGTCGTCACCGTCGATGGACCAGATCATCACGCCGCCGAGGCCGCGGTCCACCGCCCACTGCGTCTTCTGGGCGATGGCGATCTCGTCGTCGTAGGTCCAGAACGTGCTCCCGTTGTACAGCCACGCGGTCCCGGAGGCGTCGTCCCGGTAGAGGTCGTACCCGGTCAGGTTCTTGATGACCTTCCAGTCGTCGATCCCCTGCTCGTAGGTGCCGGGGGCGGGGCCGGTGGCCGCCTGGAAGAGGCCGTCGCCGTTCGGGCCGGGGGAGACCCCGGTCCAGCCGCGGCTGTAGAAGGGCACGCCCAGGACCATGTCGCCGGGGGCCACGCCCAGCTCCAGGTAGCGGTCGATGGCCACCTCGCCCGCGAAGATCCGCGGGCCGGGGTCGCCGGGGGTGACCAGCAGGTTGGACTGGTGGTTGGTGCTGTTCTCCCAGGCGCCGTGGTAGTCGTAGCCCTGCACCGTGATGTAGTCGAAGTTCGGCATGAGGGCGTTCATCTCGAAGCCCAGGTCGATCTTGTCCGGGTCGGCGGGCAGGAACGCGGACAGCTCGAACTGCCGGCCGGTCTCGGTCTCCAGGGCGTCGAGCTGGTCGCGGAACTCCTGGACCAGGGCGGTGAAGTTCTCCCGGTCCTCGGGCCGGATCGTGTTGTGCTCGTGGCCCTCGGAGGCGGGCCACTCCCAGTCGAGGTCGATGCCGTCGAACACGCCGTAGGCGGAGCCGACGCCGCCGGCGCCGTCGAAGAGCGGCAGGTTGCCCCGCAGGTACTGGTCGATGCAGGACGACACCATGCGCTCGCGCGACTCGGGGGTCAGGGCCGCGTCGGAGAAGTGCTCCGACCAGGTCCAGCCGCCGAGGGAGATGTTGACCTTCAGGTGCGGGTACTTCGCCTTGAGCTCCAGCAGCTGGTTGAAGTTGCCGCGCAGGTCCTGGCTCCACACGTCGCCGACGCCGTCGACGCTCTGGTCGGCGGTGAAGGAGCGGCCGTAGTCGGCCCAGGCGTCGCCCTGGCCGAGCTGGTTGGCCATGAAGCACTCGCCGTTGGCGTTGATGTTGCCGAACGAGTAGTTGATGTGCGTGAGCTTCTCGGCGGTGCCCGAGGTGTCCAGGTTCCGCACCAGGTAGCCGCGGTCGTAGATGCCCCACTGGGTGAAGTAGGCGACCCGGCGGTTCTGCGGGGCGGGTACGGTGCCCTCCTCGTCGGTGGTGGCCGTCACCGCGGCGCTCTCGGGGCCGCGGTTGTTGGAGGTGTCGTAGGCCCGCACGGTGAAGTCGTACGCGGTCTGCGGCGTCAGCCCGGTCACGGTGGCGCTGGTCCCGGTGACCGCGCGGACGACCGCTCCGCCGGAGAGCACCTCGTAGCCGGCGACCTGCACGTTGTCGGTGGCGGCGGTCCAGCTCAGGTCCACCGTGTTGGGGCCGGTCCCGGTGACGGTGAGCCCGGTGGGGGCGGTGGGGGCCTCGGTGTCGGGCTCGCCGGGCTCACCGGAGCAGGGGGCGCCGTTGACGGTGCAGTTCAGGGGGGTGGTGTCGGCTCCGGCGGTGCTGGTGCCGTTGAACCCGATCGAGTAGGCGCCGCCCGCGGGGACGGGGCCGCCCCAGGAGGGCGGGGTCAGGGTGTAGGAGTTCCCGGACCGGCTCATGGTGGCGTTCCACAGGCTGGTGACGGCCGTGCCCGAGGGCAGGTCGAACTTGATCGTCCAGTCGTTCAGCGCCGTGTTCCCGGCGTTGGCGACGGTGATCTGGCCGCCGTAGCCGGTGCCCCAGTTGCCGGTCTCGACGTAGGTGACGGTGACGTCGGAGGCGGCCGCCGCGGCCGGGGCGGGGGAGAGGGACAGGGGGATGAGGAGTACGGCTGCGACCAGTGCCGCGAGCCGGGATCGTCGTGCTCTCACTTCGGTGCTCCTGGTGCGTGAGCGGGAGGTGGGGGAGGTCGCCGTCCGGCGGCCCCGTCGCGGGGCGGGCCGGGGGACGACGGCGGGTGTGCGCCCGAGGAGTCGCGTGTCGTGGAGTCGGTGAGGGGGAGGGGGAGCGCGGGGCATGGCGGGCCTCCGGCGGGGGGAGACGGGGGTGTGCGAGAAGTGGAGAGGCCGGTGCGAACCGTCGCACATCGGTCCGCACCGGCCGTGGCGGCGGTGCTCCCCGGATCAGAGCACCGACGCCGCCTGGTTCCCGGTCGGCGGGGGAGGGGCCGAGGGCTCCGCCGACCGGGACGTTCTAGGGGCGGCCCGCCCGCAGGGCCGCGTCGATGGAGGCCATGAGGCTGCCGTCGGCGTCGTCGCCGTCGATGGCCCAGACCATGACGCCGGAGTAGCCGCTGCCCAGGGCCCATTCGGTCTTCTGCGAGACCGCGGTCTCGTCGTCGTAGGTCCAGAAGGTCTCGCCGTCGTAGATCCAGGCGGTGCCCGCCTCGTCGTTGCGGAAGAGCTCGAACTCGCCGGAGTCGACCTTCTCGCGGAGGAAGCGCCACTCCTCGGTGCCCGTGGAGTAGGTGCCCTGGGCCGGGCCGGAGGCGGACTGGAAGAGGCCGTCGCCCTCGGGGCCGGGCTCGACCCCGGTCCAGCCCTGGCCGTAGAACGGGATGCCCAGGACGAGCTTGGCCGGGTCCACGCCGCGGGAGAGGTAGGCGTCCCGGATGAGCTCGGCGGAGATGACGGGCTCGGGGTCGCGGGCGTCGGTCACCAGGTTCGACTGGTGGTTGGTGACCGTCTCCCAGGTGCCGTGGTAGTCGTAGCCCTGCACCGTGATGAAGTCGAAGTTCGGCATGACCTCGTCCAGCTCGTAGCCGGCGTCCAGGCGCCAGCCCCCGGCGGGCATGAAGGCGGTCAGCTCGTAGTGGCGGTCGGTCTCGGCGCCGTACTCGTCCAGCTGGTCGCGGAACTCCTGGACCAGGGCGGTGAAGTTCTCCCGGTCCTCGGGGCGGACCACGTTGTGCGGGTTGCCGTCGGTGCCCGGCCACTCCCAGTCGAGGTCGATGCCGTCGAAGACGCCGTAGGCGGCGCCCTCACCGCCCGCGCCGTTGAGCTCGGGCAGGTCGCCGCGCAGGTACAGGTCGATGCAGGACTCGACGAAGCGCTCGCGCGACTCCTCGGTCAGGGCCGCGTCGGAGAAGTACCGGGACCATTCCCAGCCGCCCAGCGAGATGTTGACGGTGAGGTCGGGGTAGAGCTCCTTGAGCTCGCGCAGCTGGTTGAAGTTGCCGCGCAGGGCCTGGTCCGGGTCGTCGGCCACGCCGTCGACGCTCTCGTCGGCCGGGACCGTGTGCCCGTAGTCGGCCAGGGCGTCGCCCTGGCCCTCCTCGTCGCTCATGAAGCACTCGCCGTCGGCGTTGACGTTGCCGAACGCGTACTGGATGTGCGTGAGCTTGTCGGCGCTGCCCGTCTCGACCAGGTCGGCCACGTGGTAGTCGCGCTTCTCGGCGCTCCACTGGGTGTAGTACGCGACGCTGGTGAAGTCGTGCCCGGGGCCGGTGGCGCCGCCGTCGCAGGGCGCCCCGTTGACGGTGCAGGCGAGCGGGTCGGTGGCGCCGTCCCGGTGCAGGCCGTTGAACCCGAAGGTGTAGGTGCCCCCGGCGGGGACGGTGGCGCCCCAGCGCGGCGGGGTGATCGTGTACCCGGACGGGTCGCCCGCCAGGGTGGCGTTCCACAGCTCGTGGATCCGGCTGCCCTCGGGCAGGGCGAACTCGATCTCCCAGTCGCTCACCGGGGCTCCGGAGGCGTTGTGGACGACGATCTCGCCGGTGTACCCGGTGTTCCACCGGGCGGACTCCACGTAGGTGACGGTCAGGCCCGAGGCGGGCGCCTCCTCGGCGGCGGCCGGGAGCGCGGCGGCCATGAGCGGCGCCGCCAGCACGGTCGCGGCGCAGACCGCCGTGATCCGGTTCCTGAAGGGTCGTGCTCTCACGTCGTGGATCTCCTGCTGTCGGGGGGTTGCAGGGCCCGGGGGCCTGACCAGGGAAGATAAATTTTTAGGAAACTTAACTAATAATTACGGGGGCCGTCAACGGTCCGCGTGGAAGTTTCCGGCGCCCGGTGACTCTCCGGGGTCGGTCCGGTGCGGGTTTTCCGAGATGGCGGGCCGTACCAGTGGCGGCCGGGGTCGGTTGTCCCCTTGTGGCCACGCGGAGGTATTGACCCGTACGGACTGTGCTGCTAGGCGCACAAACGGTGGGGCGCGGGGCTCCGGCCGGGCCCATAGAGTGGCGGCGTGGGAAACCCTTTGAACCTTCCGTTCGACCCGATCGAACGCGCGCACGACAACTGGACGCGGAGATGGGGGCCCTCGCCCGCCATGGCCGCCGTCACCTCGGTCATGCGCGCGCAGCAGATCCTCATCGGTGAGCTGGACGGCGCCCTCAAGCCGTTCGGCCTCACCTTCGCCCGCTACGAGGCGCTGGTCCTGCTTACCTTCAGCACCTCCGGCTCGCTGCCGCTGGGCAAGATCGGCGAGCGCCTCATGGTCCACCCGACCAGCGTCACCAACACCATCGACCGGCTGGAGGGGCAGGGCTTCGTGCTGCGCCGGCCCAACCCCAGCGACGGCCGCGGCGTGCTGGCCGAGATCACCGACGCCGGCCGCGAGGTCACCGAGCGGGCCACCCGGGTCCTGCTCGACCTGGACTTCGGCCTGGGCTGCTACTCCGACGAGGAGCTGTGGGACATGCACCGCATGTTCACCCGGCTGCGCGTCGACTTCGGGGACTTCCCCGAGCCGGCCGCCGAGCCGGTGGCCGGGGCCGCGGACGGGCGCTGAGCACGGGCCGGGATCCGCGCAGGGCCGCGGGTCCCCCTCCTGTACATATTTAGTTGGACGTCCTACTATCCAGGTATGGCGAACACCACGAACGGCACCACCGACGGCGGCGGCGCCGCGGACATCGAGGCCGGGCGCGAGCGCTGGCAGCGCCGCTACGACGCCGCGCGCAAGCGCGACGCCGACTTCACCTCCCTGTCCGGACGCACGCTGCAGCCCGTGTACGGGCCGCCCCCCGGCGCGGAGGTCCCCGGGTTCGAGCGCATCGGCTGGCCCGGCGAGTTCCCCTTCACCCGCGGGCTGTACCCCACCGGCTACCGCGGCCGGGCCTGGACCATCCGCCAGTTCGCCGGGTTCGGCAACGCGCGCCAGACCAACGAGCGCTACAAGATGATCCTCGCCTCCGGCGGCGGCGGCCTCTCGGTCGCCTTCGACATGCCCACCCTCATGGGCCACGACTCCGACTCCCCGCACGCGCTGGGCGAGGTCGGCCACTGCGGTGTGGCCGTCGACTCGGTGGCCGACATGGACCTGCTCTTCGACGGCATCCCGCTGGGCGAGACCACCACGTCCATGACCATCAGCGGTCCGGCGGTCCCCGCCTTCTGCATGTACCTGGTGGCCGCCGAGCGCCAGGGCGTGGACATCGGCACCCTCAACGGCACGCTCCAGACCGACATCTTCAAGGAGTACATCGCCCAGAAGGAGTGGCTGTACCCGCCCGAGCCGCAGCTGCGCCTCATCGGCGACCTCATGGAGTACTGCGCCGAGAACATCCCCGCCTACAAGCCGCTGTCGGTGTCGGGCTACCACATCCGCGAGGCCGGGGCCACGGCCGCGCAGGAGCTGGCCTACACCCTCGCCGACGGGTTCGGCTACGTGGAGCTGGGGCTGTCCCGGGGCCTGGATATCGACTCGTTCGCGCCCGGCCTGTCGTTCTTCTTCGACGCCCACATCGACTTCTTCGAGGAGATCGCCAAGTTCCGCGCCGCCCGCCGGATCTGGGCCCGCTGGATGCGCGACGTGTACGGCGCCAAGAGCGAGAAGTCCCAGTGGCTGCGGTTCCACACCCAGACCGCCGGGGTCTCCCTCACCGCCCAGCAGCCCTACAACAACGTGGTGCGCACCGCGGTCGAGGCGCTCGCCGCCGTCCTGGGCGGCACCAACTCGCTGCACACCAACGCCCTGGACGAGACCCTGGCCCTGCCGACCGAGCAGGCCGCCGAGATCGCCCTGCGCACGCAGGCGGTGCTCATGGAGGAGACCGGGGTGGTCAACGTCGCCGACCCGCTGGGCGGCTCCTGGTACCTGGAGGCGCTCACCGACGAGATCGAGGCCGAGGCCGAGCAGATCTTCGCGCACATCCGGCGGATGGGCGGCGGGGAGGGCGCCGAACACGCCATCGGCCCGATGACCTCGGGCATCCTGGCCGGGATCGAGAACGGCTACTTCTCCTCCGAGATCGCCGAGTCCGCCTTCCAGTACCAGCAGGCGCTGGAGAAGGGGGAGAAGCGCATCGTGGGCGTCAACTCCCACACCCCCACGGTCTCCGGGGAGCTGGACATCCTGCGCATCGGCCACGAGGTGGAGCACGAGCAGCGCCGGGTGCTCGCCGAGCGGCGCGCGGCCCGCGACGGCGCCGCGGTGGACCGGGCCCTGGCCGCCCTGCTCGAGGGCGTGAGGTCGGAGGCCAACGTGGTGCCGCTGATCATGGACGCCGCCCGCGCCGAGGCCACGCTCGGCGAGATCTGCGCGACCATGGGCGAGGAGTTCGGTACCTACACCGAGGCCCCCCGCTTCTGACGCGGCACGGGACGGGACGCGGGCCGGTTCTCGGTCCGCGTCCTTTCCGCGCATACGGCAGGATGGACACATGCAGCCTTCGGACTTTTCCCCGAACAGTGCCGTCGACCTCGGTGCGCGCAAGGCGGCCATGGAACGCGAGGCCAAGCAGCGCGCCGCGGAGTCGGCGGGTCGATCCAATCCCTATGCCGTGAACGTGGACGAGGCCAACTTCCAGGCCCAGGTCCTGGAGCGGTCCATGGCCGCCCCGGTGGTCCTGGCGGTCCTGGCCGGCTGGTCCGAGCAGTCCAAGCAGGTCGAGGACACGCTGGACAAGCTCTCCGCGGCCTCCGGCGGCAACTGGTTCCTCGCCAAGGTCGACGGCGAGGCCAGCCCCCAGCTCGTGCAGGCGCTGCGGGTGCCGACCGCCCCGATGATCATCGTCGTCGTGCAGGGCCAGCTCCTGCCCGGCCCGGCGGGCCCGGTCCCCGAGGACCAGCTCACCGCCTGGCTGACCGAGGCCTTCGCCGCGCTCAAGGAACAGGGCGCGCTGCCGCCCGGGCACCCCGGCACCCTGTTCGGCGAGGGCGGCCCGGAGCAGGCCGAGGCCGGCGTCCCGGAGGCGGACCTGCGCCCCGTCGACGCCGAGGCGCAGCAGGCCCTGGACCGGGAGGACTTCGAGGCGGCCGAGGCGGTCTACGTCAAGGCGGTCGAGGCCGACCCCAAGGACACCGAGTCCAAGAGCAAGCTCGCCCAGGTCCGGCTGGTCCGGCGGCTGCGCGCGGTGGACATGAACGCCGTGCGCAAGGCCGCCGCCGACGACCCGCAGGACGTGCAGGCCCAGCTGGCCGTCGCCGACCTGGACATGTACGGCGGCAAGTTCGAGGACGCCTTCGACCGGCTCATCGCGACGGTCAAGCGGACCTCGGACGGGGACCGCGACGCCGTCCGGGCCCGCCTGCTGGAGCTGTTCGACCTGCTGCCCCCGGGCGACAAGGCGGTGGCCTCCGCGCGGCGGCGGCTCACCTCCGCCCTGTTCTAGGCCGTGTCCGGCCCGTCCCGCACCGCCGCGCGAGGGGGCGGCGGTGCGGGACACAGGACCGGAATCGGCCGTGGTGGAGATACCACTGTGCGGAAATCAGAATTATTACTCACTGGTAGCCGGACAAAGCGGTAAAACCATCCTTTCTTTCCCGGTTTTCGGTCTCCGGGGATAGGGGCCGCCGGCGGCGGGTACAACCGCTGCCACCAGGTCCGCCTCTCTCCGGCAGGTGCCCATGAGCCCGCCTCCCCCCGACCGTCCCCGACGGGCACCCGAGGCGCAGTCCCCGCCCCGTCCCGTCGTCACCATCTCGGCGACCTACGGCGCGGGCGGCGCCGTCGTCGGCCCGGCGGTCGCCGCCGCCCTGGAGGTGGCCTTCCTGGACCGGGCGGTGCCCAGCGCCGTCGCCGGGCGGATCGGCTGCTCCCTCGACGAGGCCCTCCAGCACGACGACCGCTCGCCGAGCGGCCTGGAGCGCCTCCTCGCCGGGGCCGCGCGGCTGCCCACCGTCACCCTGGGCAGCGTCGACACCGCCTTCATCGGCACCGTCAACGAGGAGGGGCGGCTGCTCTACGACCACGAGTTCGTCGAGCACACCGAGCAGGTGATCGGCGGGGTCGCGCACACCGGCGGGGTCGTCCTGGGCCGGGCCGGGGCCATCGTCCTGGCCGGCCACCCCACCGCCCTGCACGTCCGGCTCGACGGCGACCCCGAGGCGCGGCTGCGCCGGGCGCGCGAGCTGTGGGAGTCCGGGGCCACCGACGGGCGCGGGGCCGCGGAGGGGCCGCCCACCGCCCGGGTCCGCGACGACAACGACCGCGCCCGGGCCGCCTACGTCCGCCGCTTCTACCGGACCGACGCCGCCCGGCCCGGGCACTACCACATGGTGCTCGACGGCGCCGTCCTCTCCGTGCGGGCGTGCACCGACGTCATCGTCCGCGCGGCCCGCGACCGGGCGGCCGGGAAGACCCCCTGAATCCGCGGTGTTGAGGTGGTGCGGCCCCGCGCCGGCACCCCGGCGCTCGTGCGAAATTCATCGGTTTTTCACGGAAGCGATAATTGTCGGCTTGTGCTGACTCAGGTCGCTTGACTCGGGTAGGGTGAGGCGACTCCGTCGCGAGACCCCCGAACGCGAACAGGGGTCCGACGCGATGCCGCCCCAGGGGGGCACCGCGCACATCCGATGCCCCGCAGCGCATCAACGCCGCCGCGCCAGGGGACGTCCGCACGTCCGGACACAGAAGCACCGGCACCACCCGAGGAGCATTACGTGGCCACCCTTCCCAGCGTTTCGTATTCCATCACCGTCCGCCTCGAACTGGACGCGGGGAGCACGGCCGTGGGTGGGCTCACCAACGCGGTCGAGCGCGTGGGGGGCATGATCACGGCGCTGGACGTGGCCGCCGCCGGGCACGAGCGCATCCGCATCGACGTCACCTGCGCCGCCCGCGACACCGAGCACGCCCAGGCCATCGTCGACGCCCTGGGCGCCGTCGAGGGCGTCACCGTGCACAAGGTCAGCGACCGGACCTTCCTCATGCACCTGGGCGGCAAGATCGAGATGAAGTCCAAGGTGCCGCTGCGCAACCGCGACGAGCTCTCGATGGCCTACACCCCCGGTGTCGCCCGCGTCTCCCAGGCCATCGCCGCCAACAAGGACGACGCCCGCCGCCTCACCATCAAGCGCAACAGCGTCGCCGTCGTCACCGACGGCTCCGCCGTCCTCGGGCTGGGCAACATCGGCCCCGAGGCCGCCATGCCCGTCATGGAGGGCAAGGCGGCCCTCTTCAAACGCTTCGCCGACATCGACGCCTGGCCCATCGCGCTGGACACCCAGGACGTCGACGAGATCGTCCGCACCGTCCAGCTGATCGCCCCGGGCTTCGGCGGCATCAACCTGGAGGACATCTCCGCCCCCCGCTGCTTCGAGGTCGAGGCCCGCCTGCGCGAGCTGCTGGACATCCCCGTCTTCCACGACGACCAGCACGGCACCGCCATCGTCGTGCTCGCCGCCCTGCGCAACGCCCTACGCGTCGTCGGCAAGAAGCTCGACGAGGTCCGCATCGCCATGTCCGGCGCGGGCGCGGCCGGGACCGCCATCCTCAAGCTGCTCATGCACGCCGGCGCCCGCGACGTGATCGTCAGCGACATCCACGGCGCCGTGCACACCGGGCGCGGCGAGGACATGGACTCCAACCTGCGCTGGATCGCGGAGAACACCAACCGGGCCGGCTACTCCGGCGACCTCAAGGGCGCCGTGGCCGGGGCCGACGTGTTCATCGGCGTCTCCGCCCCCAACCTGCTGACCGGCGACGACATCGCCGAGATGAACGACGACGCGATCATCTTCGCGCTGGCCAACCCCGACCCCGAGGTCGACCCGGACGTGGCCCGCCTGCACGCCGCCGTCGTCGCCACCGGCCGCAGCGACCACCCCAACCAGATCAACAACGTGCTGGTCTTCCCCGGGTTCTTCCGCGGCCTGCTCGACGCCCAGAGCAACCACGTCACCTCCGACATGATGGTCGCCGCCGCCGAGGCCCTGGCCGACGTGGTCACCGAGGACGAGCTCGGCCCCAACTACATCATCCCGAGCGTGTTCCACTCGGACCTGTCGACGCACGTGGCCACGGCCGTCCGCGAGGTCGCCCAGCGCGGCCACAAGGCCGACCGGGCCTGACGTACCGTTCCGGAACGGGTGCCGGCACGGGTTCCGGCCCCGTTCCGGGGTATGGGGTGTGGCATGGACCAGCCGACGATGACCGGGCGGCTCCTGGTGGCCGCCCCGGTGCTCCAAGAGGACTCCTTCCGCCGCTCGGTGGTGTTCGTCGTGGACGACACCCCCGAGGGCACCCTCGGCGTGATCCTCAACCGGCCGCTCGGGCTGCCCGTGGCCGACGTGGTCGTCGACTGGGGCGAGCTGGCCAGTGAGCCCGCCGTCATGTTCTCCGGAGGTCCCGTCGGCACCGGCTCGGGCATCGCCCTGGGCGTCCGGGGGCCGGACGGGCCGCCGCCCGGCTGGTCCCCTCTGGAAGGATTGGACCCCGCCTCGGGTTTGACGGGTATCGGCGTGGTCGACCTGGACAACCCCGCGCCGGTGCCGGGCACCGCCCTGGGCGGCTTCCGCGTCTTCGCCGGGTACGCCGGGTGGGGCGCCGGGCAGCTGGCCGGGGAGGTCGAGGAGGGCGCGTGGTACGTCCTGGACGCGGTCGCGGCCGACGTGTTCACCACCGACCCGGAGGGGTTGTGGTCGCGGGTGCTGCGCCGCCAGGGCGGCGACCTGGCGCTGCTGTCGACCTACCCGGACGATCCCACCCTGAACTGAGGGCGGCCCGGGACGCGGCACCCTATACCGTGGAACGCAGACTTCGAAAGGTGAGAACGATGTCGATGGACGTCCTCAACAAGGTCCTGCCGGACAGTGAGACCAGGCCGGACACCTCGCACGACGGCGGGGACCGCGAGCGGTTCTCCCACTACGTCCAGAAGGACAAGATCACGGAGAGCGCCGTCACCGGCAACCCCGTGATCGCTCTGTGCGGCAAGGTCTGGGTGCCCAACCGGGACCCGAAGAAGTTCCCGGTCTGCCCCGAGTGCAAGAAGATCTACGAGGAGATGATGGCCTGATCCGGCCCGTCCCCGCGACGCGAAGGGCCCCGGTGCGGTGCACCGGGGCCCTCGTCGTGCGCCACCGGGAGGGTCAGGCCCCGGAGCCGCCGTCCTCGTCGGCACCGTCCCCGTCGGCACCGGCCGGGCGCCTGCGGGACGCGGCCACGGCCACGCCGCCGGCGCCGACGGCCACCGCGGCGGCCGCGATCAGGCCGGCCAGGGCGACACCGGTGTTCGGCAGGCCGCCGTTGCCGCCGTCGCCGTCACCCCCGCCCGGGTTCCCGCCGCCGTCGCCGCCACCGTCGCCGCCGCCGGGGACGTCGACGTCCTCGTCGACGCTGACGGTCAGCGTGATCGGGTCGAGCCGCTCGCCCTCGCCGTAGAAGTCCGCGAAGGCGGGCACGCCCTCGGCGGTCAGGGTCGCCGGGATCGGCTCCCAGGCGAGCACGCCGTCGGTCAGGTCGTACTGCACACCGGACAGGTCGAGGTCGGCGAACGCGACGTCGTCGTAGGTGACCAGCTCGGCGTCGTCCAGCGACTTGCTGACGATGTCGGCGTACAGGGTGCCCTCGCCGCCGTCGATGACCACACGCGGGTCCCGGACGGTCATGTGCAGCAGCGGGTCGTCGTCGCCGTAGACGTGGCCCTGGAACAGGACGGTGCCCTCGAACCCGATCTCGGCGGTGGACGCCTCCAGGTCGACCTCGCCCGAGCCGTTGGTGAAGGCGAAGGTGCCGTCCTCGTTGCGGCTCGCGCCGTCGCGGGTCTCGATCGTGCCCTTGGCGATGTTGCCCACGATGTAGGTGCGGAACGACTCCCGCACGCCCCAGTCGGCGCGGCCGTTGTGGACGGTCAGCGGCCCCTCGGGGTCGGTCGGCCCCTCGGTCGGCTCCTCGGTGGGTTCCGTCGGCTCCTCGGTCGGCTCCCCGTCGCCGGCGAAGGAGACCGGCGTCCACACGTCCTGGTCGCGGTTGGCCAGGTCGTTGCGGTCGTTGAAGACGGCGACGTAGCACTGCGTCTCCAGGCAGTCGTACTCGCCGCCGCCCTTGCTGAAGGCGCCCACCACGTCGAGCGGGGTGCTGAAGGAGCCCTGCGCGTCCGGCGCGGTGTCGCCGCGCAGCCACACGCCCGAGCCGTACCAGTGGGCCGGGTAGGAGTCCGCGGCCTGCGGGATCGCGGTGAGCGCCACGTAGACGCCCGCGCCCGGCCGGAAGCCGGTGCCCGAGACGGTGACGACGTCGCCCTCCGGGTCCAGGCCGGAGGCCGGGGTGACGGTGACCGCGGGGTCGTGCACCGGGCCGGGGTTCCCCCCGGCGTCGTCGATGCCCGCCGTGAAGGACAGGGGGTCCATCGGGGTGCCCGCCGGGTAGAAGCCCGCGAACGCCTCGACGGCCTCCTCGCGCAGGGAGCCCGCGGCGGAGGTGAAGACCAGGTCCTCGCCCTCGGCGTCGACCTCGACGCCGGTCAGGTCGGCCACGGGGACCTCGCCGTACCCGGTGAGGTCGCCCGGCGGGTTGTTCGGGTTCGCCCCCAGGAACTCGCGGCTGGTGACGTCGGCGTACACCGTGGCGGTGCCGTCCGCGAACACCACGCGCGGGTCGGAGACCCGGACCTCCAGGACGGGGCCCTGGCCGTAGTCGTGGCCGGTGAAGACCACGGTCCCGGAGAAGCTCACATCGCCGGAGGCGTCCTCCTTGGAGACCGCGCCGCCCGCCGTCGGGAAGTCGATCAGGCCGTCGCCCGTGGCGGTCGCGCCGTCGGAGGCCTCGAAGCCGCCTCCGGCGATGGGGCCGGAGACGTAGTTGCGGAAGGACTCCTTGACCCCCCAGACGGCGGAGCCGCCGGAGAGCTGGAGCACCTCGTCGGCGGTGGCGGCGGGGGCGCTCGCCACCGCGAGCGCACCGCCCACCGCCGCCACACCCGCGTACGCGGTGAGGGAGCGCAGGGCGCGGCGGAGCCTTCCGCTCGTGCCGCTGCCGGTCGTACTGGTCATGGGGTTCTTCGGTTCCAATCGTGAGGGGGATGGCAGGGGCCCCGGTGACGGCGGGGCCGGTGGGGCGGGGGACGGGCGGGCCCGCGCGGAGCGGGAGCCACGGGCCCGCCCGTCCCACGGTCGCGGCGCCTAGGAGACGTCGGTGGTGAAGGAGATCGGGTCCATCGCGGCGCCCGCGGGGTAGAAGCCCGCGAACGCGTCGACGGCGCCGGCGTGCAGGGTGCCGCCCGTGGAGGTGAACTCGATCGCGGTCCCGGTGACGTCGACGTTCACCCCGGTCAGCTCGGTGACGGGGACCTCGCCGTACGAGACCGGGGCACCGGGGGGCAGGGCCGGGTTCGCGCCGTGGAACTCGCGGCTGGTGACGTCGGCGTACACCGTGCCGGTGCTCCCGTCGAACTCCACGCGCGGGTCGGAGAGCCGGACCTCCAGGACGGGGCCCTGGCCGTAGTCGTGGCCGGTGAAGACCACGGTGCCCGTGAACGACACCTCGCCGGAGATGAAGAAGGCGTCGTCGACGTCCCCGCCGGAGGTGGGGAAGTCGATCAGGCCGTCGCCCAGTTCGGTGGCGCCGCCCGAGGCCGTGTAGCCGCCTCCGGCGATGGGGCCGGAGACGTAGTTGCGGAAGGACTCCTTGACGCCCCAGGCGGCGGAGCCGCCGGAGACGGGGGCCGCGGAGGCGGCGGGGGCCGCGACCGCGATCAGGGCCGCCGCCAGGGCGGAGGCGGCGGAGACGGAGGTGAGGGTGCGGAGGGCGCGGCGGCCCGTGGTCGTGCCGCGGGTGGTCGTCAGGGCCATGGTTCGTCGATTCCCATCGTCGAGTGGAGACGGTGACCGGTCCCGGGGGTCCGGGGGGCGGGGCGGCGGATGTGGTGCCCGCGGGCCCGTGCCGGGGCACGGGCCCGCCATGGAGAGCGGGGGGTCGGTCAGGCCGCGGCCCCGTCGGGGGCGTCGTCCCCGGCGCCGCGGCGCCGGCGGGTCGCGAAGAGGGCGACGGCACCGGTCGCGGTCGCCACGGCGGCGGCCAGGAGCAGGACGGTCAGGTCGGTGCCGGTGCGCGGCAGGTCGCCGCTCGGGCGCGGACCGCTGCCGCCGCCGGAGCCCCCGGAACCGGAGCCCCCGGAGCCGGAACCGCCGGAACCCGAGCCGCCGGAACCGGAGCCGGTGTTCCCGGAGCCGTCACCCGATCCGCCCGATCCGAACGCCACCGGGACGAACACGTCCTGGCCGCGGTCGCTGGACCGGGTGTGGTCGTTGCGGGTGACCACGGCGCACTCCACGCCCGCGGAGTCGCAGTCGGTGGTGCCGTCGTCCGCCTTCACCGTGATCTGCACGCTGAAGCCGCCGTCGGTGCCCGAGCCGTCGTAGGGGACCGCCAGGCCCTCGCCGTAGGGCGGCGGGTTGCTGGAGACCCAGGCGGAGGCGCCGCCGGAGCCGTCCATGTCCACACCGCCGATGCACGGCGTCGGGGCCTGCGTGGAGCTCGCGCCGGAGATGTCGCACAGCGCGACGTAGATGCCCTTGGAGGTGTCGTAGCCGGTGCCGGTGACCGTGACGGTCTCCCCGTCGGGGTCCAGGCCCTCGGTCTTGGAGACCGAGATCCTCGGGTTCCCCGGCTCCCGCGGCAGGGGCGCCTGCGGCGCGCCGGCCTGGGTCTGCGGAGAGGTCCGCGGGCGCGCCTCCGGAGCCGGGGCGGCCTCGGGCGCCGCGAACGTGACGGGGACGCGGCCCACGACGGCCGCGGCGGGGGCGGCCGGGGCCATGACGGGGGCGCTCATCCCGGGGCCGGGCGCCTCCACGACCTCCTCGGCCGGGGCGTCGCCGCCCCAGGTGCCGGTGACCGGCCCGGAGTCCTCGGGGGTCTCCACCTCGACCAGGCGGATCTCGAAGGCGTCCGCGGCCGCGTCGAGTCCGGCCTCGGCGGCGAACCCGGCTCCGGTGACGAGGGTCGCGCTGAACGCGCCGCGCCCGCCGACCTCGACCGTCACCGCGTTCGCGGTGTCGGTGACGGCCTCCTCACGGACCTCTCCGGTGTCGGCCGCGCCGTCGGGCCCGGCCGGAACGGCGAGGGTCGCGATCTCGATGACGGATCCGGGGGTGTGGCCGAGCCCGGAGACGGTGACGGTGTCACCCTCGGGGTCCAGCCCCTCGGTCCTGTCGACGGTGGTGATCCGGGGGTGTCCGGTCTCCTCCTGCTGGGGAGCCGGCTCTGCGTACGCCGCCGCGGGCAGTGCGGTGGAGATCAGTACTGCGGCCGCGGCGGCGGCCAGGGGAGGGAGGGGCCCGCCCCGGCGCCGCCCGGTGACCGGGCGGGGGGAAACCGCTGCTTGCATCAGGGGCCTTCGGGGTTCGTGCGGGTCCGGTTCGTGTAGGGGTGACCCGCGTGATGTGCGAAACCGGTTTAGGTTACGCTTACCTTGGTCAAGTGAGCCTTACCTAACCCGGAGTTCGCGACCGGAACAGTTGAACATCGAACCATCGGGCTTGTCAAGATGGTGACAAGGTGTCATATAAAGGTCGGTGTCGTCCCCCCGGCGACCCCGATCCCCGGTCCGACCCGAAAGCGATCCCCAATGGCCCCAGCCGCCTTCCGGCCCTCCGCACACGCACGCCCCGGACGCGGGGCCCGGGCGCTCGCCGCCGCCTGCGCCCTCGCACTCGCCCTCACCGGCTGCTCGGGCGGTGCCGGAGCCCCCGACGACACCGCCTCCGGCGGCACCGGGGACATCCCCGACCTGGCCGAGAACCGCCTCCAGCCCCTGGAGGAGGACTTCGTCCAGCAACTGCCGGTGACCGTCGACTCCGTCGTGCTCGACCCCTACCGGACCAGCGAAGACCCCCTGGAGTACGAGCAGGTCGAGGTCACCGACACCTCGCGGATCCTGCCCCTCACCGGCGGCCTGGCCGAGATCGTCTTCACCCTCGGCCTGGGCGACCGGGTCGTGGGCCGCGACGTGGCCGCCACCTTCGACGAGGCCGCCGACCTGCCCGTCGTCACCAGCGGGCACGAGGTCTCGGCCGAGAGCGTCCTGGCCCTGGAGCCCACCGTGATCCTCGCCGACACCCAGACCGGGCCGCCCGAGGCCATCGAGCAGATCCAGCGCTCGGGCATCCCCGTGGTGATCATCGAGGAGGCCTGGTCCTTCGACGAGATGTACCCGCGCTTCGAACGCGTCGCCCGGGCCCTGGGCGTCCCCGACGCGGGCACCGCCCTGGCCGAGCGCACACGGGCCCAGATGGCCGAGGTCCGCGAGGGCTCCGCGGAGGCCGTCGGCTCCCCCCTCGTCGCCTTCCTCTACCTGCGCGGCACCGCCGGGGTCTACCTCATCGGCGGACCCGGCTCCGGGGCCGACGCCATGCTCGCCGAGGTCGGGGCCCGCGACGCCGGGGTCGAGATGGGCCTGACCGCCCCCTTCACCCCCATTACCAGCGAAGCGCTCATCGCAGCTCAGCCCGAGGTGATCCTGGTCATGACCAAGGGGCTGGAATCGGTCGGCGGCGTCGACGGCCTCGTCGAGATCCCCGGCGTCGCCCAGACCCCCGCCGGGCGCGACCGCGCCGTCATCGACTTCGAGGACGGGGTGCTGCTCAACTTCGGGCCCCGCACCCCGCAGGTCATCGCCGCCCTGGCCGAGGAGCTGACCGCGGTCGCGGCGGGGGAGGGCCCGTGACCGCCGTCGGAACCCCGACGTCCGCGGAGCGGACGGGCCGGGCCGCCCCGGTCACGGCCGGCCGGGCCCGGCGCCGCCTGCGCGCCGGCCTGCTGCTCGTCGGCCTGGCCGCCGGCCTGGTCGTCGTCTCGGTCGTCGCGGCGGGGATCGGCGCCTACCCGATCCCCGCCGGGCAGGTCACCGCCTCGGTCCTGGACGCCCTCGGCCTCCCGGTCGCCGGCCCCCTGCCCGACCAGGTCGCCCGCACCGTCCTGTGGGACGTGCGGTTCCCCCGCGTGGTGCTCGCCGTCACGGTGGGTGCGGCCCTGGGCGTGGCCGGGGCCATGATGCAGGGCATCTTCGGCAACCCCCTGGCCGAACCCGGTGTCATCGGAGTCTCCTCGGGGGCCGCCGTCGGCGCCATCGTCGTCATCTTCACCGGGATCACCGTCCTGGGCCACTGGACGATCATCGCGTCGTCCTTCGTGTTCGGCCTGGCCACGACCCTGTTCGTGTACGTGTTCGCGCGCTCGCGCGGGCGCACCGAGGTCGTCACCCTGCTGCTCACCGGCATCGCCGTCAACGCCATCGCCGGTGCCGCCATCGGCCTGATGACCAACTTCTCCCAGGACGCCGAGATCCAGACCATCACCTTCTGGCAGCTGGGCAGCGTGGCCACCGCCACCTGGTCCAAGGTCGCGGCGATCGTGCCCTGCCTGGTCGCCGGGATGGTCGTCATCCCGCTCTACGCGCGCCGCCTGGACCTGCTCTCCCTGGGCGAGGGGCCGGCCCGCCACCTGGGCGTGGACGTGGAGCGCATGCGCCTGGTCCTCATCATCGCCCTGGCACTGCTCACCTCGGCCGCCGTGGCCTTCGCCGGGATCGTGGCCTTCATCGGCCTGGTCGTCCCGCACATCGTCCGGATGGTCACCGGGCCCGGGCACCGCGTGCTGCTGCCGGCCAGCGCCCTGGGCGGCGGGCTGCTGCTGCTCGCCGCCGACCTGCTGGCCCGCACCGCCGCCGCCCCCGCCGAGATCCCCCTGGGCGTGGTCACCTCGGCGCTCGGCGGACCGTTCTTCTTCTACCTCCTCTACCGCACCCGCGCCAAGCAGGGAGGCTGGTCGTGATCCCCACCCTCCGACGGCGGACCCGGGCCGCCCTCGCCCCCCTGTCCCGCCCGCCCGCGCGCCCCGGCCCCGTCGCCGTCGGCGACCCCGTGCTGCGCGCCGAGGGCGTCACCGTCCGCCGCGGCGGACGCGCCCTCCTGGACGGGGTGGACCTCACCGTCCGCGCCGGGGAGCTGGTGGCACTGGTCGGGCCCAACGGCGCGGGCAAGTCCACACTGCTGGCCGCCGCGTCCGGCGACCTCGCCGCGGCCGCGGAAAGGGGCGGCGCCGACGGCGGCCGCATCGACCTCTTCGGCCGCGAGCTCGGCGCCTGGACCCCGCCCGAGCTCGCCCTGCGCCGCGCCGTCCTGCCCCAGGAGGCCTCGGTCGGCTTCCCGTTCTCCGTCGCCGAACTGGTCGCCATGGGCCGCGCCCCCTGGGCGGGGCTGGCCGACCCCGCCGAGGACGACGGGATCGTCGCCGCCGCGATGGAGGGCACCGGCGTCTCCCACCTGGCCGACCGCGGCTTCCCGACCCTGTCCGGCGGCGAACGGGCCCGCGTCATGCTCGCCCGGGTCCTGGCCCAGGACACCCCGCTGCTCATGCTCGACGAGCCCACCGCCGCCCTGGACATCCACCACCAGGAACTCGTGCTGGGCATCGCGCGTTCACTCGCCGAACGCGGCGGTGCGGTTATCGTGGTCCTGCACGATTTGGGGCTTGCGGCGGCCTACGCCCATCGTGTGGCGATACTCTCCCAGGGACGGATCGCCGCGCAGGGTCCCCCCGCCGAGGTGTTCACCGCGTCCCTGCTCAGCACCGTCTACCGGCACGAGGTCGAGGTCCTGCCGCACCCGAGGACCGGGATCCCGCTGGTCGTGCCCCTCCGGTAGGTCCACGGAGCACACGCGAGACGTCCACAGGAGTAGGTCGTATTGGTGTCCACAACGGAACGACAGCCACAGGATGACCCCGGATCCGGGGAGGGCCGACGCCGTTCCTCCGGCGGCCGCCGCCGCAAACCCCCGCCCCGCCGCCGGGCCACCCCCGGCGACGTGGTGCGCGGCATCGTCCGCTTCGTCGGCGAGATCCTGCTGACCGCGGGCCTCCTCATGCTGTTCTACGCGGCGTACGAGGTGTACGGCTCCCGGTGGGAGACCGACCGCGAGCAGGAGGGGCTGGCCCAGGGGCTGGAGGACGCCTGGGCGGAGGCCGAGGAGCGCGGTCCCGACTCCGAGCCCCTGCCCGGCAGCGCCGACAGCCGGCTGTACATCCCGTCCCTGGACCTGGACTGGGTCGTCGTCAACGGCACCACGCAGGACGACATCCGCTACAGCCCCGGGCACTACACCGAGTACCCCAGCAGCCCCGGGCAGGCGGGCAACTACGCGATCGCCGCGCACCGCACCCCCGGCCTTTTCTGGGACATCGACCTGCTGGAGAACGGCGACGTCCTGGTGCTGGAGGACGGCGAGAACTTCTACACCTACGAGGTGTTCCGCGAGGAGACGGTCGTGCCCACCGACGTGTGGGTGATCGAACCCGACCCGTTCGACGACGTCGAGGGCGCGGGCGAGGCCGAGCCGGGGCGGTCGATCATCACGCTCACCACCTGCGCCCCCAAGCTGAACAACACGCACCGGCTCATCGTGTGGGGCGAACTCGTCGAGACCACGCCCAAGTCGGAGGGCATGCCCGACTCGATCGCGCACATGGCCCCCGACGCCGCCGAGAGCGAGTGAGGAGACCCGCATGTACGGCCTGATCTGGCGCATCCTGCCCGGACCCTGGATCTCCAAGTTCATCATGGCGCTCGGCCTGCTGGCCGGGGCCGCCGCCCTGCTGTGGTTCTTCGCGTTCCCGGCGATCTCCCCCTACATGCCGTTCAACGACGGCGCCGTCGACATCGAGGGCGCGGGCGGGGCCGGCGGGGGAGCGGGGGCCGAGGAGGCCGACGAGTCGGGTGTGGTGCCGGCGGACTCCGGTGCCCCCGCGGAGGAGTCGCCCGCCGAGTGACACGGGTCCGGGCCCGGTGGACGCCCCGCCCGGCCCGGCGCCCGTGCCGGGCGGCCCGGACGGCTCCTGTGCGGAGCCCCGGGCGCGTCCCGCCGCGACACGCGCGCCCCGCGGGTCCGTCCGGAGAACCTCCGGACCCGCGGGGCTCGTGCGTGTTCGCGTCCGTATGTGCCCGTGCGCGGGCGTTCGCGGGCCTTCGCGGCGGCCGAACCGGGCCCGCGGATGTGCGCGGCACCACGGGAAGCCGACCCTGTGCGGTCGGACCGGGCCGCTAATCTCGAGCAGGTGAGTATCGGGGGACGAAACGCATGACGGTGACGCAGACCACGACCGAGGACCGCCTCAGCGGGCTCCGGGCCTGGCAGCGGGAGGCGTTCGAGGAGTACTTCCGCCGACAGCCGCGGGACTTCCTGGCGGTCGCCACGCCCGGCGCGGGCAAGACCACGTTCGCCCTCACCCTGGCGAGCGAGCTCCTCCAGCGGAACACCGTCCGCGCCATCACCATCGTCTGCCCCACCGAGCACCTCAAGAAGCAGTGGGCCGAGGCCGCCGCGCGGTTCAACATCCCCATCGACCCCGACTTCCGCAACGGACAGGGGGCCCTGGGACGGCAGTACCTCGGCGCCGCCGTCACCTACGCCCAGGTCGCCGCCCACCCGGCACTGCACCGCAACCGCACCGAGGCCCGCAAGACCCTGGTGATCTTCGACGAGGTCCACCACGCGGGCGACGCCCTGTCCTGGGGCGACGCCGCCCGCGAGGCGTTCGACCCGGCGGCCCGGCGGCTCTCCCTGACCGGCACGCCCTTCCGGTCCGACATCAACCCCATCCCGTTCGTGGACTACGTCCAGGACTCCGCCGGGGTGCGCCGCTGCTCCTGGGACTACAGCTACGGGTACGGCCCGGCGCTGGCCGACGGCGTCGTGCGCCCCGTCATCTTCATGGCGTACTCCGGCGAGATGCGCTGGCGCACCCGCGCCGGGGACGAGCTGGCCGCCCGCCTGGGCGAGCCGCTCACCCAGGACGCGCTCTCCCAGGCGTGGCGGGCCGCGCTGGACCCCAAGGGCGACTGGATCAAGCGCGTGCTCCAGGCCGCGGACCGGCGGCTCACCGAGGTCCGCAAGACCCACGCCGACGCCGGCGGCCTGGTCATCGCCAGCGACCACGAGAACGCCCGCGCCTACTCGCGCATCATCCGCCAGATCACCGGCAAGAGCGCCACCGTGGTGCTCTCCGACGACCCCACCGCCTCCAAGAAGATCACCCGGTTCGCCAAGGGCGACGACCGGTGGATGGTCGCGGTGCGCATGGTGTCCGAGGGCGTGGACGTGCCCCGCCTGATGGTCGGGGTGTACGCCACCTCCACCAGCACCGCCCTGTTCTTCGCCCAGGCCATCGGCCGGTTCGTGCGCGTGCGCAAGCGCGGCGAGGTCGCCTCGGTGTTCCTGCCCTCGGTGCCCACCCTGCTGGAGTTCGCCGGGGACATGGAGCGCGAGCGCGACCACGTCCTGGACCGCACCCCCGCCGAGGACGACGAGTACCCGGAGGAGGACCTCCTCAAGGAGGCCAACAGGAAGCGCGACACCCCCGACGCGGGGGAGGAGCTGCCGTTCGAGACGATGGAGGCGTCGGCCGAGTTCGACCGCGCCCTCTACGACGGCAACGAGTACGGCGGCGTGCCCGGCTCCACCGAGGAGGAGGACTTCCTGGGCCTGCCCGGCCTGCTGGAGCCCCAGCAGGTGGCCCAGCTGCTGCGCAAGCGCAAGGACGACATCAAGGCCGGGGAGATCAAGGCCCGCAAGAAGGACGAGCCGGTCCGGGACGAGGGCCCCACCCACGAGGTCCTGGCGAACCTGCGCCGTGAGCTGAGCGGGCTGGTCGGCGCCTGGCACCACCGCACCGGCAAGCCGCACGGGGTGATCCACAACGAGCTGCGCCGCGCCTGCGGCGGGCCGCCGGTCGCCCAGGCCACCCCGGACCAGATCCGCGAGCGCATCGCGAAGCTCCGCGTCTGGGCGGTCGGCGGCAAGTAGTAGGGGGTATTCCGGGCCATCCGGGCAAACACTTCGCAAGCTCGCGCCCGGGCTCGCGTGCTATACGTGTTCATTTCACTACAGTCCGTGAAGTGATTGGACGAAACGCACGCGGCGCGACCGCCGCACTCTGGACCGGACTGGCGATGTGCGGACTCGCCCTGAGCGGAATGGTCGCGGGCACCGCGCTGCCCGACCCCGCCGGGGCCGGAACCGAACGGGCGGCGGCGGTCCGCGGGCCCGACTGCCCGCCGGGCACCACCGCCCGCCTCGCCGAACCCGGATCGGACACCGTCACCGACAGCGGGGAGCTCACCCCCGAGCAGGCCGCCCGCTACAACGACCGGCTGCGCGAGGCGCTGCGCTCCCTGCGGTCCCACGAGATCGCCCCGCCGGGCACCGTCCCCGTCGTGGTCCACGTCATCTCCGCCACCGACGGCCGGGGCCACGTGAGCGACGCCCGCATCCGCGACCAGATCGACGTCCTCAACACCGCCTACTCCGGCGGCTACGACGCCGCCGGGGCCGACACCGGCTTCCGGTTCACCCTCTCCGAGGTCACCCGCAGCGAGAACGACGCCTGGTTCTCCGACTTCAACGGCCACCGCGACCGCATCCGCTCCGAGCTGCACCGCGGCGGCGCCGACACGCTCAACATCTACACCGCCGACCTGGGCACCGGGCTGCTCGGCTACTCCAGCTTCCCGCAGGACCACGCCGCCGCGCCCGACCAGGACGGCGTCGTCCTGGCCCACGACACCCTGCCCGGCGGCGGCCGCGAGCGCTTCGGCCTGGGCCACACCGGCACCCACGAGGTCGGCCACTGGCTGGGCCTGTTCCACACCTTCCAGAACGGCTGCACCACCCCGGGCGACTACGTCGGCGACACCCCCTACGAGCGCGAGGCCGCGGCCGGCTGCCCGCAGGGCCGCGACTCCTGCCCGCACCGCGGCGGCCGCGACCCGGTCACCAACTTCATGGACTACAGCGACGACGACTGCATGACCCACTTCACCGAGGGCCAGGCCCGCCGCATGGCCGAACACTGGGCCGCCTTCCGCTCCCCTCACCGCCCCTGACGGGGTCAGAGCCCGAGCAGCCTGCGCAGGATCAGCTCCACCCGGAACAGGACCGTGTCCTGGACCATCCCGAAGTTCCGCTCCAGCCGCAGCGGCGAGATGGCACGCAGGTCCTCGCACTTGGCATAGCTGGTCTCCTTCAACCCGGAAGAGCCCGGCTCGATCTCCACATGGGTCGGGCTCTCCCGGCGCGTGCGGGTGAGGGGCACGGCCATGACCACCGGAGGGTTCGAGTCCAGCCAGGGCTGGGCGCTGACGATGAGCACCGGCCTCCGCAGCGCCTGCTCGTGCCCGATCGGGTCGCCCAGGTCGGCCATGTGGATCTCGCCACGCCTCACCACGCGTCCTCCGCGGTCAACGCGTCGTCCCCGGAATCGGCGAGATCGTCGCCGAGGGTCCGGTCCGACGTGTACGCCTCCCGCTCGCCGGCGGACAGTTCCGCGTTGTGCCGGCGCACCTCCCGCCAGAACTCCAACTCGTCGGACTCGTCCAGGGCGCGCTCGATCGCCGCGGCCAGGGTGGTGTGCTCGCGCTTCGCACGGCGGCTGATGCGGTCGCGGAGGGCTCTGGGGACCTTGATCGTGGTATCCGTGGAAGTCATACCTCAAGTATGCATATCCACGCCCCCGAAAGTAGGCTCCCGGGGCGCGGAAACCGGGGCGCGGGGGTGTGGTTTCCTTGGGGCATGGCAGCGAACACCTACCTGACCGGGATCAAGCCCACCGGTGACTTCCACCTGGGCAACTACGTCGGCGCGATCCAGCCGGCCCTGGCGGCCGCGGACGTCTACGAGACCTACTACTTCGTCGCGGACTACCACGCGCTCAACACCGTCAAGGACGCGGACGAGCTCCGCCACAGCATCCGGTCCGGGGCTGCCACCTGGCTGGCGTGCGGGCTGGACCCGGCCAGGACGGTCATCTACCAGCAGTCCAAGGTCCCCGAGACCTTCGAGCTGACCACCATCCTCAGCGCCCTCACCCCCAAGGGCCTGATGAACCGCGCCCACGCCTACAAGGCCGCCCGCGACCGCAACAACGAGGCCGGGATCACCGACCTGGACGCCGGGGTCAACATGGGGCTGTTCAACTACCCCATCCTCATGGCCGCGGACATCCTCATCATGCAGGCCACCCACGTCCCCGTGGGCCGCGACCAGTCCCAGCACATCGAGTACACCGCCGACATCGCCGGGTACTTCAACAACCGCTACGGCGAGGGCGCGCACGGGTACTCCTTCCCCCTGCCCAAGGGCGTCATCGACGACAGCGAGGCGAGCATCCTCCCCGGCGTCGACGGCCGCAAGATGAGCAAGTCCTACGACAACCACATCCCGCTCTTCCTGCCGGAGAACAAGCTCAAGAAGGCGATCCGCCGCATCCCCACCGACTCCACCCCCGTCGAGGACCCCAAGGACCCCGACACCTCGGTGCCCTTCCAGCTCCTCACCCACTTCGCCGACGCCGACAGGACGGCCGACGTGCGCAAGCGCCTGGAGCAGGGCGGCATGGGCTGGGGCGAGCTCAAGAACGAGCTCTTCGAGGCGGTCAACGCCGAGCTGGGCCCCAAGCGCGAGCGCTACGAGGAGCTCATGGCGAACCCGAAGGAGATCGAGGACATCCTCGAAGCCGGGTCGGCCCGCGCCCGCGAGCGCGCCCGCGACGTCCTGGACCGCGTCCGCGCCGCCATCGGCGTCGCCTGAGCCGCGACACGGCAGGGGGCGGCGGGAACCCTCCCGCCGCCCCCTCGCGTGTCCGGGAAAACCACTGGTCGGGGCGGCGTGGGCACCCCTAGGCTCCCCGGCATGGAACTCGGAGTCGACGCCCCCGAGCGCACCGGCGCGCTCACCCTGTCCGACGGCCGCGCCCTGGCCTGGAGCTCGTGGGGCGACCCCGGCGGCACCCCCGTCCTGCTCTGCCCCGGCGCCGCCACCGGCCGCTCCCTGGGCTTCGGCACCCACCTGCTCGCCGGACTCGGCGTGCACCTGGTCTCGGCGGACCGCCCCGGCCTGGGCGGTTCGGACCCGGCCCCGGGCCGCACCGCCGCGGACTTCGCCGCCGACGCCCGCGCCCTCGCGGACCACCTGGGCCTGGGCCGCCCCGCCGTCGTGGGCAACTCCCAGGGGGCTCCCTTCGCCCTCGCCTGCGCCGCGGCCGGCACGGCGCGCGCCCTGGCGCTGGTCTCGCCCGCCGACGAGATCGCCCACCCCGGCCTGGCCGACCTCCTCGACCCCGGCGCGCGGGCCCTGCGCGACGCCGTGGCCGCCGACCCGGACCGCGCCGGGCGCGACCTCGCGCAACTGGGCCCCGACGGCATGTGGGACCTGGTCACCGCCCACGCCCCCGAACGCGACGCGGCCGTGTACCGCGCCCCCGCCTTCGCGGCCGCCTACCGCCGCGCCCTGGCCGAGGGCTTCGCCGGCGACGGCGCCGGGTACGCCCGCGACACCGTCCTGGCCTCCGGCCGCTGGGACCCGGCGCCGGAGCAGGCCGCCGTCCCCACCGACGTCTGGTACGGCGAACTGGACGCCTTCCACTCCCCGGACCGGGCGGCCCTGCTCACCCGCCGCATCCCCGGCGCCCGCCGCCACCTGCTGCCGGGGGAGGGCGGCTCCCTGCTGTGGACGCGCGCGGGCGACGTCCTGCGCGCCCTGCTCTCCCACCCCTGACACGGAGGAGGGCGGGACCGCACGGCCCCGCCCTCCCACCCGTCGGGGTCAGCCGACCCGCGGCTCGCCCTCCAGGGCCACGCCCGCCTCGTCCAGCTGCGCCAGCGCGGCGTCCACGGTCGGCCGCGCCACACCCGCGGTCAGGCCGAGCAGCACCCGCGTGCGCAGCCCCTCCCGCACGGCGTCCAGCGCGGTGGCCCGGACACAGTGGTCGGTGGCGATGCCCACCACGTCCACCTCGTCCACCCCGCGCTCGCGCAGCCACTCCGCCAGCGTCGTCGAGCCGTCCTCGGCGGTCCCCTCGAACCCGCTGTAGGCCGCCGTGTACCGGCCCTTGCTGAAGACCTCCTCGGCCAGCGAGGCGTCGAAGTCCGGGTGGAACTCCACCCCCGGCGTGCCCGCCTCGCAGTGCCGCGGCCAGCTGTCCACGAAGTCGGGCTCGTCCGAGAAGTGCGCCCCCGGATCGATGTGGTAGTCGCGGGTGGCGACCACGTGGTCGTACCCGCCCGAGCGCGCGTGCCCGGTCACGGCCTCCGCGGTGGCGGCGCCCCCGGCCACCGCCAGACTGCCGCCCTCGCAGAAGTCGTTCTGCACGTCCACCACAATGAGCGCTCTGGTCATGCCGGCACCCCTTCCTCTCGCAACCCGGTCCACCGGAACACGGCCGGTCAGTGGAACACCGTCGGCAGGGCGGCCTCGCCCCGCGACATCCGCAGCGCCTGCTCGGGCAGCTCGGCCACCGCGGCGCGGTGGCGCTCGCGCGCGTCGTGCACGCTCTCGCCGCCGACCACCTCGCCGTCCGACACCAGCGGCCGCAGCAGCGGGCGGGTCCCCACCGCCTCCGGCGGCTCGTAGGGGAACACCTCCTCGGCGATCGCGGTGCCCGTGTCGTCGAGCCGGCGCACCGACCACTTGCGGCCGCCCCGGCTCGGCTTGCCCACCGAGCGCTTGGCCACCGGCTCCAGCGGCAGGTCCGCGGACGTCCCGTGCGCCCGCGCCACCAGCTTGTACACCAGCGACACCGTCGGCGCGCCCGAACCGGTCACCAGGGATGTACCCACCCCGTAGCCGTCCACGGGCGCCACGGCCAGCGCCTGGATGGAGTGCTCGTCCAGGTCGCCGGTCACCACGATCCGGGTCCCGGTGGCGCCGAGCGAGTCCAGCTGCTCGCGCACCCGCCCCGCGGTCTTGCCGAGGTCGCCGGAGTCGATGCGCACCGCGCCCAGTTCCGGCCCGGCCAGCTCGACGGCGGTGCGCACGGCCCGCTCCACGTCGTAGGTGTCCACCAGCAGGGTCGTCTGCGCGCCCAGCGAGTCCAGCTGCGTGGAGAAGGCGTGCCGCTCGCTGTCGTGCAGCAGCGTGAACGCGTGCGCGGCGGTGCCGCCGGTGGGCACCCCGTAGGAGCGCCCCGCCTCCAGGTTGGAGGAGGTCGCGAACCCGGCCACGTACGCGGCGCGCGCGGAGGCGACGGCCGCCGCCTCGTGGGTGCGGCGCGAGCCCATCTCGATCAACGGCCGTTCGCCGGCCGCCACGACCATCCGGCTGGCCGCCGACGCGATGGCGCTGTCGTGGTTGAACACCGACAGGGCGAGGGTCTCCAGGATCACACCCTCGGCGAAGGTGCCCTCCACGACCAGGATCGGCGACCCCGGGAAGTAGGCCTCGCCCTCGCCGTAGCCCCACACGTTCCCGGAGAACCGGTACTCCGAGAGCCAGCGCAGGGTCGTGTCGTCCACCACACCGTTGTCGGACAGGAAGTCCAGTTCCTCGGTGCGGAACCGGAAGCCCTCCAGCTGCTCCAGGAACCGCCCGGTCCCCGCGACGACGCCGTAGCGGCGCCCCTCGGGCAGGCGCCGGGCGAACATCTCGAACACCGACGGCCGGGCCGCCGCCCCGCTGTGCAGGGCCGCCTGGATCATCGTCAGCTCGTAGTGGTCGGTCAGCAGCGCGCTGCTGCCATGGTCGTTCATGGGCATGAGCCTAATCCGTGGAGTTGTGCGACCTCACGCCGACCTGCCCTGATTCGACCGGATCGCGAACGGGGTGACCTCGGCCGACGCTAACAATACCCATTCGGTTGGTAGGGAAATTTGTTCCGATACCCTGGGAGGCATGCTGAGGATTGATCGCTCGATCTACGACCAGATCGTCGCCCACGCCCGTCGCGACCACCCGGACGAGGCCTGCGGCATCGTGGCCGGCCCCGCGGGGACCGACCGTCCCGAACGGTTCATCGAGATGGTCAACGCCGAGCGGTCCCCGACCTTCTACCGGTTCGACTCCCTCGAGCAGCTGAAGGTCTGGCGGGAGATGGACGACCGCGACGAGGAACCCGTCGTGATCTACCACTCCCACACGGCCACCGAGGCCTACCCCTCGCGCACCGACATCTCCTACGCGTCCGAGCCCAACGCGCACTACGTGCTCGTGTCCACCAGGGACCCCGAGACCGCGGAGCTGCGCTCCTACCGGATCCTGGACGGCGAGGTCACCGAGGAGCCGGTGGAGATCACCGGGTAGCACCCCGCCCCGCCCGACGGGGCCCGCGGAATGGCCGTGGGAGGCGCCTCGTTGGGACTGTACGCACACCAACCACGTTCACGGGAAGACACACCTATGGCCATCGAGGTCCGCATCCCCACCATCCTGCGCAACCTGACCGGCGACGCCAAGGCCGTCGAGGGCAGCGGCGACACCCTGGGCGAGCTGTTCAGCGACCTGGACAGCCGCTACCCGGGCATCGGCGCGCGCCTGGTGGACGACGGCAAGCTGCGCCGCTTCATCAACGTGTACCTCAACGACGAGGACGTGCGCTTCGTCGGCGGCCTGGAGGCGAAGCTCTCCGACGGCGACAACGTCACGATCCTGCCCGCCGTGGCCGGCGGAAGCCGCTAGGCGCGCCCATGCGCTACGAATCCCTGCTCGACTCCCTCGGCGGCACGCCGCTCGTCGGCCTGCCCCGGCTCTCGCCCTCCCCGGAGGTCCGGCTGTGGGCGAAGCTGGAGGACCGCAACCCGACCGGGTCCATCAAGGACCGCGCCGCGTTCTTCATGATCGAACAGGCGGAGAAGGACGGGCTGCTCTCCCCCGGCTGCACCATCCTGGAGCCGACGTCGGGGAACACCGGCATCTCCCTGGCGATGGTCGCCAAACTCCGCGGCTACCGCATGGTCTGCGTCATGCCGGAGAACACCTCCCAGGAGCGCAGGCAGCTCCTCGCCATGTGGGGCGCCGAGGTCCACTTCTCCGACGCGGCCGGCGGTTCCAACGAGGCGGTCCGCGTCGCCAAGGAGATGGCCGCCGCACACCCCGACTGGGTGATGCTCTACCAGTACGGCAACCAGGCCAACGCCCGCGCCCACTACGAGACGACCGGCCCCGAGCTCCTCGCGGACCTGCCGGAGATCACCCACTTCGTGGCGGGTCTGGGTACCACCGGAACGCTCATGGGTGTGGGCCGCTACCTGCGCGAGCACCGGCCGGACGTGCGGATCGTCGCAGCCGAGCCGCGCTACGGCGAGCTCGTGTACGGCCTGCGCAACCTCGACGAGGGGTTCGTCCCGGAGCTGTACGACGAGTCGGTGCTCACCACGCGGTTCTCCGTGCCCGCCGACGCCGCCCTCAGGCGGACCCGGGAACTCCTGGACAAGGAGGGCATCTTCGCCGGGATCTCCACCGGCGGGGCGCTGCACGCCGCGCTGGGCATGGCCCGCAAGGCGGAGCGGGCGGGGGAGCGCGCCGACATCGCGTTCGTCATCGCCGACGCCGGGTGGAAGTACCTGTCGACGGGGGCCTACGAGGGGACGCTGGAAGAGGCGGAGGAGCGCCTCGACGGCCAGCTCTGGGCCTGACCCGCACGCGCCCCCAGGGGGCGGCATCCCGGACCCGGGGTGCCGCCCCCGCCGTGTTCCCACGGCCGGTGTCCGGATGCGGACGCGGCACCCCCGCGCACGTCGGCGGGCCGGAAACGGACCGTAATACGGCGGGAACGAACCACACGGAACGTGTCATATGGTGTGAAAAATTCACACGTGATCGAGGTCGCGTGAGATGCAGGACACATTTTGTACCACCCGGGCGGCCATTGGGGTAGACCCGTAACAACGGGACAACCGCTGAACCAGCCGCCATCCGTACTCCGCGCACACGGTCGGGGGTGCCACGGAGCCGCGCGGCCCTTCGAGAAGGCGACGACGACGTGCGACTCACGATTATCGGGTCCTCCGGGAGCTTCCCGGGGCCGGACAGCCCCGCCTCCTGTTACCTGGTCGAGGCCGACGGCTTCCGCCTGCTCCTCGACATGGGCAACGGCGCACTCGGCGCGCTCCAGCGGCACGTCGACATCTACTCCGTCGACGCCGTCTACCTCAGCCACCTGCACGCCGACCACTGCTTCGACCTGTGCTCGTACTGGGTCGCCCGGATGTTCCACCCCGACGGCGCCAAACCCCGGATCCCCGTCTACGGCCCCAGCGGGGTCTCCGAGCGCGTCGCCGAGGCCTACGGCCTGGACCCCGACCCCGGCATGACCGAGGTCTTCGACTTCCACGAGCTCACCCCCGGGACCCTCGGCATCGGCCCCTTCACCGTCCGCGTGGACCGCGTCAACCACCCGGTGGAGGCCTTCGGCATCCGCCTGGAGCACAACGGCGCCAGCATGGCCTACTCCGGGGACACCGGCGCCTGCGACTCCCTCGTCGACCTGGCCTCCGACACGGACCTGTTCCTGTGCGAGGCCGCCTTCCAGGACCACGTCGAGCACCCCAAGGACATGCACCTCACCGGCAGCGAGGCCGGCGAGCACGCCAGCCGCGCCCGGACCCGCAGTCTGCTGCTCACCCACCTGGTGCCGTGGAACGACGACGACGTCACCCTGGCGGAGGCCCGATCCACCTACGACGGGCCCATCGACCTGGCCCGCAGCGGACGGACGCACACCATCGGCGGCTGAGCGTGGCGTGGGTCCCACCGCGCGCACGCCTTCGCGACACCCGCCCCCGGGGCGAGCGCGCACGTATACGCTCTTGACCATGGCCCGACCTGACGGACGAGTTCCGACCCAACTCCGCCCCGTGACGATCACCCGCAACTGGCTGCGCCAGGCGGAAGGCTCCGCGCTCATCGAGTTCGGGGACACCCGAGTGCTGTGCGCCGCCACCGTCGAGGACGGTGTCCCGCGCTGGCGCCGCGGCACCGGCGAGGGGTGGGTCACCGCCGAGTACGCGATGCTGCCCCGCGCCACCGACACCCGCGGCGCCCGCGAGTCCGTACGCGGCAAGATCGGCGGCCGCACCCACGAGATCTCCCGCCTCATCGGCCGCTCCCTGCGCGCGGTCGTCGACTTCAAGGCGATGGGGGAGCACACCATCACCCTGGACTGCGACGTCCTCCAGGCCGACGGCGGCACCCGCACCGCCGCCATCACCGGCGCGTACGTGGCCCTCGCCGACGCCGTGAAGTGGCTGCGCAAGCGCCGCAACCTCAAGAACAACCCGCTCACCGGCTCCCTGGCCGCGGTCAGCGTCGGCGTCGTCCAGGGCCAGCCCCGGCTGGACCTCAACTACCTCGAGGACTCCGTCGCCGACATCGACATGAACGTCGTCCTCACCGGCGACGGGAAGTTCATCGAGGTGCAGGGCACCGCCGAGGGCGCGGCGTTCGACCGCGAACTGCTCGACAAGCTGCTCGACCTGGCCGTCGGCGGCTGCGAGGAACTGACCGGCCTCCAGAAGAAGGCCCTGGCGGAGTGACCGTACTCAACGGCACCCGGATCGGCGGCGTCGCCGGAGAAGGGGGAATCGTGAAGATCGTGCTGGCCACCCGCAACGCCAAGAAGGTGCCCGAGCTGCGCGCCATCCTCGCGGACGCCGGGGTGAGCGCCGAGGTGCTGTCCCTCGACGCGTTCCCGGACGCACCGGAGGTCCCCGAGACCGAGCCGTCGTTCGTCGGCAACGCCCTGCTCAAGGCGCGCGCGATCGCCGCCCACACGGGGCTGCCCGCGGTGGCCGACGACTCGGGGCTCAGCGTCGAGGAGCTGCGGGGCATGCCGGGCGTGCTCTCGGCCCGCTGGGCCGGCCGCTTCGGCGCGGACGACCAGGACCGGGCCAACCTGGAGCTGGTCCTGGACCAGCTGGCGGACACCCCGCCGGAACGCCGCGCCGGCGCGTTCGTGTGCGCCGCGGCCCTGGTCCTGCCCGACGGCACCGAGGTCGTGACGGAGGGCGAGATGCGCGGCCGGGTGATCCGCGAGCCCCGGGGGGAGAACGGGTTCGGCTACGACCCGGTCTTCGTCCCGGAGGGCGAGAGCCGCACCACGGCCGAGCTGTCCCCCCAGGAGAAGAACGCCATCAGCCACCGGGGGATCGCCTTCCGCAAGCTGGCGGCGGAGATCGCGGCGATGGTCTGACGCGGTCCCGCGCGCGTCGAGGGGCGGCCCGTCCGGGCCGCCCCTCAAGCTTTCGACCTGGGATGACGGGAAAAGTTCCCCGATACCGGTTTGAGGCCGGGGCCGCAGGGGCAGGACCACCCTCGTCCGACGAAACGGCCGCGGCCGCACACGATCCCCGGTGTGGGGGGTCCACAACCCGCGGAGATCGCCTGAGGGCAGGGGTTCCCGCCCCGCCGACCAGGCGATTTGACGTCGCATCAGCTGTTACCTACACTCGAACGAGTCGCTGCGGGACGGCGAGCGCCCAGAGGGCGTGTTCGGCCCCGGACCGCGTCGAAGCGGCACCTCCTATTCACTCCGACCAGAGCGTCACGGGCATGCGCCCGCAGGCGGTAGGCTTCGGAGGCGGCCCTGAAAAGGGCGGCGAAGGGAAACAGGAATTCTTCACTCCTGGTCGGTCCATTCCGGACCACGCCGATTTGGCGGGGAACGGGAACACTGATAAAGTGAAGACACAACAAAGCGGAAACGCAGACGCCTTCCACGGAAGAGCACACGGGACCCAAGGGTTCCGGGCTTGTACGGGAAGGGCGGTTGCTTCTTGAGAACTCAACAGCGCGTGTTCGATTTTTACAGCCAAGTTTGTTTTGGCCCCGTCACACGAGAATCGGTGAGATTCGAGTGTGCGAGGTTCCTTTGATTGAGCCAGACATGGTTCGGTCAGGATTTCTTCTAGGTTTCCGGCCCCCTTGTGGGGTTCGGTGCAAGACCTTTATGGAGAGTTTGATCCTGGCTCAGGACGAACGCTGGCGGCGTGCTTAACACATGCAAGTCGAGCGGTAAGGCCCTTCGGGGTACACGAGCGGCGAACGGGTGAGTAACACGTGAGCAACCTGCCCCTGACTCCGGGATAAGCGGTGGAAACGCCGTCTAATACCGGATACGACCCTCCTCCGCATGGTGGGGGTGGAAAGTTTTTCGGTCGGGGATGGGCTCGCGGCCTATCAGCTTGTTGGTGGGGTAACGGCCTACCAAGGCGATTACGGGTAGCCGGCCTGAGAGGGCGACCGGCCACACTGGGACTGAGACACGGCCCAGACTCCTGCGGGAGGCAGCAGTGGGGAATATTGCGCAATGGGCGAAAGCCTGACGCAGCGACGCCGCGTGGGGGATGACGGCCTTCGGGTTGTAAACCTCTTTTACCACTCACGCAGGCCCCGGGTTCTCCCGGGGTTGACGGTAGGTGGGGAATAAGGACCGGCTAACTACGTGCCAGCAGCCGCGGTAATACGTAGGGTCCGAGCGTTGTCCGGAATTATTGGGCGTAAAGAGCTCGTAGGCGGCGTGTCGCGTCTGCTGTGAAAGACCGGGGCTTAACCCCGGTTCTGCAGTGGATACGGGCATGCTAGAGGTAGGTAGGGGAGACTGGAATTCCTGGTGTAGCGGTGAAATGCGCAGATATCAGGAGGAACACCGGTGGCGAAGGCGGGTCTCTGGGCCTTACCTGACGCTGAGGAGCGAAAGCATGGGGAGCGAACAGGATTAGATACCCTGGTAGTCCATGCCGTAAACGTTGGGCGCTAGGTGTGGGGACTTTCCACGGTTTCCGCGCCGTAGCTAACGCATTAAGCGCCCCGCCTGGGGAGTACGGCCGCAAGGCTAAAACTCAAAGGAATTGACGGGGGCCCGCACAAGCGGCGGAGCATGTTGCTTAATTCGACGCAACGCGAAGAACCTTACCAAGGTTTGACATCACCCGTGGACCTGTAGAGATACAGGGTCATTTGGTTGGCGGGTGACAGGTGGTGCATGGCTGTCGTCAGCTCGTGTCGTGAGATGTTGGGTTAAGTCCCGCAACGAGCGCAACCCTTGTTCCATGTTGCCAGCACGTAATGGTGGGGACTCATGGGAGACTGCCGGGGTCAACTCGGAGGAAGGTGGGGACGACGTCAAGTCATCATGCCCCTTATGTCTTGGGCTGCAAACATGCTACAATGGCCGGTACAATGGGCGTGCGATACCGTGAGGTGGAGCGAATCCCTAAAAGCCGGTCTCAGTTCGGATTGGGGTCTGCAACTCGACCCCATGAAGGTGGAGTCGCTAGTAATCGCGGATCAGCAACGCCGCGGTGAATACGTTCCCGGGCCTTGTACACACCGCCCGTCACGTCATGAAAGTCGGCAACACCCGAAACTTGTGGCCTAACCCTTCGGGGAGGGAGTGAGTGAAGGTGGGGCTGGCGATTGGGACGAAGTCGTAACAAGGTAGCCGTACCGGAAGGTGCGGCTGGATCACCTCCTTTCTAAGGAGTCTTTCAAGGCCAACACTTTTCCGATGGTTGGCCGGACTCGAAAGTGGACCCGATGCTCCTGGCCCTGGTGGCCGGTGAGAGGTCGGGATGGCTGTAGAAATTCATATCGAACTTCACCTCCGGGGGTCCTAGAAGCCTCGGGGGGCGCGCTGTTGGGTGTCTGAGGAAGCAACCCTCGTCTTGGTCCGGTTTCGGGCCGGCGGGTCGGTTGGTTCCCGCGGACCGCCTCTGAGAACTCTCAGAATCTCCTGTGTGTCCTGCTCTCCTGAGGGAGGCGGGGCGGGGGTTTGTCTGAGTGGTAGCGGAGAACGCGGTTGGTGTTTTGATTTGTGAATAGTGTGCGCGAGCATCTTGTTATCTGTAGTGGCCAAGTGATAGTGGCATACGGTGGATGCCTTGGCACCAGGCGCCGATGAAGGACGTGGGAGGCCGCGATAGGCCACGGGGAGCTGTCAACCGAGCTGTGATCCGTGGGTGTCCGAATGGGGGAACCCAGCCCGAGTTGTGTCGGGTTGCCGCCGCCTGAATGTATAGGGCGGTTGGTGGTGACGCGGGGAAGTGAAACATCTCAGTACCCGTAGGAAGAGTAAACAACAGTGATTCTCCTAGTAGTGGTGAGCGAACGGGGAAGAGGCTAAACCGTGCGCGTGTGATAGACGGCAGTCGTTGCGTGTGCGGGGTTGTGGGGCGTGTCTTTTCGGGTCTGCTTAGCCCGGAGCACTTGAGATCAGAGCTAGCTGAAACCGTTGGGAAGCGGTACCGGAGTGGGTGAGAGTCCCGTAGGTGAAGGTTCTGGTCGGGTGTTGACGCTGTCCCCGAGTAGCGCGGAGCCCGAGGAATTCCGTGTGAATCTGGCAGGACCACCTGCTAAGCCAAAATACGTCCTGGTGACCGATAGTGCACTAGTACCGTGAGGGAAAGGTGAAAAGTGCCCCGGTGAGGGGTCGTGAAATAGTACCTGAAACCGTGTGCTGTCAAGCCGTCAGAGCTGGGTCTTGTATCTGGTGATGGCGTGCCTTTTGAAGAATGAGCCTGCGAGTCATGGTGTGTGGCGAGGTTAACCCGGGTGGGGTAGCCGTAGGGAAACCGAGTCTGAATAGGGCGATTTGAGTCGCATGCTGTGGACCCGAAGCGGAGTGATCTACCCATGTCCAGGGTGAAGCGGGGGTAAGACCTCGTGGAGGCCCGAACCCACCAGGGTTGAAAACCTGGGGGATGAGGTGTGGGTAGGGGTGAAAGGCCAATCAAACTCCGTGATAGCTGGTTCTCCCCGAAATGCATTTAGGTGCAGCGTTGCGTGTTTCTTGCCGGAGGTAGAGCTACTGTTTGGCTGATGGGCCCGACAAGGTTACTGACGTCAGACAAACTCCGAATGCCGGTGAAGTGAAGCGTGGCAGTGAGACTGCGGGGGATAAGCTTCGTAGTCGAGAGGGAAACAGCCCAGATCATCAGCTAAGGCCCCTAAGCGTGTGCTAAGTGGGAAAGGTTGTGGAGTTGCTGAGACAACCAGGAGGTTGGCTTAGAAGCAGCCATCCTTTAAAGAGTGCGTAATAGCTCACTGGTCAAGTGGTTCTGCGCCGATAATGTAGCGGGGCTTAAGCACACCGCCGAAGCTGTGAAGCTCCACCTTTGGGGTGGGGTTGGTAGGGGAGCGTCGTGCGTTCGGTGAAGCCGCCGAGTGATCGTGTGGTGGAGGGCGTGCGAGTGAGAATGCAGGCATGAGTAGCGAAAGCAACGTGAGAAACGTTGCCGCCGATTGACTAAGGGTTCCTGGGGCAGGTTAATCCGCCCAGGGTGAGTCTGGACCTAAGGCGAGGCCGACAGGCGTAGTCGATGGATAACGGGTTGATATTCCCGTACCCGTGCACGAGCGCCCAGTATCGAATCAGGTGATGCTAACCACGCTGGCCGGCTTTCTGTCCTTCGGGACGGGTTGCTGTGCTGGTCTGGGATCCGAGCTTGTAGTAGGTAAGTGATGGGGTGACGCAGGAGGGTAGCTCTACCCGGCGGTGGTTGTCCGGGGGTAAGCGTGTAGGCCGGGGGGTTGGCAAATCCGCCCCCCATGAAGGTTGAGACGTGATGCGGAGCCGTTTTTGGCGAAGTGAGTGATCCCATGCTGTCGAGAAAAGCCTCTAGCGAGTTCGTGAGCGGCCAGTACCCTAAACCGACGCAGGTGGTCAGGTAGAGAATACCGAGGCGTTCGGGTGAACCATGGTTAAGGAACTCGGCAAATTGTCCCCGTAACTTTGGGAGAAGGGGAGCCCTGTCTGGTGAGAGCCCTTGCGGCTGGAGCTGGGTGGGGTCGCAGATAGCGGGGGGAAGCGACTGTTTATTAAAAACACAGGTCCGTGCGAAGTCGTAAGACGCTGTATACGGACTGACGCCTGCCCGGTGCTGGAACGTTAAGAGGACCGGTTAACGGGGTTCGCCCTGTGAAGCTGGGAATCCAAGCGCCAGTAAACGGCGGTGGTAACTATAACCATCCTAAGGTAGCGAAATTCCTTGTCGGGTAAGTTCCGACCTGCACGAATGGCGTAACGACTTCCCCACTGTCTCAACCATGGGCCCGGTGAAATTGCACTACGAGTAAAGATGCTCGTTTCGCGCAGCAGGACGGAAAGACCCCGGGACCTTCACTATAGCTTGACATTGGTGTTTGGGATGGTTTGTGTAGGATAGGTGGGAGCCGGTGAAACTGCCACGCTAGTGGTGGTGGAGGCGTTGGTGAAATACCACTCTGACTGTTTCGGGCATCTAACCTTGGGCCGTGATCCGGTTCGGGGACAGTGTCTGGTGGGTAGTTTAACTGGGGCGGTTGCCTCCCAAAGAGTAACGGAGGCGCCCAAAGGTTCCCTCAGCCTGGTTGGTAATCAGGTGTTGAGTGTAAGTGCACAAGGGAGCTTGACTGTGAGACGGACGTGTCGAGCAGGAGCGAAAGCTGGGACTAGTGATCCGGCACCGGCGTGTGGAAGCGGTGTCGCTCAACGGCTAAAAGGTACCCCGGGGATAACAGGCTGATCTTCCCCAAGAGTCCATATCGACGGGATGGTTTGGCACCTCGATGTCGGCTCGTCGCATCCTGGGGCTGGAGTTGGTCCCAAGGGTTGGGCTGTTCGCCCATTAAAGCGGCACGCGAGCTGGGTTTAGAACGTCGTGAGACAGTTCGGTCCCTATCCGCTGTGCGCGTTGGAGACTTGAGAAGGGCTGTCCCTAGTACGAGAGGACCGGGACGGACGAACCTCTGGTGTGCCAGTTGTCCTGCCAAGGGCATGGCTGGTTGGCTACGTTCGGGAGGGATAACCGCTGAAAGCATCTAAGCGGGAAGCTTGCTTCGAGATGAGGTCTCCTGCCTCCTTTGAGAGGGTAAGGCTCCCTAGAGACGATGGGGTTGATAGGCCGGGTGTGGAAGCCCTGTGAGGGGTGGAGCTGACCGGTACTAATAGGCCGAGGGCTTGTCCGCTGCAGATAATTGGGTGCTCGCGCATACATGTTCACATAACTGTGGAAGCTTCCGTTTCCCTGTCCTGGTTGGGGTGGGGTTGCGGTGTGGGTTTCCGTGGTGGTTATGGTGGGAGGGTCACACCCGGTTACTTTCCGAACCCGGTCGTTAAGTCTCCTTGCGCTGATGGTACTGCCCTGTGGTGGGGTGGGAGAGTAGGTTGCCGCCACGGTTTTCTTCGGGTTGAGAGCCCCTGCCTTCGGGTGGGGGCTTTCCCTGTTTTCGGGGTGCGGGTTTTGTGTGTGGGGGGTCGTCCTTGGGGCGGCCCCCTTTTTTTTTGTGTTCTGGGGGCCTTGGTCGCAGGGGGCGGCCGCAGCGGTCTTTCTGCTTGTTCCCTTTTCAATGCTGTGTGGGGTGGGGGTGGGTCTGTCCGGGGTCTCGGGGGTTGCCGGAGGGAGCATCGTCTCCTTCGGCTGCAAGAGGTCGGGGCGGGTGTTTCCTCTGCCCCGGACACCGAGGGGTTTCTGCCTGTCCTGGAGGCCTTGGCCACAGCCGGAAGGTGAACCGCCTTCTGCGCCACAGGGGGTTTCTCACCCGACCGGGATCTCCGCCATAGCCGTGTCAGGCCAGTGGGGTGCCCGGCCATAGGGGGTGTTCGCCGAGGTAGTTGTAGGTTTCCAAGAGGCTAGGCCGCTTGGGGTGGGCGGTCCGCGCCGGGTGGGCCCGGCCCCGGCCGCAGTCGGTGTCCGGCAGACCACCAGGCGGGTGCGTTGGGCGCGCGTGGCGGGTGGTGGGGGTGTGACTGCCGGAGCCGGGTGCACCCGGAGCGCGCACACCCGCACCGCCTGGAAAGGTTGTGGGCGCCGGCGGCGGTGAAGGGGCTCCACGCTGTCGCCTACTCCCGCGCGTGACCGCGGTACCGGTCAGTGCCGGGGGTGAAAGCCGCACGTTTCCGCGACCCCGGCCCCAGACCGGGCACAGGACCGCGGCCCTGGCCGCAGGGGGTGAGAGCCGTGGGGGCTCGCGGCATCAGCCAGAGCGGGGTTAGGGAGAAAGAACCGCGGCCTCCACCGCAGGGGGTTCAGGGAGGCATGACCGGGACCCAGGACCCAGGGGGTTTCGCCGCACGTACCCGGAACCCCGACCCCAGACCGGGCACAGGACTGCGGCCCCGGCCCCAGGGGGTTGGGGAGGAGGCACCGCGGCCTCCGCCGCAGGGGGTTCAGGGAGGCATGACCGGGACCCCGGCCCCAGGGGGTTTCGCCGCACGTACCCGGAACCCCGACCCCAGACCGGGCACAGGACTGCGGCCCCGGCCCCAGGGGGTTGGGGAGGAGGTACCGCGGCCTCCGCCGCAGGGGGTTCAGGGAGGCATGACCGGGACCCCGGCCCCAGGGGGTGTGGGAAGGAGCAACCGGAAGCCTTCGTCAGGGGGTGAGACCCGCTCCCGACAGCCGGCCTTGACCCACGGCATGGGTAGGCATTTAAGGCGTTTGCGGCGTTCACCGGGTGGGGTCAAGGCCGCGGTTCTGTTTCCGGCCTGGGACTGAGGCCGCGGGTTCCTGCGGCGAAACCCCCTGGAGTCGGGGTCGCGGTTCTTCCTCCCCAACCCTCTGGGGTGGAGGTCGCGGTTCGGGGTCAAGGTCGCGGGTACGTGCGGCCACACCCCCTGGGACGGGGGTTGCGATCACGCCTTCCCGCACCCCCTGTGGCTTGGGGCTGTGGGTACGTGCGACAGCACCCCCTGGGGCACAGGCTGGCGAACACGTCCAGCAGCACCCCCTGGGGCGGAGGTTTCCAGTTTCTCCTCCGGGTTGTGGCCGGGGTCGCGGGTACGTGCGGCCACACCCCCTGGGACGGGGGTTGCGATCACGCCTTCCCACACCCCCTGGGGTAGAGGTCGCGGACCTGTGCCCGGTCTGGGGCTGAAGTCGCGGGTACGTGCGGCGAAACCCCCTGGGGGCTGAGGTGCGCGGTTCTTCTTCCCCACACCCCCTGGGGCTTGGGGCTGTGGGTGTGTGTGGCCTTCACCCCCTGCGGCCAGGGCCGCGGTCCTGTGCCCGGTCTGGGGCCGGGGTCGCGGAAACGTGCGGCTTTCACCCCCGGCACTGACCGGTACCGCGGTCACGCGCGGGAGTAGGCGACAGCGTGGAGCCCCCGCACCGCCGCCGGCGCCCACAACCTTTCCAGGCGGTGCGGGTGTGCGCGCTCCGCGTGCACCCGGCTCCGGCATACACACCCCCACCACCCGCCACGCGCGCCCAACGCACCCGCCTGGCGGTCTGCCGGACACCGACTGCGGCCGGGGCCGGGCCCACCCGGCGCGGACCGCCCACCCCAAGCGGCCGGCCTCTTGGAAACCTACAACTACCTCGGCGAACACCCCCTAGGGCCAGGGGCTCCACTGGCCTGACACGGCTGGGGCGGGCCACACCGGTCGGGTGGGAAACCCCCTGGAGCGCAGGAAGCGGTCCACCCTCCGGCTGTGGCCGAGGGCCCGGTCGGGTGGGAAACCCCCTGGGGACGGGCGGGAAGTCGCCCGCGGCCTTCACCCCCTGCGGCGGGGGCCCAGCGATGCCCTCCGGCTGTGGCCGAGGCCCCGGCCGGGTGGGAAACCCCCTGGGGACGGGCCCGCAGGTACGCGCGGCCTTCACCCCCGTGTGTCCGGGCGGCGGGAACGCCCACCCCGACCCCTCGGCGCCGAAGGAGACGATCCGCCCTCCGGTAGTGCCTCGGCCCCCAACAGACACACCCGCCACCCACCACAACGTTGAAAGGGCAAAGAGGCACCCCTGGGGTCGGGGCGGGAAGCCACCTGCGGCCTTCACCCCCTGTGGCGGAGGCCCCGCGACGCCCTCCGGCGGGGGGTGGGGGTTCCAAGTGGGTGGGCAGCCCCCGGGGCTGGGCGTGTGGCCATGGTCCTCTTGGAGCGGAGGTCCCACGACGGTCCCCGGCTGTGGCTGAGGGTCCCAGTCGGGCGGACGACCCCCTGGGGGCCGGGCCGAGTGCCGCCCTACCGAAGTCCCTGCCGCCGATGGGGCCTCTGGGGCGGTGGGCACACCCACCCCCACCCCCTGGGGACGAAGGAGATGATCCGCCCTCCGGTTGTGGCTCGGCCCCGGACAGACCAGCCCGTCACCCACCACAGTGTTGAAGGGGCATGAGAGTGTCCTTGGGGCTGGGGCTGGGGCTGGGTGTGTGGCCATGGTCCTCCTGGAGCGGAGGTCCCACGACGCTCCTCGGCGGTGGCCCCTGGAGTCGAAGGAGATGATCCGCCCTCAGACCACAGCTGGGCCCCGTACAGCCCCACCCGTCACCCACCACGGCGTTGGAAGAGCACAAACAGACGCATCAGCGGAGCCGAACGGAGGACCCGCCCCCCACCGGTGGGACAATTCACCCATGACGATTCCCATCCCCGCCGACCTGCTCGCCGCCGCCGAGGCCGCCAAGGGCTTCATGCCCACGGACGAGGGCACCGCCCTGTACGAGACCGCTCTCCGTTACGCCCCTGTCGGGCCGGTCGTGGAGATCGGCACCTACTGCGGTAAGTCCACCGTCTTCCTCGGCGCTGCGGCCCGGGCCACCGGCGTGAAGGTGGTCACCGTGGACCACCACCGCGGGTCGGAGGAGCACCAAGAGGGCTGGGAGTACCACGACGCGACGCTCGTGGACCGGGAGACCGGGAAGTTCGACACGCTCCCGCACCTGCGCCGGACCCTCACCCGGGCCGGGCTGGACGACGAGGTCATCGTCGTGGTCGGCCGCTCCGCCGAGGTGGCCTCGGTGTGGGGCACCCCGCTGGGGATGCTGTTCATCGACGGCGGCCACAGCGAGGAGGCCGCGCAGGCCGACTACGCCGGCTGGAGCGGGCACGTCGCCCCCGGCGGCGCGCTGGTGATCCACGACGTCTTCCCCGACCCGGCGGACGGCGGGCGCCCCCCGTACAACATCTACCTCCGGGCCCTGGACTCCGGTCTGTTCAAGGAGGTCTCGGCGGTCGGTTCGATGCGGGTCCTGGAACGGGTCGCCTGAGCCCTCCCACCTCCCCGAACCGGTCGGACAACGACCGTCCTGGGACACGCCTCCGCCGGGTAAGCCTTCGGTAAGAAGTCACCACCCGGTTATGGATTCGGCCTTGACATGGTTACGGCCCGGTATCGTGTCGAGAAGGGGCGGAGCGATGGTGGCGTTATCCCCCGAAAGACCACTTCGGTCCAAATCTTGACTGAACCGATCCGGGGCGGTTGCGCGTCAAATACCAGGACGGCACCGTGCCGGACGTGATTTGCCATGGGGGCGGGGAGCTGAGCGAGAGCACAAACGGCGCGAACGGGGCGGATGGGCAGCGCCCCGTGCACGATGAGGACGTCGCGCCGGAGACCAACGACACCTCTGCGGAGGAGCTGCCCGACGCCGGAGAGGACACGGCCGACCGCGCCCCGACCACCGGTGGTGGCGAGGACGCCGACTCGGCGGCCGACTCCGGGCCCATCACTTTCAAGACCAGCGGCACCTTCTTCCGCGAGCGGGTCGCACAGGTCCTCGCGGAGCAGGGCTTCGACGAGTCCTCCGAGGGGGAGGACGGGCGGGAGCCGGGGAGGACCACCGCGGAGACCGCGGAGGAGCCCGCCGCCGAGGCGGCTCCGGAGGTGACCGGAAACTCGGCGGCCGACGAGCCCGAAACGGCGTCCGCGCAGGCGGAGAGGGAGACCGCCGACGGATCCGGGGAGCGTTCCTCCGCGGAGGAGGCCGACGGCGCGGCCGCGGTGGCCGCTGCCACCGCGGCGCAGGCTCCCGAGCCGGCCGACGGCCCCCGGGCCGCGCCCGACGGGCCCGGTGCGTCCGAGCCGAGCGCCGCCGCGCCCGGCTCCGAACCCGTGCCCGCTGCCGACGACACCACCGCCGCGGCCGGGAAGGCCGACGACGCCGCCGAGCCCGCCGGAGCCGCGCAGGGCGGTGCGTCCGAGGCCCCGTCCTGGACTCCCGCCGCCCCGCCGGTCCCGCCCGCCGGGTCCGTGGCCGAGCCCTCGACGCCTCCCGTGTCCGCCGCGCCTCCCGCCACGCCCCCCGGCGCACCCGAGGCTCCGCAGTCCGTCGCCGGGCCCGTTCCGGACCCCCAGGTCACGGAGGAGTCCGCGGCCGAGGCCGGGGCGATGTGGCCGCAGCCGCAGCGGCTGTCCAACTACGTCGGAGCCGCCGGCGCGGGCCGCCCGCCCCAGGGCCCCGGAGGCCCGAGCGGCCCCGGGGGTCCCGGTGGCCCCACCGGTCCCAGCGGTTCGTCCAGCCCGTCGGGTCCCGCCGGCACCGGTCCCGGGAAGAAGGCCAAGGCCAAGAAGGGCAAGCGCAAGAAGCCGCTCTGGTGGCGGATCCTGCGCACCTTCCTGGTGGCCTCCGCGCTGATGGTCATCATCGCCTGCGGCGCCTTCGCGTACTTCTACGCCACCGTCGAGGTCCCCGACGCCGCGAAGGCCGACGCCGTGGAGCAGGGGTCGACCTTCTACTTCGGCGACGGGGAGACCGAGTTCGCCTACCGCGGCACCGACCGCGACCCCATCACCTACGAGGAGATGACCGAGAACGGCGACCAGGTCGTCGAGGCCGTCATCTCCGCCGAGGACCGGGGCTTCTGGACCGAGCCCGGCGTCTCCGTGCGCGGCACCACCCGCGCCGTCTGGTCCACGGTCACCGGCCAGCAGGTCCAGGGCGGCTCCACCATCACCCAGCAGATGGTCCGCAACTACTACGAGGGCGTGTCCTTCGAGCAGACCGTCTCCCGGAAGATCCAGGAGATCATCATCTCCATCAAGGTCGACCAGAGCGAGACCAAAGAATGGGTGATGGAGCAGTACCTCAACACCATCTACTTCGGCCGCCAGGCCTACGGGATCCAGGCCGCGGCCCAGGCCTACTACGACAAGAACGCCAATGAGCTGACTCCGGAGGAGGCCGCCTTCCTGGCCGCCGCCATCCAGCAGCCGACGCCGTTCGGTGAGGCGGACGTCAACACCACGCCGGAGATGGAGCAGCGCTGGCGCTACGTCGTCGACGGCATGGTGACCACGGGCGCCATCACCCAGTCCGAGGCCGACGGGATGGAGTTCCCCGCGCCGATCGAGTACGAGCCCGGGGCCGACAACGACCTGAGCGGCTACCGCGGCTACATGTACGAGGCCGCGATGCGCGAGCTGGAGGAGCTGGGCTACACCGAGGACCAGATCAACCGGCAGGGCTTCACCGTCGTCACCACCTTCGACCAGGACATGATGGACGCCGCCTACGAGGTGGTGGAGGCCGCCATCCCGCAGGAGGTCATCCCCGAGGGCGTCAACGTCGGCATGGCGACCGTGGACAACGCCACCGGTGAGGTGCTGGCGTTCTACGGCGGCCACGACTACCTGGAGAACCAGTACGACAGCGCGCTGCTGGGCGGCGCCCAGTCGGGTTCGGCGTTCAAGCCCTACGTGCTGGCCACCGCGCTGGAGGAGGGCTACAGCCTCAACAGCTTCGTGGACGGCAGCGGCCCGCGCCAGATCCAGGGCTCGCGGATCCAGAACGCGGGCAACGCCCCGGGCGGTCCGATGGACCTGGTCCAGGCCACCCGCGTCTCCAACAACCTCGGCTTCGTCGAGCTGAACATGGAGGTCGGCTACGAGAACGTGCGCGACACCGCGTACGACATCGGCCTGCGCGAGGGCAGCATCGAGGACCACCAGCTGGTGCCCACCCTGGCGCTGGGCGTCTCCACGGTGACGCCGCTGGACCAGGCGGGCGCGTACGCGACCTTCGCCAACGGCGGCCGCCACGTGGACACGCACGTGATCAAGTCGATCCTCAACGCCGACGGCGAGGAGGTGCGCCCCGAGGTGGAGTCCCGGCAGGCGATCAAGGAGTCGACCGCCGCGGACGTCACCTACGCGCTGGAGCAGGTGGTCCAGGGCGGTACCGGTACCTCGGCGAACTTCTGGACGCACCCGGTGGCGGGCAAGACCGGTACCACCTCGGACAGTGTCGCCGCCTGGTTCGTCGGGTACACCCCGCAGCTGTCCACGGCCGTGGGCGTCTACAACGAGAACAACCAGTCGTTCGGCATCCCCGGCTACGACATCTCCGGTGGCGGTGTGGCGGCGCCGATCTGGCGCGACTACATGCAGCGGGCGATGGAGGGGTACGAGCGCAAGGAGTTCCCGCCGCCCGCGTTCGCCGGGTCCACCCAGTACTGGGCGCCGGACCCGTCCACCCAGGCTCCGGAGGAGCCGGTGGAGGAGCTGCCGGAGGAGACGCCGCAGGACCCGGGCACGCCGGAGGTCCCCGAGGTCCCGGAGACCCCGGAGAACCCGGGCACGCCGGAGGTCCCGGAGGTTCCGGAGTTCCCCGGGCCGGGTGACGGCGAGGGCGGCGGCGGGGAGACCCCGCCGGCCCGCGAGGAGGTCAGGGAGTTCCCGGCCGGCTGACCCCGCCGGGCGGGGCGAGTGCGAAGGGGCCGCGGACGGCGACGTCCGCGGCCCCTTCGCCGTGTGCGCCCGGGCTCACCCGTCCCAGGTGTGCAGGAACACCTGCGACCCCGGTGTGGTCCGGGTGAGGGCGTCCACGGCGAGGATCACGGCGGCGGTGGTCCAGGTGCTGCGCTCCACCGGCCAGCGCACCTGCTCGGCGAACTGGTAGCCGGTCCAGTAGACGCCGTCGTCGCCGTCGCGCAGGTGCTGCACCTCGCGCAGGATGCGCACGCCGTCCCCGGTCCGGCCCACGGCGGCCAGGGCCAGGACCAGTTCGGAGGTCTCGGCGGCGGTGACCCAGGGCTGGTCGTCGACGCAGCGCACGCCCAGGCCCGGGACCACGAACCGGTCCCAGCGCTCGGCCAGGCGCGCGTGGGCGGCCTCGCCGCGGACGGCGCCGCCCAGGATCGGGTAGAACCAGTCCATCGAGAACCGGCCGCGGTCGGCGAACAGGTCCTCGTCGTCGTTGATGAGGTCGGACAGCCGGTCGGCGGCCTTGGTCCACTCCGGGCGGGGGCGGCCCAGCCGCTCGCCCAGGGCGGCGCCGCAGCGCAGCGCGTGGTGCACGCTGGCGCAGACGGTGAGCAGGGCGTGGTCGCCGGGGGACCCGTCCTCCCCGCGCGCCCACAGGATCTCCCCGCGTTCGCCGCGCAGGGCCAGCACGAACTCCAGGCCGTCCTCGACGACGGGCCACAGCTCCTCGGCGAAGGCCGTGTCCCCGGTGACGAGCAGGTGGTGGAACGCCCCCACGGCCGGGTAGGCGGCGTGGTTGGCCTCGCGGAGCTCGGTCGCGGGGACGCCCTGGCGGAACTTGGCGGGCCAGCCGCCGCCGGGGTGGCGGGCGCCGGCCAGCCACCGGTAGGCGCGGCGGGCGGCCGCGGCGTGCGCGGGCTCCCACAGGCCGGTGACGGTCAGCGCCATGGCGCACTCGACGTGGTCCCACACGTCGGTGTGGCCGCCGGGGAACCAGGGCAGGGCGCCGGTGGCCTCCTGGCTGCGTGCCAGGTAGTCGGCGGAGCGCAGCAGCTGCCCGGCGTCCAGCACGCCGGGCAGGCGCAGGGTCAGGTCGTCCGGTGCGGTGACGACGGACATCAGGCGGCGTCGAGCGGCTTGCGCACGTACACGACCACGCTCTTGCCGATGACCGGGTTGAGCAGGCGCTCGGCCACCCGGGTCACCTTGGGGGCCTGGAACATGTCCCAGACGAGCAGCTCGTGGTAGGCCTTGGCGAGCGGGTGGTCGTTGTTGTCGGTGCCCACCGCGCACTTGATCCACCAGTAGGGCGCGTGCAGGGCGTGCGCGTGGTGGTGCGGGCCGATCAGGAACCCGGTGGCCTTGAGCTTGGCCTCCAGCTCGGCGCGGGTGTAGATGCGGATGTGGCCGCCCTCGTTGGTGTGGTACTCCTCCGAGAGGGCCCAGCAGATGCGCTCGGGCAGGAAGCTGGGCACGGTCACCGCGGCGATGCCGCCGGGCCTGAGGACCCGGTACAGCTCCTTCATGGCGGCGGTGTCGTGCGGGATGTGCTCGAAGATCTCCGCGGCGATGACGCGGTCGAAGGAGCCCTCGTCGAAGGGCATGTCGAGGGCGTCGCCCTTGACGGTCTCCGCGGTGGCGGAGGCGGGGGCCTCGCCCTCCTCCTTCATGGCGGCGAACATGGTCTCGACGGAGGCCAGGTCCTCGACGTTCTGGTCGAAGGCGACGATGTCGGCGCCGCGGCGGTAGACCTCGAAGGCGTGGCGGCCGCCGCCGCAGCCCAGGTCGAGCACGCGGTCGCCCGGACCGACGGGGAACAGGGTGAAGTCGACGGTGATCAGTGGAGGCTCCCTCGTGTTCTGCGAAAAAGGTGCTCAGGCGCCGTTGGCCCGGGCGGGGGCGGGGCGGCTGTCCCCGTCGGCGGGGCGTCGGCCGGTGGCGGACGCGATCGTGGACGCGTAGCGGCGGGCGGTCAGCTCGGCCACCGCCCGCCAGGTGAAGCGTTCCTGGACGCGGCGCCAGGCGGCGGCGCCCATGCGTTCGCGCTCGGCGTCGTCGTCGAGGAGGCGGGCGAGCTCGGCGGCCAGCAGGCCGGGGTCGCCGGGGGCGATGAGGCGGCCGGCGTCGCCGTCGGTGCCCACGACCTCGGGCAGCGCCCCGGCGCGGCTGGCGATGAGCGGGGTGGCGCAGGCCATGGCCTCGACGGCGGGCAGGGAGAAGCCCTCGTAGAAGGACGGGACGACGGCGACCTGCGCGGTGGCGATGAGTTCGGCCAGCGCGGTGTCGTCGATGCCGCTGACGAACTCGACGCGGTCGCGCAGGCCGAGTTCGTCGACCAGCCGGTCGGTGGGCCCGCCGGGGCGGGGTCTGCTGACGACGGTCAGGGTGACGTCGCGCTCGGCGGCGAGTTCGGCGGTGGCGCGCAGCAGGGTGGCGACGCCCTTGAGGGGGCTGTCGGCGCTGGCGGTGCACACGATGCGGCCGGGGACGCGCCGGACCTCCGGGCGCGGGTGGAAGTAGCGGGTGTCGACGCCCAGGGGGGTGACCTCCATGGCCTCGGGGGCCACGCCGAACTCGCGGGTGATGTCGTCGGCGGAGGACCGGGAGGGCACCAGGATGGGGTCGAGGCGGCGGGCCACCCTGGCCTGCATCCTGACGAACCCGTACCAGCGGCGCTTGGAGAGCTTCTGCCACCCCTGCGCCTCGTCGATCTCGATGCGGCGGTCGACGCTGATGGGGTGGTGGATGGTGGTGACCAGGGGGATCCCGGCGGACTTGATGCCGAGCAGGCCCCAGCCCAGGGTCTGGTTGTCGTGGACGACGTCGAACTCGCCCAGGCGGCGGCGGAGCTCGCGGTTGGCGCGCAGGGAGAAGGTGAGCGGCTCGGGGAACCCGGCGGTCCACATGGTGGCGACCTCCAGGGCGTCGATCCAGTCGCGCCACTCGCGCAGCGGCGGGGCGACGAAGGGGTCGGCGTCGTTGTAGAGGTCGAGGGAGGGGATCTTCTCCAGGGTGACGCCCTCGTCCAGGACGGGGTAGGGCTGGCCGGAGAAGACGGTGACCTCGTGGCCCAGTGCGGCGAGCTCGCGGGACAGGTGGCGGACGTACACGCCCTGGCCGCCCACGTGCTGCTTGCTCCGGTAGGAGAGCAGGGCCACGCGCAGGGGGCGGTCGGGGTGCGGTCCCGTGCTTTTGCCCGACTGGGTCAAGAGTCCACCTCTTCGTTGGGTCGCGGGGCCCGGCCGCCTCGGTGGGCGGGGTGGTCGCCGCCGGGCGTCGCGCGCGGGCCGGGCCGGTGGCGGGTACGGGCGTCCCATATGTTACTCGTCAGTTGTGTTCGGGTCGGCCCCCGGGCCGGTTGGTAGGGATCCTATGCCGGTGCATCGGGCCCGGTGACGGCGACCCAGCGGGGCAGGGCGGGTGTTCCGGTGAGGGCGGCCAGCCCGCGCTCCTCGGCCAGGCGCAGGTGCGCCGCGGTCTCGGCGGCGGCCATGTGGCGGGAGCGGACGCTCATGTCGGCCCAGGGCCGGCGCCAGGTGAGGCCGGCGGCGGCCTCCCACAGGGTGGCGGGGCCCGCGGCCCGGAGCAGGGCCAGGATCTCGGCGACGCGGTCCTCGTGGTGCTCGACGATCTCGGCGGTCCGGGCGCCCAGCCCGGTGAAACGGCGCTCGTGTGAGGGAAGGCACACCAGCGTGTCGGCGCCGGGCAGGCCCCCGACGGCCCGCTGGGAGGCGAGGAAGTCGCCGAGCGGGTCGCCCTCGCCGGTGGTCAGCGGGAACCGCCCCACGTGCGGGGTGATGCGCGGCAGGACGTGGTCGCCGGTGAACAGGAGTCCGCCGTCGGCCAGGTGCAGGCACAGGTGGCCGGGGGTGTGGCCGGGGGTCCACACGGCGCGCAGGTCGCGGCCGGGCAGGTCCACGCGGGCGCCGTCGGCCAGGGGGAGGTCGGGGACGACCGGGGGAGGGGAGTAGCGGGGGCCGGCCAGGAGTTCGTCGACGTCGTCCTCGGGGAATCCGGCGGCGCGCATCTGGTCGGCCAGCGAGCGCAGGCGGGCGTCGCCGTCGAGGGCGAGCATGCGCTCGGTGACGGTGATGTCGGCGGGGTGCATGGCCAGCCAGGCGTCGGAGGACTCGCGCAGCCGCCCGGTGAGCCCGGTGTGGTCGGGGTGGAAGTGGGTGAGGACGGCGCCGCGCACCTCCCCGACAGTGTGGCCGATCCGGGCCAGGCCCTTGACCAGGGCGTCCCAGGAGTCGTCGTGGTCCCAGCCGGTGTCGATGAGGACGGGGCCGTCGGAGCCGGTCAGGACGTAGACGTAGGTGAAGCCGAGGGGGTTGCCGGGGATGGGCACCGGCAGGCTCCACACGCCGTCTCCGAGGTCCTCGACGGGGGGTGTCTCGGGCATGGGCGGCCTCTCACTGGAAACAGAATCGGATTCGATTCTAGAGTGGGGGGCGTGCGCCGATCGCGGCCGGGCGGAGGTCCGGCGGCGGGGGTTCACCCAGCGTGACCGCCGGGGGTGGACGACCCGTCCCGGAGCGAAATAGAACATATTCTATAAATCCTGTACCAGCGTTCCCAAAAACCCTGGATCGGTTCCGTAAGGCCGCTGCCCTGCCGGTCAATGAGGCGTGAATCATGGGAGGGAACCGCTGCGCGAACGGGAAGCGGTTGGATAACGTGTTCTCATAAGGTCGGTGCTCCGGACGGGCTTCGGCCACACCTGGTAGCCCTCTCGGTGCTGCGGCGAGCAGTCGGCGCGACCGACGACGAAGGGGAGAGATCCTGTGGCGGTACAGGCGCCGATCGGAACCATGTCGCGAAGCCAGACCCAGCGACGCAAGCGCATCGTGCAGACCGCGGCGGCCCTGGCCGTGCGCGGCGGCGTCGAGGCCATGCAGATGCGCTCGGTCGCCGAGCGGGCGGGGGTCGCCCTGGGCACCCTCTACCGCTACTTCCCCTCCAAGATGGACCTCGTCGTGGCCGTGGTCACCGAGGAGCTCGACCTGCTGGAGGGCGGCATCGTCCGCCGTCCGCCCACCGCCGACACCCCCGCGGGCCGCGCCGTGGACGTGCTGCTGCGCGCCACCCGGGGGCTGATGCGCGAGCCGGAGCTGGCCGACGCGCTGGTGCGCTCGCTCATCATGGCCGAGGTCAAGATCGAGCTGGACGTCCGCATCACCGACCTGGTCTGGCGAGTGGCCACCGGCTCGCTGGCGGTCGAGGACGCCGGCGAGGACGCCCCCGACATCGACCGCGAGGGCGTGGACTACGTGCTGGCCGGGTCGCTCACCAGCGTGTGGATCTTCGAGCTGGTGGAGGTCCTCAAGGGCCGCCGCGACGTCGACGAGGTCGAGCGGCGGCTGCACGTCGCCGCCGAGCGCCTCCTCGCCTCCTTCTAGACCGGACCTCCGCCCCGCAGGGACCCGGGCGTCAGCCACCGCCCAGGAGCAGGCCCAGCAGGCCGCTGATCAGACCGCCTCCGCGCTCGGACCCGTCATCGCCGGGTTCCCCGCCGGAGGCGTCGTCGTCTCCGGGGCCGGGCGAGGGCGACTGCGACGGGGCCTCCCCCGCGGGGGGCTCCTCCCGGGGCGGGTCGCCGGGGTCGGCCGGGGCGGCCGGCGGGGCCTGCGGCTCTTCGGGGGCGGTCTCCTCCCGCGGCTCCTCCTGCCCGGTCTCCGGCGCGTCGGGCGCGCCCGACGCCGGTGCCCCCGGAGTGGTGGGGCCGGCCTCGGGCCGGGTGTCGGCGGCGCTGGAGGCGGTCTCCGCCCCGGTGAGCACCGGGCCGGCGGGCCGGGGGGCGTCCGGGCCCGTGCCGATGACGGTGGCGGGCTCCTCCGAGGCGCCCGCCCAGCCCCACAGCGCCATGGCCAGGGCGGCGGTGGCCAGTCCGGCGACCACAGGCAGCGCCCGGCGCGAGCGCCGGGGCGCGGTCTCCTCGGGGTCCTCGTCCGCGCCCCCGGGGCCGGGCAGCGGGGCCCGGTGCTCCTCCCGGACCGGGTGGTCGGCGGTGCTCAGCCGGTCGCCCGGCAGGACGCGGGCGGGGCGCGGCGCCCGCGCCTCGGCGGTCCCGTCCCCTTCGTCCTCGCCGCCGAGGCCGGCGGCGTCCTCGGCGGCCCGGGAGCGGTGCAGCGGGTAGCCCTCGGAGGTGAGCGGGTGCATCTCCCGGGCGATGCGGCGGCGCTCCCCCTCCAGGCCGGGGTCGGTGCAGGTCTCCAGGACCCGGTCGCGCAGGCCCGGGGGCGGACCCGGCGGGCGGAGCAGGGCCAGGGCGGTGGAGACCTCCTCCATCCGGGCGCGCCAAGCCGGCCGGCGAGGGCGGCCCCTCGTCGGCGGGCACGCGCTCGCGGGCGCGTGCGGCGCGCCGGGGGTCGCGGGCCTCGGCCAGACCGTCGGCGGCGCGGCGCACCGCCGAGCGGGACAGCTCGGCGCACAGGTCGTGGTCCAGGCCCAGGACGCGGGCGATCGCCGAGGCGGGCAGCGCGTGGCGCAGGTGGAGCTCGACCAGTTCGCGGTGGCTGGCCGGGAGGCGGGAGAACATGCGCGCGACCGGCTCCTCGGCGGGCACGGTGGCCAGCCGGGCGTAGGGGCACACGTGGACGAACCCGCGGCGGCGGGCGGCCGCCCGGACCAGGGCGTACAGCCAGGGGGTGCGCTCGGCCGGGTCGGCCGGCCGCTCGGTGAGCGTGCACGCGGCGACCAGTCCGTCGTGCACGGCGTCGGCGGTGCCGGGGCCCTCGCCCAGCAGGGACCAGGCGTACCGGTACAGGACCGGCGCGAAGGCGTCGTAGAGCGCCTCGACCGGCTCCGGACCCGGTTCGTCTCTTTCGTTGCCTCTGGTCACGATTCTCCCCCCACACCGCAGACGGTAGTGGGGGGAGTCGGACCGCGCGGGGGAATCCGGGGACTGTGGCGTGAAGGTGAGGTTTCTGTTACCTCACGCCGGGTCTCCGGGGCCTCGCGCGGGGTGAGGGGCCCGGTTCACTCGCCTCCGCGCGAGGGCGAGCCGATGGCGATCATGCGCTCGACGGAGCGGCGGGCCCGCTCCGCGGTGCCGGCGTCCACGGTGATCTCCGTGGTGCCGAAGCGCAGCGAGTTCAGCAGCTTGTCGGCGTCGATCATCTTCATGTAGTGGCACTCGGCGCGCGAGTTGACCGCCTCGAACTCGGTCCTGGGGTTGGCGTTGCGCAGCTGGTGCAGCATGCCGGTCTCGGTCGCGATGAGGACCTTCTTGGCGGTGGTGTTCTCGGCCGCGGTGAGCATGCCGCCGGTCGACAGGACCTTGACGCGCTCCTGCGGGACGGCGCCGCTGCCGACCAGGTACAGGGCGGAGGTGGCGCAGCCGCACTCGGGGTGCACGTAGACCTCGGCGTCGGGCTCGGACTCCACGCGCTGCCGCAGGGTGTGCCCGTCGATGCCGGCGTGGACGTGGCACTCGCCCATCCAGATGTGGATGTTGTCGCGGCCGGTGACGCGCTTGACGTGGGCGCCCAGGAACTGGTCCGGGAGGAACAGGATCTCCCGGTCCTCGGGGATCGACCGGATGACGTCGGCGGCGTTGGAGGAGGTGCAGCAGATGTCGGTCTCGGCCTTGACCGCGGCGGTGGTGTTGACGTACGCGACGACGACCGCGCCCGGGTGCTGCGCCTTCCACTCGCGCACCTGCTCGGCGGTGATGGTGTCGGCCAGGGAGCAGCCGGCCGCCGGGTCGGGCAGCAGGACCGTCTTCTCCGGGGCCAGGATCTTGGCGGTCTCGGCCATGAAGTGCACGCCGCAGAAGACGATGGTGCCCGCGTCGACGGTGGCGGCCAGGCGGGACAGGGCCAGGGAGTCGCCGGTATGGTGCGCGACGTCCTGGATTTCCGGGCGCTGGTAGTTGTGCGCGAGGATGACCGCGTCGCGCTCCTGCGCCAGGCGGCGGACCTCCGCGGCCCATTCCTGCCTGGTCATGGTGTCCGCCGAGGCGGTGACCGGTGCCATGTCCGTACTACTTCCTTGAGGCTGTGGGCGGGCGTGGACGCCGCGCCGTGGCTGGTCGGTGCGGGAGACAGGGTTTTTGTCTGTCAGGCACAAACCTGTCGCAGCTTAACATGTCGGGGAACGGAAGGGACAGGGTGAACAGCCCGGAAGCAAACGGACAGGTGGTGGGCGCCGTGGTCGAGGACACGGGCCTCTCGGCGCACGAGGCGCTCGCCGTCGTCCTCCAGATCCGCGCCGGAGAGCTGTGCGTCCTGCTGTGGCGCCGCGCGCTGCCGCCCTGCGAGGGGGAGTGGGCGCTGCCCGGCGGCAGGCTGCGGGCCGACGAGAGCCTGGGCGCCTCCATCAGCCGCCAGCTCGCCCAGAAGGTCGACGTGCGCGACCTGGCGCACCTGGAGCAGCTGGAGACGCGCAGCGACCCCGAGCGCCACCCCGAGCGCCGCACCCTGGCCACCGCCTACCTGGGCCTGGTCCCGGCCGGCATCGACCCCGTGGTGCCCGCCGACACCCGCTGGCACCCCGCCGGCGACCTGCCGCCGATGGCCTTCGACCACGCCTCCATCGTCCGCTCCGGGCGCCAGAGGCTGCGAGCCAAGCTCAGCTACACCAACGTGGGGTTCGCCCTGGCCCCGCCGGAGTTCACCATGTCGGAGCTGTCGGGCTACTACCGGGCCGCGCTGGGGCACGACGTGGCCGCCACCAACCTGCGCCGGGTGCTGCTGCGCCGGGGGCAGATCGAGGAGACCGGGCGCTCGGTGCCCTCGGGCCGCTCGGGCGGCCGGCCCGCGGCGCTGTTCCGGTTCCGGTCGCGGAGCCTGCAGATCACCGACGCCTTCGCGGTGCTGCGGCCCCCCGGACAGGGTGCGGGGGACAAGTAGACTTCCCCGACGTGGCTATTCGTACTGTGGTGTTCGACGTCGGGGAAACACTGGTCGACGAGACGCGGATCTTCGAGCGCTGGGCGGACCGGTTCGGGATCCCGCACATGGCGTTCTTCGGCACCATCGGCGGTGTCCTGGCCGACGGCGGCACCCTCACCGACGGGTTCCGCCTGCTGGTGCCCGGATTCGACCTGGCGGCCGAGAGCGAGCGCTGGCGGGCCGAGGACCCGGACGGCGAGCGCGAGCACTTCGGGGAGAAGGACCTGTACCCGGACGTGCGGCCCGCGTTCGAGACCATGCGCCGGGGCGGCCTGTCGCTGGTCATCGCCGGGAACCAGCCGCCCGAGGCCGGGCCCGCCCTGGAGGCGATGGGGCTGGGCGTGGACGGGATCGGCATCTCCGACACCTGGGGCGTGAAGAAGCCGGAGCCGGAGTTCTTCGACCGGGTCCTGGACCTGGCCGCCCTGGTCCGGCCCGGGATCTCGGCCGAGGAGATCCTCTACGTGGGCGACCGGGTCGACAACGACGTGCTGCCCGCGCTGCGGGCGGGCATGAGGACGGCCCTGCTGCGCCGGGGGATCTACGGGTACCGGCACTCCGCCTCGCCCCACGCGGCACGGGCCGACCTGGTCGCCGACGACCTGCACCGGATCGCGGAGTGGGCCCTGGAAAGGGCCTGACGGCCCGCCGCGGCCCCCGCCGCCGCGGCGCTCCTCCCCAATCCCCCTCTCGCCGACGGGAAAAGTGTGTAATAGGGCGATTCGGTCACGGTGTGCGTCCTTCCCGTTTGGCGGACTCGAACACGGGTACCGTCGAACGGTCCGCCCCCGGGGTCCCCCCTCCCGCAGGGCCCGCACCCGTACCATCCGCCCCGCCCCGGACTGGAGACCCCGATGATCACCTTCGAGGGCGCCGCCAAGCACTACCCCGACGGCACCGTCGCCGTCGCCGACCTCGACCTCACCGTCGAGACCGGCCGGACGACGGTCTTCGTCGGCCCCTCCGGCAGCGGCAAGACCACGTCCCTGCGGATGATCAACCGCATGGTCGAGCCCACCCGGGGGACCGTGCGCATCGACGGCGTCGACATCCGCGAACGCGACCCCGCCCTGCTGCGCCGCGGCATCGGGTACGTCATCCAGCAGGCCGGGCTGTTCCCGCACCGCACCGTCCTGGACAACATCGCGACCGTGCCGCTGCTGGTGGGCACGCCCAGGAGGGCCGCCCGCGCCCGCGCCGCCGAGCTCATGGAGCTGGTCGGCCTCGACCCCGCCATGGGCCGCCGCTGGCCCCACCAGCTCTCCGGCGGGCAGCAGCAGCGCGTCGGCGTCGCCCGCGCCCTGGCCGCCGACCCGCCCGTCCTGCTCATGGACGAGCCCTTCAGCGCCGTCGACCCCGTGGTGCGCACCGGGCTCCAGGACGAGCTGCTGCGGCTCCAGCAGGAGCTGCACAAGACCATCGTGTTCGTCACCCACGACATCGACGAGGCCGTGCGCCTGGGCGACCGCATCGCGGTGTTCCGCCCCGGCGGCGAACTCGCCCAGTACGACACCCCCGAGCGGCTGCTCACCACCCCCGCCGACGACTTCGTCGAATCCTTCGTCGGCCACGACCGGGGCGTGCGCCGGCTGTCGTTCTTCCCCGCCCGGACCCTGTCGCTGCGCGACGACGTCGTCTTCGAGGACGACCTCAAGGTCGAGGACGTACGCCACATCGCCGCCGAACACCCCTGGCTGCTGGTCGTCGACACCGACCGGGCGCCCCTGGGGTGGATCTCCGAGCGCTCCCTGGCCGACGTCCCCTCCGGCATCCGCCTGGGCGAACTGGACACCGTCCCCTACGGGCACACGTTCACGGTGGAGACCGACTCCCTGCGCGCCGCGCTGGACGCCGCCGTGCTCTCGCCCGCCGGGCGCGCCGTCGGAGTGGACGGCGACGGCCGGGTGCTGGGAGTGGTCAGCCAGGACGAGCTCGGCGCCGCCCTGTGGTCGGTGACCGAATGAGCGCCGGGGTCTGGGACTGGGCCCAGGGCGTGTGGGACTGGGCGGCGGCCAACTGGTACTTCCCCGAGGAGCCGGGGCGGGGCATCCGGCCCCGGCTGGTGGAGCACGTCCGCCTGGCGTACTCCTCCATCGCCATCGGGCTGGTGCTGGCGGTCCCGCTGGGCCTGGCCTGCGTGCGCTGGAAGGTGCTGTACCCGCCGCTGCTGACCGGCGTGAACGTGCTCTACGCCGTGCCCTCCATCGCCCTGTTCTTCCTGCTGCTGCCCTACACCGGGTTCAGCGACTGGACGGCGATCGTGCCGCTGGCGCTGTACACGCTGGTCATCCTGCTGCCCAACGTGGTCGACGGGCTGAACCAGGTGCCCGACCACGTCCGCCAGGCGGCCGTGGCGATGGGCTTCGGCCCGCTGCGCCGCCTGGTCCGGGTGGAGACGCCGGTGGCGGTGCCGGTCATCATCGCCGGGCTGCGGGTGGCGTCGGTGGCCACCATCAGCATGGTCAGCGTCGCCTCCCTGGTGGGCCTGGGCGGCCTGGGGCGGCTCATCCTCAGCGACGGGTTCCGCCGCCAGTTCGACGCGCCCATCGTGGTGGGCGTCGTGCTCGTGGTGCTGCTGGCCTTCGCCACCGACGCCCTGCTCGTCCTGGCCCAGCGCCTGCTCACCCCGTGGACCCGGCGCGACCGGCCGCGCGCCGGGTTCCGGCGCCGCCGCCGGGCCGCGGCGGCCCCCGCGGGAGCCGAGGCCCTCGAATCGACGGCGGTCGCACTGCCGGGGAAGGGGTGACCGTGGAGATCCTCGACGGCCTCATCGCCTGGTTCGGCGATCCCGCCCAGTGGAGCGGGTCCGCCGGCATCCCCGCCCGGCTCGGCGAGCACGTGTACTACTCGCTGCTGGCCCTGGTGCTGTCGGCGCTCATCGCGGTACCCGTCGGCCTGCTCACCGGGCACACCGGTGTGGGCGGGTTCCTCACCGCGAGCCTGGCCAACTTCGCCCGGGCGCTGCCCACCATCGGCGTGCTGTTCCTCGTCGTCATGGCGGCCGGGATCGGCCTGGTCCCGGTCACCGCCGCCCTGGTGGCGCTGGCGGTGCCGCCGATCCTGGTCAACACCCACGAGGGAGTGCGCTCGGTCGACCCCGGGCTGCGCGACGCCGCCCAGGGCATGGGCATGCGCGGCCGCGAGGTCCTGCTGCGCCTGGAGCTGCCGGTGGCGCTGCCGCTCATCCTGATCGGACTGCGCACCGCCGCCGTCCAGGTCGTGGCGACCGCCACCATCGCCGCCTACGTGGGCGTCGGCGGCCTGGGCCGCTACATCTTCGACGGCCAGGCCCAGCAGAACCTGTCCATGATCCTGGGCGGTTCCGTCCTCGTGGTGGCGCTGGCCGTCGTCACCACACTTTTGTTCGCCGGGGCGCGCCGCCTGCTGGTCGCCCCCGGACTGCGCGCGCAGGCCGCGACCGCGCGGTGAGGGGTCCGCCGACACGGCGGGCCGACGAGAGAGAAGGTTTCCCGAAGATGAAGACACGGATCGCCCTCGCCGGGCTCCCCCTGGTCCTGTTGCTGAGCGCCTGCGGCGCCAGCGACCCCTTCCAGGAGGAGAACGGGGGAGGGGGCCAGGAGGGCTCCGGCTCCGGCGCCATCGTCGTCGGCTCGGCCGACTTCCCCGAGAGCGCGCTGCTCGCCGAGATCTACGGCCGCGCCCTGGCCGCCGAGGGCTTCGAGGTGGAGTACCAGCTCAACATCGGCAGCCGGGAGGTGTACTACTCGCAGGTGGAGTCCGGGCGGCTGTCGGTGTTCCCGGAGTACAACGGCGGCATCCTCGCCTACCTCGACGACCAGGCCCCGGTGGGCACCGCGGAGGAGACCAACGCGGCCATCACCGAGGCGCTGCCGGAGGGGCTGGAGATCCTGGAGTCGTCCGCGGCGGAGAACAAGGACTCCGTCACGGTGACCCCGCAGACCGCCGAGGAGCACGGGCTGACCAGCATCGCCGACCTGGCCGAGGTGGCGGGTGACATGGCCCTGGGCGCCCCGCCGGAGTTCGAGACCCGGCCCCAGGGCGTGCCGGGCCTGGCCGACACCTACGGTGTGGAGTTCGGCGAGTTCCGGGCACTGGACCCGGCGCTGATCCCGCAGGCGCTCACGGACGGGGACGTGCAGGCCGCCAACCTGTTCACCACCGACCCGCAGATCGCGGCGCAGGGCTTCGTGGTCCTGGAGGACCCGGAGAACCTGTTCGGCGCCCAGAACGTCACCCCGCTCATCAACTCCGAGCAGGTGGACGAGGACGCCCGCGCCGTGCTGAACGCGGTGTCGGCGGCGCTCACCACCGAGGAGCTGACCGCGCTCAACGAGCGGATCATCATCGACAACGAGGAGGCGGCCGACGTCGCCCAGGAGTGGCTGGGCGCCCAGGACCTGGCCTAGGAGGTACTCCTCCGGGCCTTCGCTCCGCCGCGGCCCGACGGTCGCCCGGCGCGCCGGGCCGGGCGGGGACCCGCGGCGGTGCGGGAGAGGGCGCGCAGGGCGGGTCGCGGAGGCGCCCCGCGCGGCCGGGACCGGACGGTCCGGGCCGCGCGGGGCCGCCGGGCTCCGGCGCGGTCAGTCGACCGGGCGGTAGCGGCCGGCGCGGCGCACCAGCGCCGGGCCCGTGCCGCGCACGGCGGGCAGGGCGGTCACGGCGGCGAAGAACACGGTGTGGTCGCCCACCTCGACGTGGTCCAGCACCCGGCACTCGAACGCCGCCAGGGCGTCGTCCAGCACGATCGCCCGGGTGTGCTCCCCGCGGTGGTGGTCCAGGCCGGACACCAGCCGCCGGGCGCTGGGCCTGCCCTCGGCGGAGAACCGGCCCGCCAGCGCCGTCTGGCCGCCGCCGAGCACGCTCACCGCGAACGCGCCGACCTCTTCGATCACCTCGGCCACGTACCCGTCGGAGTCCACGCTCACCGAGACCACCGGGGGGTCGGCCGAGACGGACCCGAAGGAGCTCACCGTCGCCCCGATGTCGTCCCGGCCGTCGGCGACGGTCACCACCGCGACCCCGACCGGCAGCAGCCCCATCGCGTCCAGGTAAGGACCGGTCGCCACCGGGTCGCCCACCCCGTCACCCCCTGCTCGTGCGTGTACGTCCATCGCCCCGATCATCCCGCACCGGATTGCCCTCTCGTGCCCCGTCCGCCGTGCGGGTCCGCCCGCTGCACCGGGTGCTCTCCCGTGCTCCGCCCGCCGTACGGGGCCGCCTCCCGCACCGGGCGCCCCCCGTGCCCCGTCCGCCGTACGGGTCCGCTCGCCGCCCGGCGGCCCCGCCCACCGGCCCCGCCCACCGGCCCCGCCCGCCGGGCCCGGCCGAGCGAGGGGCCGCCGCGGCCGCCGCGCTCCGGCGGCTACCGCAGACGTCCGGGGTCGGGCATGGTGAGGGGCCCGGCCTCGGGCAGGCCCAGGGCGGCGGCGACGTGGCGCAGCGGGCCCCAGGCGCTCAGGGAGCTCTGCGGCTGGGCGGCGGCCGGGTCCTCGCTGGACTCGTGCGGGCGCAGCCGGTCCAGCGGGTTCTGGCGCGGGAAGGGGCGCAGCGGCAGCGCGCGGCCGCCCGCCTTCTCCCGGGCGATGCGCACCGCCGTCTCCAGCCCGCCCAGCGTGTCCACCAGGCCGCGCTCGGCGGCGTCCCGGCCGGTCCACACCCGGCCCCGGGCCACCTCGTGCACCTCGTCCCGGCTCATGCCCCGCGCCGCGGCGACCTTGCCGGTGAAGTCCTCGTACACCCGGTCCAGCAGGTTGTCGACCCGCTCCCACTCCGACTCGCTGAACGGCCGGTCGGAGTCGAACATCCCGGCGTGCTCGCCGACGGCCACCGTGTCGCTGGTGATCCCGTACCGCTCCAGCAGCGGCCCCACCACCGGCTTGCCGACGATGACGCCGATGGACCCGGTCAGCGTGCCCGGCTGGGCCACGATCGCGTCCGAGGCCAGCGTCACGTAGTAGCCGCCCGACCCGGCGATGTCGCCCATCGTCACCACCACCGGGATGCCCGCCTCGCGGGTCAGCTCCGCCTCGCGGCGGATGGCGTCGGAGGCCGTGGGCGACCCGCCCCGGCTGTCCACCCGGAACACCACCGCCTTGACGTGCGGGTCCCGGCGGGCGGCCCGGAACGCCGCGCACACCGTGTCCGAGCCCATCACCGTGCCGCCGCCCAGCGGCGAGCGGCGGGTGCGCCCCAGGCTGATCGTCCCGGTGGCGGTGATCAGGGCGATGTGGTCGGCGTCCCCGCCCACCCGCGGGAGCGGCCCCGGGGTGCTGCGGCGGTGGTAGCGGGTGACGAAGGCGAGCCGCGGCTCGGGGCCGTCCTGGCCGCGCACCCGGGACAGCAGGTCGGCGTAGATCTCGTCGCGGTAGGCCAGGCGGTCCACCAGGCCGTGCCCGACCGCCTCGTCGCCCATGAACGGCCCCTGGGAGAGCAGGGCGCGCACCTCGTCGGCGGAGAGCGGGCGGGCCGCGGCCACGCCCTCGACCAGCTGGTCGCCCAGCGAGGTGACGATCCGCTCGGTCGCCTCCCGGTGGGCGTCGGTGAACCCGGTCTCGGTGACCCCGTTGAGCGCGTTCTTGTACTCGTACCGCTTGCCGACCTCGTAGTCCAGGCCCACCTTGTCCAGGGCGCCCTTGACGAAGGTGCTCTTGAGCCGCAGGCCGGTCAGCCCCAGCACGCCGGTGGGCGCCATGACGATCTCGGAGAAGGCGCAGGCCAGGTAGTAGGGCAGGTTGCCGTCGCCCGCCTCGCCGAAGGAGTCGGCCCAGGCCAGGGCGGGCTTGCCGGACGCGCGGAAGTCGGCGACGCACGCGCGCAGCTCCTGCACCTTGGCGAACCCCAGGGAGCGGGCGTCCACCCGCACCAGCAGCGCGGCCACCCCCGGGTCGCGGGCGCCGCGGCGGATCCCCTCCACCACGTCCAGGTAGTGCTGGCGCCGGCGGTTGACGAGCTGGCCGATCGGGTCCCCGGGGGCCTCGTCGGCGACCCCCTCGGTCAGGTCCAGCTCCAGCACCAGGGGTCCGTCCCTGCGGGGGCCGAACCGGTCGAGGGACAAGGGTTGCGTGATCTTCGCGAGGTCCACCATGGCCCCAGGGTAGTCGGCGGGGCCCCGCCGGGAGGGGCGCCCGCGGCCGCCTGTGGACGACGGGGCCGGGGCGGTCCGCGCGGCGCGGGGAGAGGTCCCCGGGCGTCCCGCGACGGGTGAGTATTACCGGAACATGCCCTAAGGTCGACTGTGTTCTGACCGGCGGAACGCACGGCTTGAGAGGGACGAGGCGATGGCGGGCATCCACGGGCGAGGGGATCGGACGCGCGGCGCGCGCGCCGCGGGAGCGGCGGCCGCGGCGGCCTCCCTGCTGCTGCTCACGGCCTGCTCCGGGGGTTCCGACGAGGGCGGCGGCGAGGAGTCCGGCCTGGAGATGGGCGCCAGCGGCGTCGTTCCGGCCGTCGAACCGCCCGGTCCCGAGGGGTTCGCCTCCCAGACCATCGACGGCATCACGATCGACATGCCCGAGGGCTGGGAGATCCAGAACGAGGGCGGCACCCTGTGCGCCAGCCCGCCCGGGCAGGCCGCCTGTGCCTACGGGTCCATCCGGCTCACCCCGCGGGCCGCGGAGAACAACCCGCGGGAATGGCCCAAGAAGGGCGACGCCCACGCCAAGGACGACGGCTGGGCGGACGACACGAGCAGCTGCCGCAGCCTCAACACCGCGGCCTCCGGCGGTATCGGCGTCTCCGGTGCGGAGCTGACGGTCTCCGACTTCACCACGCACGCCAACGACCTCAAGTCCCACCACTCCGTGTGGCGGGTGACCTGCGCCAACGACGACACCTTCGAAGTGCGCATGTGGTTCCTGCCGATCAGCGACGTGCTGCTCTACGTGTGGTCGGCCGACTCCCAGTACAGCGCCGTCTACGACCAGGTGGCGGCCTCGATGAACACCGACGGCTACAGCAACTGATCCCGGGCCGGTGCGCCTGTTCGGGTGTCCACCGGGTGTCCGGAGGCCGTAGGGTCGTAGTCGTCACCGCTTCGGCGCGGTGACCGGCTACAGGCGACGGCGTGAATCGGGGTGCATGCACTGGTGACCGGCATCGGAGCGGCGGGACGGTTGGTTCAGTACAGGCTGGAGAACGGGATGCGCCTGGTGACCGCGCCCGCCTCCACCGGCCAGGTGGCGGCCGTGAACCTGTGGTACGGGGTCGGGTCCCGCCACGAGGTGCCCGGCCGGACCGGGTTCGCCCACCTCTTCGAGCACCTGATGTTCCAGGGCAGCGGCAACGTCGCCAAGGGCGAGCACTTCGAGGAGATCGAGCGCCTGGGCGGCGACATCAACGCCTCCACCTCGAGCGACCGCACCAACTACTACGAGACGGTCCCCGCCCACGCCCTGGACCGGATCCTGTGGTTGGAGGCCGACCGCCTGGCGACCCTGCGCGACGGGATGACCCAGGAGGTGCTGGACAACCAGCGCGACGTGGTCAAGAACGAGCGCCGCCAGCGCTACGACAACCAGCCCTACGGGACCGCCCTGGAGCGCATCCTGCGCCTGGCCTACCCCGAGGGCCACCCCTACCACCACCCGACCATCGGCTCCATGGCCGACCTGGACGCGGCGGACCTGGACTACGTCAAGTCCTTCCACAAGGCCCACTACGGCCCGGACAACTGCGTCATCACCGTGGTCAGCGAGCTGGACCCGGAGGACGTGCGGGCCCGGGTGGAGAAGTACTTCGGGGACATCCCGGCCCGCGAGGTGGTCCCGCAGGCCCCCGACGCGGTCCTGCGCGCCCCGCTGGGCGGTCCGCTGCGCGACCTGGTCGTGGAGACCGTCCCGGCCGCCGGGGTGTTCCTGTGCTACCGCGCCCCCGCCTACGGCGAGCGCGGGTTCGACGTCGCCCACCTGCTCTCGGCCGTGCTCGGCCAGGGCCAGGGCAGCCGCCTGTACCGGTCCCTGGTCGTGGACCGCCCCATCGCCGCCGACGACGGCGGCGCCGCCGCCGACGTCCTGCCGTTCCGCTACACCGACAGCCTGCTGCTGGTGAACATGCTCGCCCGCGAGAACGTGGACGGCGACACCCTGGAGGCCGAGATCCTCGCCGAGGTCGCCAAGGTCGCGCAGGGCGTCACCGAGGAGGAGCTCGACCGGGCGCGCGCGGTCCTGGAGCGGGACCACCTGCAGTCCATCTCCGGCCCCGCCGGGCTGGCCGACGCGATCAGCTCCTGCACGCAGCTGTTCGACGACCCCGAGCTGGCCCTGACCTGGCCGGCCCGGTGGCAGGACATCACGGCCGAGGAGGTGCGGGCCGCCGCCGAGCGGCTGCTCGTCGACGAGAACAGGCTCGTCGTCCGGTTCGACCCCGAGCCCGCGGCCGCCGCCGAGGCGCTGGAGGCCGAGGCGCAGGCCTCCGCCGCGGCCGCCGACGCCGCCGACGCCTGAGTCCCGCCGAGCCACCACAGAAAGAGTCTCTGAGCATGTCGCAGAACCGCCCGGACCTCGGTACCCCGGCTTCCTACACCTTTCCCCGGCCTGAGCGGATCACCGTCGGCGGCGGCACGGTCGTCGCGATCGACGTCCCCGGCCAGTACCTCGCCTCCGTGCGGCTGGTGCACCCCTACGGCGGCGCGGTCGAGCCGCTCGACGCCATGGGCGTGGGCGCCCTGACCAGCGAGGTGCTGGAGGACGGCCCCGACGGCAACAGCTCCCTGGCCCCGGCCCTGGAGCGGCACGGCGCCGAGTGGGTGTCCCGCATCAACTGGGACGGGTTCATCACCGGCGTGGACGTCCCGGTGGGCCGCCTGGGCGAGGCCGTCCGGCTCTTCGCCGACGCGGTGCGCCGCCCCGCGCTGGTGCCCGACGACATCGTCCGGCGCCGCGAGCAGCTGCTGGAGCGCTTCTGGCTGGAGGCCGCCACCGCCAGCACCCTGGCCATGCGCAGCCTCGGCGGGCAGCTGTTCACCGGCCGCTACGCCACTCCGCTGGCCGGCGGCCCGGTCAAGCTGGCCGACATCACCCCCGAGGCCGTCGCCGCCTACCACGCCGACACCCTGGCCTCCGTCGCGGGCACCCTGGTGGTGGTCGGCGACCTGAGCGGCGTCGACCTGGTGGAGCTGGGCAAGACCGTGTTCGGGGACACCGCGCCGGCGCCCGCGCGGACCATCACCGAGCCCGCGCCGCCGCCCGGGGAGCTGCCCCGCGTACTGGTCGTCGACCGCCCCGGATCGGTGCAGTCGGCCCTGGTCATCGCGCACCGGGCGCCCTCGCGCTCGCAGGTGGACCTGCCCCGCGCCGAGGGGATCGGCGAGGTGCTGGGCGGCATGTTCACCTCCCGGCTCAACCTGGAGCTGCGCGAGCGCCTGGGCTACACCTACGGCGCCGGGGCGCGGTTCGACCTGCGCCGCGACAGCGGGGTGTTCTTCATGTCCGCGCAGGTGGAGGCGGACACCACCGCGCACTCCATCACCTCCTCCCTGGAGCAGGTGGCGAAGCTGCGCGAGGGCGGGGTCACTGAGGAGGAGCTGACCGCGGTGCGCGACGCCAACACGGTCGGCCTGCCGGTGACCTACTCCACCGCCCGCTCGATGGCCGGGGCCCTGGTGGACATGGTCGTCCACGACCTGCCCGACGACCACGTGGACACCGTCCGGGCCGGGTACGAGCGGCTCACCAAGAAGGACCTGGACTCGGCCGCGGTCGAGTACCTGCGCCCCGAGGAGGCCGTGGTGATCGTCGTCGGCGACGCCGAGCGGCTGCGCTCCCCGCTCGCCGGGACCGGCGTCGGCCCGATCGAGGTGCGCACCCCCGACGAGCTCTGGGTGTGAAACCCGGGACGCGGGTGAACCGATGCGCCTCCGGGCGCGTCCCATCCGGACGTGGGCCCCTCCTGACCCGGGACGGGTGAAGGAGGGGCCGGCGATGCATGGGTTCGCTCTCCCCGGACATAACGAAAGCGAACCTATGTGCCGGTGTTATGGCAACGTCCGGCAGGGCCCCGACGTCCTGCTGGTATAACGAGTGATCCGTGCACCTACGTGGTGACAGCGACCGCAATGCTCCGCAGGAGGCCACCATGGCCGGTGAATGGACCCGTGGATAACAGTGTCCTCCCTAGACAACCCCCACACACAGCGCCCGGGGCCGGCGCCCGATTCCGGGCGCCCGCAGGATCCGCAGGAGGCCCCGGTGGCCGCGCCTGAGGGGCGCCTGCTGAAGGGGCGCTACCAGCTGGTCTCGGAGATCGCCCGGGGCGGCGTGGGGACCGTGTGGCGCGCCGTCGACCTGGTGATCGACCGCGAGGTCGCGGTCAAGGAGCTGCGCCTCCCCGAATCCCTGAGCCGGTCCGACCGCGAGTCCCTGCTCCAGCGCACCACCCGCGAGGCCCGCGTGGCCGGGCGGCTGAGCCACCCCAGCCTCATCACGGTCCTCGACGTGGTCGACGAGGACGGCCGGCCGTGGATCGTCATGGAGCTGCTGGAGGCCTCCACGCTGGAGGAGATCATCGACGTCGGCGGCCCGCTGCCCTACCAGCGGGTGGCCGAGATCGGGCTGCAGCTCATCGACGCCCTGAAGGTCGCGCACAACGAGGGCATCGTGCACCGCGACGTCAAGCCCGGCAACGTGATGATCACCAGCGGCGGCCGCGTGGTGCTCACCGACTTCGGCCTGGCGGCGTGGAACGGCGAGTCCGCGCTCAGCGAGTCCGGCCGCATCGTGGGCTCCCCGGCGTACCTGTCGCCGGAGCGGGCCAAGGCGGGCCCGGTCGGCCCGGCCTCGGACCTGTGGTCGCTGGGCGCCACCCTGTACGCGGCGGTGGAGGGGCACACGCCCTACGACCGCAAGGGCTACATCAAGATCCTGCGGCAGGAGCCGCTGGAGGAGCCCGCCCCGGCGTCCAAGGCGGGCCCGCTGGCGCCGGCGCTGGCCGGCCTGCTCAAGGTGGAGGCCGCCGAGCGGCTGACCGCGGACAACGCCGCCAAGATGCTGCGCATCGCCGCGCTGGCCCCGTGGAGCACCGAGGAGGGCGAGCGCGCGGACGCGCCCGAGGCCGCGATGGCCGCCGGGCCTGCGGAGCCGGCGGCGTCCGGGGAGGCCACCGCGGAGAAGGCCGGCGAGGGCGCCGGGGAGGCGGGGGCCGCGGTCCCCGAGCAGCGCGAGTCGGCCCGGGAGCACTTCAAGGCGGGCGGCCGGGTGCTGGCCGAGAACATCAGCGACCGGCTGCGCAACAGCCCGGAGGCGATGAGCGCGTTCGTGGCCTCGCTGCGCGAGTCCACCGACACCCTGGGGCTCACCAACCCCGGGCGGCACGCCGGCAGGACCGGTGCGGGCGCCCCGGCCCGGGTCGCCGCGGTGGCGGTGGGCGTGCTGGTGCTGCTGGCGATCGTCCTGTGGGCCCTGCTGGGCCGCTGACGCGGAGCGGGCGCCCCCGAGCGGGGGCGTCCCGAGTGGGTGGGGCCGGCGGGACTCGAACCCGCACTGTACAGCACCTAAAGCTGGCGTCTCCTGCCAATTGGACTACGGCCCCCGGGCGTGCCCGTGGGCACAACTGTACCGGGATCGGCGGGGGACCCGGCCGCCGGGCCGCGGGACTCCGCGACCCCGCGGCTGGGCGGGCCGGAGGGGCCGGTCAGACGCCCAGCTCCTTCTTGACGCGGTCGACGTGGCCGGTGGCCTTCACGTTGTAGAAGGCCTTGGCGACCTTGCCGTCGGGGCCGACGATCACCGTGGAGCGGATGACGCCCTGGACGAGGCGGCCGTAGTTCTTCTTCTCCCCGAAGGCGCCGTAGGCCCGCAGGGTCTCCTTGCCGGGGTCGCCGACGAGGGTGAAGGTCAGGCCCTCCTTGTCGCGGAACTTCGCCAGCTTGTCCGTGGTGTCGGGGGACACCCCGATGACGGTGAAGCCGGCGGCGTCGAAGTCGCGGAGGTTGTCGCGGAAGTCGCAGGCCTCGGTGGTGCAGCCGGGTGTCATGGCGGCGGGGTAGAAGTAGAGCACGACGCTCTTGCCGGTCCGGGCCAGGACCTCGCTGAGCGTCACGGACTCACCGTCGGCGTCCTCCAGGGTGAAGTCGGGGGCCTGGTCGCCGGGCTCCAGCCGGATGGGGTCGCTCACGTGGGATTCCTCTCTGTCGCCGGGCGCCGGTGCGGCCCCGGTCTGCCTCGCCGACAACACTAACGACCCTGTGGTGTCGGGGCCGGAGGAGTCCCGTGCTTCGGTTGCGATTCCGGTTCGGTTCATACGCTTTGGGATCGGGCGGCGGTTCGATCACCTATTGTTGACGCACTTCACGATTGGTCGGTTGGGAGTCTCGGCACCGATGCCTGCATTCACGCTCGACGAGGTCAGGGACCGCACGCTCAAGGAGCGCGATTCCTGGTGGACGGTGTACCTCGTGGACCCGATCGCGGTCCGCCTGGTGCGGCCGATCGCCAACCGTACCTCCGTCACCCCCAACCAGCTGACGGTGCTGGCGCTCTTCCTGGGCCTGGGCGCGGCGGTGTGCTTCGCCCTGGGCTACCGGGAGTTCCTGCTGCTGGGCGCGGTCCTGTACTACCTGTCGTTCCTGGTGGACTGCATGGACGGCAAGCTGGCCCGGCTGACCGGCACCGAGTCGGTGTTCGGCGCCTGGGTGGACTACGTGACCGACCGGTTCCGGGTGCTGGTGTGCGTGGTGGCCCTGATGGGCGGCCAGTACGTGGTGGCCGAGGAGGCCGACCCGGGCGCGGACCCGGTGTGGTTCGTGTGGCTGGCCCTGGCCGTGGTGTTCCTGGACATGCTGCGCTACCTCAACGCGCTCCAGGTGTACAAGGTGCGCCGCGAGATGCGCTCGCACCTGGCGGCGGCGCTGGAGCGGGCGCGGGCGACCCTGTCGATGCTGGGCCCGGACGAGGACGACACCTCCGCGGCGACCGGCGCGGGCGGGCGCACCATGAGCGACGGCGGCGAGCAGGCGGTGCTGCGGCACGGCATCTCGGTGCTGGAGGACATCCTGCGCACCCAGACCGAGCGGGAGAACCGCAACCGGCGCACGGCGGGCAAGCAGCCGGACCTGACCCTGCCCAAGGTGGACCTGCACCAGGAGTTCCGTACGCGCTTCCCCTGGTACCAGCGGTTCTGGTCGGCGCTCAACGCGCGCCGGGTGCGCACCCACCTGGTCGGCGGCATCGAGTTCCAGATGGCGGTGTTCGTGGTCGCCCCGGTGGTGGCCGCGCTGGCGGGCGCCCCGTCCGCTATCGGCTGGATCACCGCGGTGGCGGGTGTTTTGCTCCTCGCGTTCGAGATCGCCATCATCTATAAACTGTGGTTGTCCACGCGGGACTTCTTCCGCGTGGTCGACGGAATCGACGGCGCGCTGAGATTCTCCGGTCCGTCCGACGGCGCGGAGGACGAGGGCCGGGACACCGGCTCGGACACGGGATCTCACACGACTCTGCGCTAATGAGAGAGGCGGCCCAGATGGCGGCAGGCGATACCGAACCGCGCCGGACCCCGGCCGAGATCGAGGCCGAGATCAACCGCGAGCAGCGGCGACTCGCCGAGACCATCGACGAGTTGGTGGTCACGGCCAAGCCCGCGAACATCGCGCGGCGCCAGGTCGCGAAGGCCAAGGAGACGGGCGGCCGGATCCTGGACGAGGCACGGGCCCTGGTCGTCGGCGGCGGCGCGGTGCGGGTGGAGAGCCACCTGGTCGAGCCCGAGGAGGGCAGCATCCTCCTCAGGGGCGACGAGGAGGTCGTGACCACCTACCAGTCGCGCAGGCGGCTGCCCCCCGAGGCCGTGATCCTCGCGGTGGGCGTCGGCGCGGTGATCGCGGTCGGTGTGGTGGCCCTGATCGCGCGGCGCAGGCGCGCGTAGGTCCGGCGGACGCACGGACGAACGGAAAGGAGGGGCCCGCGCCCGTGGCGCGGGCCCCTCCGGCGTTTTCGCGGGCCCCTCTCACAGGAAGGTCCGGCCCTCGCCCCGGTAGGTGGGGACGGCGCGCACGTAGGCGCCGGTGTCGGAGTCGATGAGGTGCAGGGTGTCGAATCGCTCGCACAGCTCGCCGGCCTTGGTGTGGCGCATCCACACCCGGTCGCCGATCTCCAGCGTGTCGGCCGCGGCGCCCAGCAGCGGGGTCTGCACCTCGCCGGCCCCCTCGTTGGCGCTGTAGGACAGCCCGGCCGGCAGGTGGGGGACGGGCAGGCGCAGGGGGTCCGCGGGCCCGGAGGCGAGGTAGCCGCCGCCCAGCGCGGTCACCGCGCCGCGGGCGGGGCGGCGCACGACGGGCAGCGCGAACAGGGCGGCCGGTCGGCCCCGGAAGGCGCTGTAGTAGTCGAAGAGGTGCGGGTGGTACAGGCCGGACCCGGCGCCGAGCTCGGTGACGGCCTTCTCCCGGCCGGTGGTGTGCAGGCTGCCGGTGCCGCCGCCGTTGACGAAGCGGAGCGGGGCGACCTCGCGGACCGCGCGGACGATGGCGGCGCGGCGCTTGGCCAGTTCGACGGCGGAGCGGTGCTGGACGGCGCGCAGGACGCGGCCGAAGAGGGGGCGCCCGGGCGGGGCGTCGCCGACCCCGGCGATCTGCGCCTCGTAGGCCATGATCCCGTCCAGGTGCAGCTCGGGACGGCGCACCACGGCGCGGGCCAGGGCCGCGGCCTGCGCGGGGGTGCGCACGGGCGAGCGCAGGCTGCCGATGCGCACCCGCGGGCCGAGCGGCTGCCAGCTGGTGTCGATGTCCAGGCAGACCCGGACGGGGGGCGCGTCGGAGGGCCGGGTGCCGTCGCGCTCGGCGGCGGCCACGGCCCGGGAGACGAGGTCCAGGTGGGCGGTGTCGTCGACCATGAGGGTGACGGAGCCCAAGGCCGCGGGGTCGGCGGCCAGGCGGGCCAGGGCCCCGGTGTCGGCGGTGGGGTAGGCGACCAGGATGTCGCGGCCGAGGGGGCCGCCGGGGTCCCCCTGGGCGAGCCAGAGCGCCTCGGGCAGGGTGAAGGCCATGACACCCTCGTAGCCGGGCGTCTCCAGCACGGTGCGCATCAGCTCGCGGCAGCGCACCGACTTGCTGGCGACCCGGATGGGCCTGCCGTGCGCGCGGCCGGTGAGGGCGGCCGCGTTGGCGCGGAAGGCGGCCAGGTCGACCACGGCGAAGGGGGCCTGGAGTTCGCGCGTCGCGGCCTCGTACTTCTCACGCAGGCTTGTCATGCCTCCGAGAATGCCAGAACATGAATACTTTTCATATTCCCTGGGCGGAAATCGTGTGGTCCGCCGGAATCGCCCCGCCGTGCCCGGGGGCGCGTCCGAGCCGGCCGTGCCGGTCGCCACCGCTTCCGGACCGGGCCCCCGCGACGCCCCGTGGCGGATATCCTGGGACGTCACGGCCGTACGGCCGGTCCGACCCCAGAAACGGTTTTCTCTCCATGAGCGAGCGCGAGTACATCCTGACCCTGGCGTGCCCCGACAGCCGCGGCATCGTCGCGGCGGTGGCCAACCTGCTCTCCGACCACGGCTGCAACATCACCGAGAGCCAGCAGTACGGCGACCACTACACCGGCCGCTTCTTCCTGCGCATGCAGTTCGTGGCCGAGGCGGGCGGGCGGGGGGTCGTCGGCGAGGACGACCTGCGCGGCGCCTTCGCGGCGCTGGCCGGGGACTTCGGCGGCGCCGGCGGGACCTCCGTGGAGTGGACGCTCAGCCCGCGCGACGTGCGCCCCCGCATGATCGTGATGGTCTCCAAGTTCGGGCACTGCCTCAACGACCTGCTCTACCGCCACCGCAGCGGCCTGCTGGACATCGACATCGCCGCGGTGGTCTCCAACCACCCGGACCTGGAGTTCCTGGCCGACTCCTACGGGGTGGACTTCCACCACCTGCCGGTGACCCCGCAGACCAAGGGCGAGCAGGAGGCCCGGCTGCTGGAGCTGGTCGGCTCCTACGACGTCGACCTGGTGGTGCTGGCCCGGTACATGCAGGTGCTGTCCGAGAAGCTGTGCACCAAGATGTCGGGGCGGATCATCAACATCCACCACTCGTTCCTGCCGAGCTTCAAGGGCGCCCGGCCCTACCACCAGGCGCACGCGCGCGGTGTGAAGCTCATCGGCGCCACCGCCCACTACGTCACCGCCGACCTCGACGAGGGGCCGATCATCGAGCAGGAGGTGGCCCGGGTGGACCACACCGACAGCCCCGAGAAGCTCACCGAGATCGGCCGCGACCTGGAGTCGGTGGCGCTGGCCCGCGCCGTCAACTGGCACGCCCAGCGGCGGGTCCTCCTCAACGGGGACAAGACCGTCGTCTTCGGGTGAGACGGTCCGCGGCCGGTTTCGGACGTTCCAGGGGCGCCTTCGGGCGCCCCTTCGTTTTCTGCCCGTGACAGGGTTCCCGGGTGGTCTTTGGGGCAGGGATGGGGATGACGTTACCTGTTCTGTCGCACAAAACCTTACTCCGAGTGCCTTGTTGGCTACCCAGAGTGTGTATATGGTGTGATCTAGTTCGAAACCCGTTCGGTCCCCGGGGAAGACGGGGCGCGGGTTTCGGTCCGAAACCCCGGGACGGAACTCCCGGGCGAAGGGGCGTGAACACACATGGGCAAGCACTTCGACGACCTGGGCGGCAAGGCCAAGGAGGCCTACGGCAAGGCGGCCGGCGACCGGTCCAAGGAGGCCGAGGGCAAGGCCGACCAGGCCAAGGCGCGCGCCAAGGACACCGCCGACAAGGCCAAGGCCAAGGCGGAGGAGGCGGTCGAGAACGCCGGCGAGAAGATCAAGAACGTCTTCAAGCGCTGACGCCGCCCATACGACCGGAGCCCGAACGGGCTCGTCTGCACACTGCGTAGGGGGACCAGTGTCGGATACCAGGACCGAGGCCAGGGTGCCGGGCGCCCGCGAGGCGGACCGGCGGGGAGGGGCCGCGGAGGGCGGCCACACCCACATCGCGGACGGCGTGGTCGCCAAGATCGCGGGCATGGCCGCCCGTGAGATCGGCGGCGTGTACGCCATGGGCGGCGGCGCCGCCCGCGCCATGGGGGCCGTCAGGGACGCCGTCACCGGCGGCGGGGACAAGGGGTCGGTGGCCCGCGGCGTGTCCGTCGAGGTCGGGGAGCGGCAGACCGCCGTCGACATCGACGTCGTCGTCGAGTACGGCACCGCCATCCAGGAACTCGCCGCGGCCGTGCGCCGCAACGTCACCAACGCCATCGAGAAGATGACCGGTCTCGAGGTCACCGAGATCAACATCAGGGTGGACGACATCCACCTGCCCGATGACGACGACGGCGAGTCCGCGCGCGGCGACGGCGGCGGCGCGGACTCCTCACCCAGGGTCCAGTAGTGATGGGCGGCGTCGACGAGCCGGGGGAGATCGCCCGGCGGGTGGCCCGGGCGGCCCTGGGGTCCCCGGACGTGGTCGAACTGTCCGCGGGGTCGTTCGGGACGCTGTCCACACCCGTTCCGGGCGGCCGCGTCCGGGGGGTGGCGGTGCGTCCGGACACCGTCGAGGTCGGCGTCGTGGTCCACTTCGGGCGGCCGCTGCCCGAGATCGCGGGCGAGCTCCGCAGGGCGCTCGCCCCGGTCGCCGGCGGCCGCGCCGTCCACGTCAGCGTGGAGGACGTGGTCGCCGGGGCGGCGGGCACCCGGACCCGACCGCAAACGAGATGAGCGCTGGACATGAAGGGGGATGCCATGTGGCCCATAGTCGGACTGTCCTACGGGACGGTGCTGGGGTTGGCGGGCGCGTTCGGCGGGTTCGTGGCCTTCGCGCTCGTGCTGGTCCTGGGCCTGGCCGGATTCGTCGCGGGCCGGGCCATGGAGGGCGACGTCGACCTGAGCGAGATGTTCTCGCGGCGTTCGGCCTGACGGGCGCGGCCATGGTGGGAACACGCACACAGGACGTCCCCCGGCAGCGGGAGCACACCGCCGTCCGGGGGCGGCACGTCCGCGACGGGGAGCTGCGCGACCCCGGCGGGCGCACGGACATCGCGAACGGGGTCGTCGAGAAGACGGCCGCCCGCGCCGTGGACGAGGTGGCCGGGGCGGGGGCGGCGAGCCGGGGCCGGGCGGTGCGCGCCCGGGTGAGCGGGGACGTCGTCCTGCTGCGCCTGAGGATCCGCGTGGACTATCCCGAACCCGTGCGCCGGATCGCCGCGCTCGTCCGCTCCCGGGTCCGGGAGCGGGTGGAGCACGTCACCGGCAAGCAGGTCCACCACATCGACATCGAGATCGCCGAAACGGTGCGCTGACCGCGCCGTTCCACCGCTCCGCGACGGCGGGCCGGGAGGGGCACGCCCTTCCGGCCCGGTCGGGGACCGCCGTACTAGGAGTTGTGATGACCACCGTGGAAGAGGTGCTCGGCCGTCCCGACCAGGGGGTCGACCGGAAGGCCAGGAGAGTGGCCGTCCACACGTTCCGCCCCCGCCGGTCATGGCCCGCGGTGATCACCGGGTTCGTGATCCTCGTCGTCGCGGTCCTCGCCGCGGCCGAGGTGATCGCGGCGCTGGCGGGCAGCCCGCTGGGACTGTTCCCCGTCGGGACCGCGACGGAGTACGCGCAGGCCACCACGTGGTCGCAGCCGTCGGTGCAGATCGCGTCCGCGCTGCTGGCCCTGATCGGGCTCGTGCTGATCGTGGCCGCGCTCGCGCCGGGGCGCGGGCACTGGACGGCGCTGCGCACCGACGACCCGGCGCTGGTCGTCGGCATGACCCGCAGTGCCCTGCGCCGGGCGGTGGCCGCCGCCGCCCAGGACGTCAGCGGCGTCGACCAGGTGGGGGTGCACGTGCGCGGCAGCCGTATCCGGGTGCAGGTGCGCACCGGGATGCGCGAGGCGCCGGAGCTGCCGGCGGAGGTCACCGCCGCCGTGGAGCGGCGGCTGGAGGAGCTGGCGCCGCTGCGCAGCCTGCGGATCGCCACCCACGTCCGTTACGCGGAGGGGTGACCATGGCACGGAACAGGGCACGCAGGTCGGCCCGGGGCAACCGGCAGGGACTGCTGCTGGTGGGGATCGTGCTGCTGGCGGCCGGCGCCGCGGCGTTCGCGGCCGGACGCGGGGTGTTCGGCGCGGACGTGGCCGGGGGCGCCCTGCTCAACGACACGGTCCGGGGCCTCCTGGCCGCCGGCTGGATGCCGTACGCGGTGGTGGCGGTGGCGTTCGTCGCCGCGTTCCTGGCGCTGCGGTGGCTGCTGGTGCAGGGGTTCGACGACACCGTCGGCCGCCTGGTGCTGGAACGCGGCGCCGAGGGCCGGGTGGAGCTGCCCGAGAGCGTCGCGCGCAGCGCGCTGGAGCAGGAGGTCGCCGACTACCCGGGCGTGCGCCGGGCGCGGGCCCGCCTCACCGAGTCGGCCGAGGCGCCCCACCTGCGGCTGGCGCTGACCCTGGACGACGACGCCGACGTCGCCGGCGTGTGGCGGCGGGTGCGCTCCGAGGCGCTGGCCGACCTGCGCCGCTCCCTGGAGCTGGAGAGCATCCCGGCGGTGGTCCGCATGTCCATGACCGCCCCGGCCAAGAACCCCCGACGCAGCCTCGCCTGACCGCGGTGGGCCGGCCCCGCCCCCGCCGGGGGCGGGGCCGGCCCGTGCCGTGGCGGGACCGCGTCGGCCCGCGGTGTCAGAGGGAGTCGGCGCGCCGGTGGCGGACCAGGCCGTCCCGCAGGACGGTGCGGATGGTGCGCGCGGGGTCGGCGAGCACCGAGATGTCGGCCAGCGGATCGCCGTCGACCACGATGAGGTCGGCGCGGGCGCCCTCGCGCAGTGTGCCGACCTCTCCCTCCAGGCCGAGCAGGCGGGCGGCGTTCACGGTGGCCGCGCGCAGGACGTCCGCGGCGGGCTGCACCGTGCCGCGGATGGCGAACTCCTCGCTCTGCCGGTCCTGCATGCCCCCGAGCAGGTCGCTGCCGAAGACCAGGTTCACCCCCGCCTCGTGGGCCGCGCGCAGGGCGTCCAGCCCCCGGGCCAGCACCGTGTCGACCTTCGCCCGGCTCTCGGGGGGCAGCCCCTCCTGCTCGCCCCGCCGGGCGAGCTCCCGGTAGGTGACGAGGGTGGGCACCAGGAAGGCGTCGTGCTCCAGGAACAGCTCGATGCTGCTCTCGTCGATGAGGTTGCCGTGCTCGATGCAGCGCACGCCCAGGCGCAGGCCGCGGTTGACCGCGCGGGCGGTGTAGGCGTGGCCCGTGACGTAGCGGTTGGCCGCCTCGGCCTCCTCCACCACGGCGCGGATCTCGTCCTCGGAGGACTGGGTGGAGTCGATGCGGTCGGTGGGCGAGGCGACGCCGCCGGAGAGCATGATCTTGAGGTGGTGGGCCCCGGTGCGCAGCTGCTCGCGGGCCGCGCGGCGGAACTCGGTGGGGCCGTCGCAGACGAGGCCCGCCCCGGGGCAGCAGGCGTGGGTGCCGTTGCCCTGGCGGCCGGGGCCCCGGAAGTCGCCGTGGCCGCCGGTCTGGGACAGCGCCTTGCCGCCGAACATCAGCCGGGGGCCGTCGACGAGCCCCTCGTCGACGGCCCGGGCCAGCCCCCAGTCGCCCCCGGCGACGTCGCGGACGGTCGTGAAGCCGCGGCGGAGCATGTCGTTGAGGGAGCGGGCCGCGTAGGCGGCGACGTAGGAGGGCGAGTGGTCCATGGCCGCGCCCAGGTCGGCGCTGAAGGCGGTCGGGTGGACGTGGGCGTCGATGAGCCCGGGCATGAGGGTGGCCCCTCCCAGGTCGACGACCTCGACCGCGTCGCCGACCTCGGGGGCCGGGTCGCCGCCGCTGCGCGCGATGCGGCCGTCCTCGACCAGGAGCCAGCCGGGGGTGCGGGTCCCGGCCCCGGGGTCGAGCAGGCCTGCGCCGGTGAAGAGGGTCGTCGGGCGGGACGGGCGTGTCATGGATACCTCCGGTGGAGCGGTCCGGCGTGTGACCCACGCCTTATATGCAATATATGTTGCATCCTTTGCGGTCCGGTGCCCGGGTGGTGGTATCGCTTGGGGGAGCGGCACGCCCGCCGGGGGGTCCGGCGGGCGGCCCGGACGGAGGTGCGATGGCGGACTGGATCGAGGCCGCGCTGGGGGGCGGCCGGCTCGGCCGGGCCGCCGAGCGCGTGGTCCGGGTGCTCCGGGACGAGCAGAAGTTCGCCTCCTACGCCAGTACGGCGGAGGTGGCCGAACGGGCCGGCGTGAACGTCGCGACCGTGGTGAGGGCCGCGCAGACGCTCGGGTTCTCCGGCTGGCCGGCGCTCCGGCTGGAGCTGCGCTCCCGCTACCTGGCCTCGCTCAGCGCGGGCGAGGTCCTGGCCGAGCACGCCGGGTCCGACGCGGACCCCGTGCAGGCCGCGTTCCGGGCGGACCGGGAGGGGCTGCGGGGCCTGGAGGCGACGATCGAGCCGGACCGGGTGCGCGCCCTGGCCGCGGCCATCCACGGCGCCCGCCGGACCGGGGTGGTGGGCTCGGGCACGTTCGCGGCCCCGGGACTGCAGCTCGCGCACGCCGCGGGGATCATGGGGTACGACGTGGTGCGCTTCGAGGTGGGCGGGACCGCGCTGGTCAGCGCACTGGCGCGGATGGGCCCGGAGGACCTGTTCCTGGCCTGCGACCTGTGGCGGCTGCCGACCGCGCTGCGCTCGGCGGCCCGGGTGGCGGCGGGGCGGTCCGTGCCGGTGGCGGTGATCACCGACCGCCGCGACTCCCCGCTGGCGCAGGGGGCCGCCCACGTGCTGCTGGTCCCCAGTGAGGGCGTGGGGATGTTCCCCTCGCTGACCCCGGCGATGTCGGTGATCCACGCGGTCCTGGCCGAGCTGGCCCGGATCGGGGGCGAGCGGGTGCTGCGCGCGGTGCGCGACACCGAGCGCCTGTGGGAGGAGACGGAGCTCTTCTGAGCGGCCGCGGGGCGGGCCACCTGCGGCGATGGGACACGGAACCACGTGATGTGATCAGGGTCACCTCGAATGCAATAAGTGTTGCATTTCATGGTCGGGGCTGTTTTCATGGCCCCTACCGCCGACCCCCCGCGGTCCCCCTCCCCACCCCGAACCCCGCAAGGTGATCCATGCAAACGACCCATCTCGTGATCCTCGCCGTGTACATCGCGGCCATGCTGGGGGTCGCCCTGTACTTCCTGCGTTCGGGCAGGCTCCGCGGCGGCGACGACTTCCTGTTCGCGGGGCGCAGCCTGCCGCGCCCGGTCATGATCGCCACCATGCTCGTCACCTGGGTCGGTTCCGGGACCATCATCGGCGGCGCCAACTTCGCCTACACCTACGGCCCGACCGCGGGGATGGTCTTCTTCGCCGGGACCCCGCTGGGGATCCTGGTCCTGCTCCTGGCCGCCCGCCGGATCCGCAGGGCCTCGCGGCACACCATTCCCGAACTGCTGGAGGCGCGCTTCGGCATCGGCGTCCGCACCGTCGCCGCGGCCGTCACCACCATCGCCTACCTGGGCCTGACCGCCTCCCAGTTCGTCGGCGGCGGCTACGTGGTCAGCCTGGTCACCCCGCTGAGCGCGTTCCAGGGGACGCTGCTCGTCGCGGTGGTCGTGACCGTGCTGACCATCACCGGCGGGCTCTTCTCCGTCGCCTACACCGACTTCTTCTCGGCCATCCTCATCGTGCTCGGCCTGATCGTGTCGGTGCCGCTGGTGCTCACCGCCGTCGGCGGGCCGGGCGCCTACTGGGACGGCCTCCCCGAGCAGGCCACCACCTTCAGCGGCGGGCTCACCGCCCTCCAGCTGCTCGGCTACTTCCTCCCGCTCTTCCTGCTGCTGCTCGCCGACCAGAACATGTACCAGCGGCTCGCCGCCGCCAAGGACGAGAAGGAGGCCCGCTCCTCGACGCTCGGCATGCTGGTGGGCAGCTTCTTCGTCTTCGTCCCGGTCGTGCTGCTCGCCACGGCGGCCGCGGTCCTGATGCCCGGCATCGACGGGGACATGGCGATCCTCAGCCTGGCCTCCGAGGGCTACCTGCCCGCCGTCCTGGGCGGCCTCATCCTGGCGGGCGCGGTCGCGTTCGTCATCACCACCGGCTCCTCGTACATGCTGTCGGGGGCCTCCAACGTGGCCTACGACCTGTACGCCCGGTTCGCGGGCGAGCGGGCGGGCGAGCGCCGCAAGCTCCTGGTCCAGCGCCTGTCGGTCCTGGGCGTCGCGGTCCTGGGCGTCGCCCTCGGCCTGTTCTTCCCGACCGTGCTGGAGCTGCAGATGTACTCCTACACGATCTACGGGGCGGCGATCACCCCGGTCGTCCTGTCGGTGCTGTTCTGGAAGCGGGCGACCACCGCCGGCGCCGTCGCCGCCCTGGTGGCGGGCACGGCCACCACCATCGGCTGGCAGGTCGCCGGGTCCCCGGGCGGGCTCAACGCCGTCATCGTGGCGCTGCCCGCGGCCCTGGTCGCGCTGGTCGCGGTCAGCCTCTGCACCCGGGCGGCCGAGCCCGCCGAACCGGCCCCGGCCGACGCCCCGGCCTGACGGCCCCGGCCGCGGCGGCCCGCGTCAGCACTCGATGACGTTGACGGCGAGGCCGCCGCGGCTGGTCTCCTTGTACTTGTCGTGCATGTCGCGGCCGGTGTCGCGCATGGTCTTGATGACCTTGTCCAGGGACACGAAGTGGCTGCCGTCGCCGCGCAGCGCGATGCGGGCCGCGCTGATGGCCTTGACCGACGCCAGCGCGTTGCGTTCGATGCAGGGGACCTGGACCAGGCCGCCGATCGGGTCGCAGGTCAGGCCCAGATTGTGCTCCATGGCGATCTCCGCGGCGTTCTCCACCTGGGCCGGGGTGCCGCCGAGGACCTCGGCCAGCCCCGCGGCGGCCATGGAGGAGGCCGAGCCGACCTCGCCCTGGCAGCCCACCTCGGCGCCGGAGATCGACGCGTTCTGCTTGAACAGGATGCCGATCGCGCCGGCCGTCAGCAGGAACCGGACCACGCCCTCCTCACCCGCGCCCGGGCTGAAGTGCGTGTAGTAGTGCAGCACCGCCGGGACGATCCCCGCCGCGCCGTTGGTCGGCGCGGTGACCACCCGGCCGCCCGCGGCGTTCTCCTCGTTGACCGCCAGCGCGTACAGGGTGATCCAGTCGCTGCCGCGCATCGGGTCGGGGTCGTCGGCGGTGGGGGCGAGCAGCCCCGCGTCGTCGCAGTTGCCGCCGAGCTGGCGGTACAGCCGGTGCGCCCGGCGCGGCACCCGCAGGCCGCCGGGCAGGGTGCCCTCGGTGGTCACCCCGCGGCGCACGCACTGGCGCATCACCGTCCAGACCTCCAGGAGCCCGGCGGTGATCTCGGCGTCGGTGCGGCCGAAGGCGCGTTCGTTGGCGCGCATGACCGCGCTGATCGACATGCCCGTCTCCGCGCACAGCGCCAGCAGCTCCTCGGCGCTGTCGAACGGGTGGGGCAGCACGGTGTCGTCGGCCTTGATGCGGTCGGCCCCCGCCGCCCGCTCGTCCACGACGAACCCGCCGCCCACGGAGTAGTACACCTTGGCGGCCAGCTCGGCGCCGGCGGAGTCCCGGGCGACGAACCGCATCCCGTTGGGGTGGTCGGGCAGGCTCTCCTTGCGGCGGAAGTCCACGTCCACGGCCGGGTCGAAGTCCACCGTCGGCCCGGCCGGGCCGCCCAGGGCCATCGAGCGCTCGGCGCGCACCCGCTCCACCAGGGCGGGCACGGAGTCCACGTCCACCCCCTCGGGGGTGTGGCCCAGCAGGCCGAGCACGACGGCCGTGTCGCTGCCGTGCCCCCTGCCGGTGAGGGCGAGCGACCCGTACAGCTCCGCGCGCACGTGCGCCACCTCGTCCAGCAGCCCGTTCTCCCGCAGCCGGGAGACGAACGTGCGAGCGGCCTTCATCGGCCCGACGGTGTGCGAACTAGACGGTCCGATACCGATCTTGAACAGGTCGAACACGCTGATGGCCAAAGGTCTGTCCTCCTCGTTGAGCACAGGGCCGTGCCTGCCGGACGAACGCCGTGCGGGGCCCGGCGGCCCCGCACGGCGGGGCCCTACAGGTTGGGGTAGAGCGGGTACTTCTCGGTCAGGGCCCGGACCCGGGCGCGCAGCGACTCGGCGTCGAACTCCGGCTTGAGGGCCTCGGCGATGACGTCGGCGACCTCGGTGAAGTCCTCGTCGCCGAACCCGCGCGTGGCCAGCGCGGGGGTGCCGATCCGCAGACCCGAGGTGACCATCGGCGGCCGCGGGTCGTTGGGCACCGCGTTGCGGTTGACCGTGATCCCGATGGCGTGCAGCCGGTCCTCGGCCTCCTGGCCGTTGAGCTCGGAGTCCACCAGGTCGACCAGCACCAGGTGCACGTCCGTCCCCCCGGAGGCCACCTTGACGCCGGCCTCGGCGGCGTCCGGCCGGGTCAGCCGCTCGGCGAGCAGTTTGGCCCCGGACACGGTGCGGCGCTGGCGGTCGGCGAACTCCTCGCCCGCCGCGACCTTGAGCGCCACGGCCTTGGCCGCGATCACGTGCTCCAGCGGACCGCCCTGCATGCCGGGGAACACCGCGGAGTTGATCTTCTTGGCCAGGTCGGCCTTGGTGAGGATCAGCCCGCCGCGCGGGCCGCCCAGGGTCTTGTGCGTGGTGGTGGTGACCACGTCGGCGAACGGCACCGGGTTGGGGTGCAGGCCCGCCGCGACCAGGCCGGCGAAGTGCGCCATGTCGACCATGAGCAGGGCGCCCACGGAGTCGGCGATCTCCCGGAACCGGGCGAAGTCCAGCTGCCGCGGGTAGGCGGACCAGCCCGCGACGATCATCTTGGGCTGGTGCTCCTTGGCCAGTGCGGCGACCTCGTCGTAGTCGACGGTGCCGTCCTCGTCGCGCACGTGGTACGCCACGGCGTTGAGGACCTTGCCGGAGTAGTTGATGCGCATCCCGTGGGTCAGGTGGCCGCCGTGGGCCAGGTCCAGACCGAGGATGGTGTCGCCCGGCTTGAGCAGGGCGAAGTACACGGCCGTGTTGGCCTGGGCGCCCGAGTGCGGCTGCACGTTGGCGTGCTCGGCGCCGAACAGGGCCTTGGCCCGGTCGATGGCGAGCTGCTCGACGACGTCGACGTGCTCGCACCCGCCGTAGTAGCGGCGGCCGGGGTAGCCCTCCGCGTACTTGTTGGTCAGGACGGTGCCCTGCGCCTCGATGACGGCCTGCGGGGCGAAGTTCTCCGAGGCGATCATTTCAAGGGTGTCGCGCTGGCGGCCCAGTTCGGCGTCGACGGCGGCCGCGACTTCCGGGTCGAGTTCGCTCAGGCTCTGGTTGAGCGTGTTGTCGGTGGCCATCGGGGGTCAGTCCTCGCCTTCGGTCAGCTTGGTGTACTCCTCCGCGGAGAGCAGCTCGCCCGGTTCCCCGGACAGGCGCACCTTGAACAGCCAGGCGCCGTAGGGGTCGGAGTTGATGGACTCCGGCTCGCCCTCGAGGTCGGGGTTGACCTCGACGACCTCGCCGTCGACGGGGGAGTAGATGTCGCTGACGGACTTGGTGGACTCCACCTCGCCGCAGGTCTCGCCCGCGCTCACGGCGGTCCCGGCCGCGGGGGGGTCGACGAAGACGATGTCGCCGAGGGACTCGGCGGCGAACGCCGTGATGCCGACCGTGGCGACCCCGTCCTCGATCGAGACCCACTCGTGTTCGGCGGTGTAACCCAGCTCCGTGGGAACGCTCACTTCAACTCTCCTTGGAGGTTCTCTTCATTCCTGCCGCGCCGCCGGGTGACGGCCGCCCGGCCCGGCCTACGTCCGGTCGCGCCCGCCCGTGCCGATCCCGGTCAGGGGTTCAGCCGCGCGGGGCGCGCGGGGTCCCTTTGGTGGGGGACCCACGTTCTCAGGCCTGCCGCTTGTAGAACGGCAGCTCGACCACGTCGACGTCCTCGCCGCGGCCGCGCACGTCCACGGTGAACGCGCCGGTCGCGGTGTCGAGTTCGCCGTCCACGTAGGCCATGGCGATGGGGCTGCCCAGGGTGGGGGAGGGGGCGCCGCTGGTGATGGTGCCGACGACCTCGCCGTCGCGCAGGACGTCCTGGCCGCGGCGCAGCGGACGGCGTCCGCGCGCGACGAGGCCGATGAGGCGGCGGGGGCGGGCGGTGCGGGCGGCCTCTTCCAGGGCGGCCCGGCCGACGAAGTCGCCCTCCTTGTCGAACTTGACCACGCGCCCCAGCCCGGCGTCGAAGGGGGTGAGGTCGGTACTCAGCTCCTGGCCGTACAGCGGCATGCCCGCCTCCAGGCGCAGGGTGTCGCGGGCCGACAGCCCGGCGGGGACCAGGCCCTTGTCGGCGCCGGCGGCCATGAGGGCCTCCCACACCCCGACGGCGCGGTCGGCGGGCCTGACGAAGATCTCGAAGCCGTCCTCGCCGGTGTAGCCGGTGCGCGCCAGCAGGACGGGCACCCCGGCGACGGTGTGCTCGTAGCCCGCGTAGTAGCGGATGGAGTCGAGGTCGGCGTCGGTGAGCGGGGCCAGGATCTCCACGGCCCGGGGGCCCTGGATCGCGATGAGCGAGTACTCGGCGGACTCGTCGGCCACCTCGACGTCGAATCCGGCGGCGCGCTCGGCCAGGGCGGCGGAGACGGCGTCGGCGTTGGCGGCGTTGGCCACCACGAGGTACTCCTCCTCGCCGAGCCGGTAGACGATGAGGTCGTCCAGGACGCCGCCGTCGGCGTCGGTGATCATCGTGTAGCGGGCCCTGCCCGGCTTGACCTGCGACAGGTGCCCGACCAGGGCGTGGTCGAGGGCGCGGCCGGCGTCCGGCCCGGTGAGGCGGATCTCGCCCATGTGGGAGAGGTCGAAGAGGCCCGCGGCCTCGCGTACGGCCCTGTGCTCGGCGGTCTCGCTGCCGTAGCGCAGAGGCATGAGCCACCCGGCGAAGTCGACGAGGGAGGCGCCGGCCTTCTCGTGGATCGCGCGCAGGGCGGTGGGCCGCGACGCGGACGCGGGCTCTGACATGGGTACTCCCGAGAGGATGGGCGTCGTATCGTGCATAGGCGTTGCCATCCTCCCCCTCTGTCATCGGTGCCTGAGAGCTTCGCCCCGCGCTCGGCGTGGCTTGCACCTTCGGCGAGGGACTCCCGGTCCCTGCTTTCCAGAGTGGTCTCGCCCGTACGGTCCACTGTGCCTGAGAGGTTGTTTCGGGGAGGGATTGCTCCTTCGGCGGCCCGCGCCGGCTGCGCGGGCACTCTCCCGTACGGGGTCAGCAACACGTTCAGCCTAGCAGCGGCCGTGGCCGCCCCCAAGGGCGGCACCGCCCGCGCGACCGGCGCGGGCGAAACCCGGGCGGCGGGGGCGGGCACGGGTTACCGTGTCCCCTGAACGGGTCGTGGCGGTTCGTGCACCGAGGGGGACCGAGTGCTGGTGGACACGCGGAGGATGAGACGGATCGGCTACGCGTCGGTGGCCGGTGCGGCGCTGGCGGCGCTGCTGGGCTGTGCCGCCCCGCGGGAGGAGGGCGAGGAGTCGGGCCCCGTCCCGGGGGCGGGCAACGCCGCCGCGGTGGGCGGCGACGTGGCCGCGGTGGAGCGGGCGGACCTGGCCGGGGTGTTCGAGCGGGCCGGGGCGGCGGGCACGTTCGTGCTCTACGACACACAGGACCGCACCTCGGTGCTGGTGGACCCGGGGCGGGCGCGCGAGCGCGCGGTGCCGGGGGAGACGTTCGAGCTGGTGACGGCGCTGGTGGCGCTCCAGACGGGCGCGGTGTCCGACGCGGGGGCCGTGGTGGGCGCCGGCGGGGCGGCGCACCGGGACGCGGTGGAGCGGGTGGGCCGGGACCGGCTGGCCACGTGGGTGGACCGGTTCGAGTACGGCGACCGCGACATCGGCGCGCCGGAGGACGGCTCCGGCGACTTCTGGGCGCGGGGCCCGCTGGGGGTCTCGGCGGTGGAGCAGACGGAGTTCCTGGCCGGGCTGGCCCGCCGGGAGCTGCCGGTGGACGCCGCCCACCAGGAGGCGCTGCACGCGGCCACCCTCGTGGAGGAGGGCGCCGGGCACACGCTGCACGGCCGCGCGGCCTGCGACGGGGGCGGGGCGCCGGGCTGGTGGGTCGGCTGGGTGGCCGCCGGGGAGCGGACGCACTCCTTCGCCCTGCGCCTGGAGCCGGGGGAGCGCGCGGCCGGTGACTGCGAGGCGCTGGGGCGCGAGCTGCTGGCGGCCCTGGACGTCCTGCCCCGGGAGTCCGGCACCCGGTAGGGGACGGCTCGGGGGGAGACGGCGGAGCCCCGCCCCGTGGCGGACGGGGCGGGGCCCGGCGGGTCCGGGAGGGGCGCCGGCTAGGCGGTCTTGCGGCGGGCGCGGACGGCCTCGGCCAGGGTGGTCAGCACCTCGGTGGTGGTGTCCCAGCCCATGCACTTGTCGGTGATGGACTGGCCGTACACCAGGTCCGCCGGGTCGCCCAGCTTCTGGGCGCCGGGGACGAGGAAGCTCTCCAGCATGACGCCGATGATGCCGTGCTGGCCCTCGGCCACCTGGGCGGCGATCTCGGCGGCCACGCCCGGCTGGCGCTCGTGGTCCTTGCCGCTGTTGGCGTGGCTGGCGTCGATCATCAGGCGGCGCGGCAGCCCCGCCCGGGCGATGACGTCCAGGGCGGCGTCCACCGAGGCGGCGTCGTGGTTGGGGCCGGTGCGGCCGCCGCGCAGGATGACGTGGCAGTCGGGGTTGCCCTCGGTGACGACCACCGAGCCCGCGCCGGTCGGGTCCACACCGAAGAACGTGTGCGAGGCCGCGGCCGCGCCCACCGCGTCCACGGCCACCTGCACGTCGCCGTCGGTGCCGTTCTTGAAGCCCACCGGGGTGCTCAGGCCGCTGCTCAGCTGGCGGTGCACCTGGCTCTCGGTGGTGCGGGCGCCGATCGCGCCCCAGGACACGGCGTCGGCGATGTACTGCGGGGTGATGGGGTCGAGGAACTCGGTGCCCGCGGGCAGCCCCAGCGAGTTGATGTCCAGCAGGATCTCGCGGGCCAGGCGCAGGCCGCGCTGGACGTCGTAGGTGTCGTCGAGGCCGGGGTCGTTGATGAGGCCCTTCCACCCGACGGTGGTGCGCGGCTTCTCGAAGTACACGCGCATGACCACGCACAGCTCCTCGCTCAGCGAGGGGACCAGCTCGATCAGCCGGTGGGCGTAGTCCATGGCCGACTCGCGGTCGTGCACGGAGCAGGGGCCGACGACGACCAGCAGGCGGTCGTCCTCACCGTCCAGGACCCGCTTGACCTCGGCGCGGGAGCGCTCGACCAGGGCGGTGCGCTCCGCTCCCAGGGGAAGCTCCGAGAGCAGGTCCCGGGGGGCGATGAGCGGCTTGTAGTCGACCACCCTTGTGTCGTTGGTGCTGGGCATGCTGCTGCTCCCCTGTGTCCTCGCTCGTGCGGTGCCGCCACCCTGCACACTAGCGCGGCCGCGGCTCCGGAACGCGATCACGCCGGTATTTCGGACGAGGGTCACACGGCGGGGGCCGGTAACGGCGACAATGGTGAAATGTTCGTCTCGCCCACTGAGACGCATTTCTCCGGGGGCGCCCGCGCGTGTTCACGGCTCCGGGTCGGCGAAGTCCTCCTCCCAGAATTCGGCGGGGCGGCGCGAGCCGTCCTGGACGGGGCCGCGCTCGGCCTCCTCCCGGCGCAGCTGCACCCGGCGGATCTTGCCCGACACGGTCTTGGGCAGCTCGGCGAACTCCAGGCGGCGGACCCTCTTGTACGGGGAGAGGCGGCCGCGGACGTGCTCCAGGATCGCCCGTGCCGTCTCCGCCGTGGGCGGCACCCCGGGGGCCGGGGTCACGAACGCCTTGGCGACCGCCAGCCTCAGCGGATCGGGGGAGGGGACCACCGCGGCCTCGGCCACGTATTCGTGTTCGACGAGCACGCTTTCGAGTTCGAATGGTGAGATGCGGTAATCCGAGGCCTTGAACACATCGTCGCCGCGACCGATATAGGTAATGTGCCCGTCGGGCTCCCGGGAGGCCAGATCCCCGGTGTGGAACAGGCCCCGGCGGGTCGCCGTCCGGGTCAGGTCGGGGCTGTCCGCGTACCCCTTCATGATCCCCACCGGCGCGTCGGACAGGTCCACGCAGATCTCGCCGGTGTCGCCCGGCTCCTCGGTGACCGGGTCCACCAGGACGATCCGGTACCCGGGCATCTCGCGGCCCATCGACCCGGGGACCACGTGCTGGCCGGGGGAGTTGCCGACCAGCAGGGTGGTCTCCGTCTGGCCGAACCCGTCGCGCACCGTCAGGCCCCACGCCCTGCGCACGTGCTCGACCACCTCCGCGTTCAGCGGCTCCCCGGCGGCCAGGGCCTCGCGCAGGGGGACCTTCCACGACGCCAGGTCGGTCTGCACCAGCATCCGCCACACCGTCGGCGGCGCGCAGAAGGTGTGGACGCCGCAGCGCACGATCTCGTCCAGCAGGCGCTCGGGGGAGAAGCGGTCCTGGCGCACCACCAGCACCGTCGCCTCGGCGTTCCAGGGCCCGAAGACGCTGCTGTAGGCGTGCTTGCCCCAGCCGGGGACGGACACGTTCAGGTGCACGTCCCCCGGCCGCACGCCCAGCCAGTACATGGTGGACAGGTGCCCGACCGGGTAGGAGCGCTGGGTGTGCACGACGAGCTTGGGCGTGGCGGTGGTGCCCGAGGTGAAGTAGACGAGCAGGGGGTCGTCGGGGCCGACGCGGTGCGGCGGGTGGAACTCCAGGCCGGCGTGCTCGGAGTCGGGGTAGCCGAGCCAGCCGTCCATGTACCCCACGCAGATGCGGGTCCAGTGGCCGCTCAGGCCCTCGAACTTCGCCGTGTCCACCGGGGAGCACACCACGTGCCCGATCTCGCCGCGCTCCAGCCGGTCCAGCAGGTCGCCCTCGGTCAGGTTGGTGGCGGTCGGTACCACGACGGCGCCGAGCTTGACGGCCGCCAGGGTGATCTCCCACAGCTCCACCTGGGGTCCGAGCATCACCAGGATGCGGTCGCCCGCGTGCACGCCCTGGGCGTGCAGCCAGTTGGCGACCTGGGAGGAGCGCTCCGACATGCGCCGGTAGGTGTGCTTCTCCTCCGAGCCGTCCTCGTCGACGATCCACAGTGCGGTGCGGTCCGGCCGCCGCTCCGCCACCTCGTCGAAATGGTCCAGCGCCCAGTTGAACACCTCGGGCCGGGGCCAGGTGAACTCCCGGTGCGCGCCCTCGCGGTCCTCCCGCAGCCGCAGGAGCAGATCGCGCGCCGCACGGAACTCCGCGGCACCCTCGGCCGCCGCCTCTTTGGACATCGCTTCGACCTTTCGGATCTCCGCCCGCCTCGCTCCGGGGCCGGTGTGCTGCGGTTTCTACCCCCGATGCGCCCCGGCGACCCATCGCCCCGCGCCGTGCGCCCGGCGGCGGCCGGGAGAAGCGGGGGCCCGGCGGGCACGCCCTAGGATGGTGAGCCATGGAGGAACTGCGCGGGCACCACGCCCTCTGGAGGATCGACGACGAGACGGTACGGATCCGCTTCGATTCCGGACGCAAGGTGCCGACGCTGTTCAAGGCACTGGGCGGCGCCGAGGTCCCGCTGGCCGCGGTGCGCGAGGCGGACTTCTACCGGGGCGACCGCAAGCACGGGTGGCGGCTGCGGCTGGACCTGCTCCCCGGGCTCGACCCCTACACCAGGCCGGCCGCGACCGCCCGCGACGCGCTCACCCCCCTGGTCCTGAGCGGCCCCCACGACACCGAGCTGGTCGCCGAGTACGTCGCCGACAAGATCCGGGACCTGGCCCGCTACGCCCGCGAGACCCTCGCCGGCGACCTGGACCGCACCGAGGTCGCCCGGGCCCTGGTGGCCCGGCCCCCCGTGCAGGCCCGCACCGCCGAGGGGTCGGCCTCCTTCGACGGCGAGAAGGTGCGCCTGCAGTGGGACGGGTGGCTGGCCAGCACCGCCAAGGAGAAGGAGAAGTCCCGCGAGTACCGGCTGGCCGAGATCGAGTCGGTGGACTGGCACCCGCAGGTCGACGTCACGGAGGGGTACATGCGCGTCGTGCTGCGCGGGGTCACCCTGCCCGAGGCGACCTCCCTGGAGAACGACTTCTTCACGCTCGCCTCGCACGGCTCCAAGGGCGCCGAGGAGACCTTCCTGATGGCGGCCACCGTCAACGCGTACATCGGTGACGCGCCCGCCGCGCCCGCCCTGGAGGGCGGTGAGCCGGGCGGCGCCGAGGAGGTCTTCGCCAAGATCCGCGAGCTGGGCCGCCTGCACGCCGAGGGCCTGCTCACCGACCAGGAGTTCGCCGACAAGAAGGCCGAACTCCTGGGCCGCCTCTAGCCTTCCCGTTCCCCCGCCGGAGGGACCCCGGCCGCCCCCCGCCCGGCCCGTCCCGGAAGACCCTTTCCGGGGCACACGACGAACACCCAGGAAAGGCCACGCTGTGCGCACCCTGTACCCGCCCATCGAACCGTACGACTCGGGCATGCTCGACGTCGGCGACGGACACCGCGTCTACTGGGAGCTGTGCGGCAACCCCGCGGGCAAGCCCGTGGTGTTCCTGCACGGCGGGCCCGGCGGCGGCTGCGTGCCCGACCACCGGCGGCTGTTCGACCCGGAGCGGTACCGGATCCTGCTGTTCGACCAGCGCAACTGCGGCCGCTCCACCCCGCACGCCGGGAGGATGGACACCGACCTGTCCACCAACACCACCTGGACGCTGGTGGAGGACATGGAGCGGCTGCGCGAGATGATCGGCGTGCAGGCCTGGCAGGTCTTCGGCGGGTCGTGGGGCAGCTGCCTGGCCCTGGCCTACGCCCAGGCCCACCCCGACCGGGTCACCGAGCTGATCCTCCGCGGCATCTTCACGCTGCGCGACGAGGAGCTGCGCTGGTTCTACCAGGAGGGGGCGTCCATGATGTTCCCCGACCTGTGGGAGTCCTACCTGGCGCCCATCCCCGAGGAGGAGCGCGGCGACCTCATGGCCGCCTACGCCCGGCGGCTGGAGTCGCCCGACCGCGAGACCCGGGTCGAGGCGGCGCGGGCGTGGAGCGTGTGGGAGGGCTCCACGGTGACCCTGCTGCCGAACAAGGAGCTGCGGGAGCACCACGCCGAGGACGAGTACGCGATGGCGTTCGCCCGGATCGAGAACCACTTCTTCGTCAACAGGGGGTTCTTCACGCCGGAGCAGCTGATCGAGGGCGCCGAGCGGATCCGGCACATCCCCGGGGTGATCGTGCAGGGCCGCTACGACGTGTGCACCCCGGTGCACACCGCCTACGACCTGCACCGGGCCTGGCCGGAGGCGGAGTTCCACATCGTCGACGACGCCGGGCACGCGTTCAGCGAACCCGGCATCCTCGACCGCCTCATCGAGGCGACCGACCGCTTCGCGCGGTGACGGGCCCCGGGCGCGCCCCGGCGCGCCCGGGAGGGGTCACCAGTCGTAGCGGTCGACGCAGGAGTACGGGTCGACGGGCGGGGGCAGCAGCTCCTCCGCCCGCTCCCGGGACAGGTTCCAGGACGCGGGGCCGTCGTCCCCGAGGCGGTGGTACTGCCGCTGGAGCACGCAGGCGCGGTCCTCGCCCTCCAGCTCGACCAGGGCCGGGACGGCGTCGGCGGACAGGTCCCGCAGGTACCAGACGTCCGACATGTTCAGCTCGGTGCCCAGGTGGCTCTCGGCGATGCGCAGGTCCGGGTCCGCGTAGGCGAACACGGCCAGCGACACCCCGGCCGTGGCGGCCACGACCCGGGGCAGCCACACCGCGGGCCGACCCAGGGTGTTGAGCACCCCGGCGGCGATGACCAGCGCGAACACCAGGGCGCTCCACACGATCCACGCCTCCGCGACGGCCCGGAGCCGGGTGAGTCCGAACACGTCGATGTACAGCTGCAGGCGGTACATCGCCGAGGCGAGGATGACCAGGGTGAGCACGCACAGCGCCCCCAGCAGGGCGTTGCGCAGCAGGCGGACGCCGCGCGGGCGCGCGGGGACGATCCGGGCGGACAGGCCGATGACGCCCAGGACCAGGACGCTGACGACCACCAGCTGGAAGAACCCCTGCCGGGCGTACTCGGCGTAGGTGACCCCGGCGACCCGCTGCACGTGGTCGTCGCCGCCGAACAGGGTGACGGCCTGCACCGCCAGGAACGCGGCGAACAGCGCGGTCAGCGCGCCCAGGGGGATGGTCCACGCCCACACCGGCATCCGGGCCTCCCGCTCGGGGCGCGCGGTGGGGGCGGGGCGGCGGCGCCGTGCGGTGAGCACCGCGGACCCGGTGAACAGGGCGGTGAACACCAGGAGGAGCAGGCGGCCGATCCCCTCGGAGAACGAGGTGCCCTCGGTCAGCGGGGTGAAGAGGTCGGCCACGTAGTGGGCGAACACGGTGTCGGCGAACGAGAACAGCAGACCGAAGACCACCAGCAGCGCAGTGGTGACCAGGGCGGTCAGCACGGCGGGGCCCAGCAGCAGCCGGGTCGGGCTGTTCTGGAGGGGGCTCAGCAGGAAGCGCGGCGTGGCGAAGAGGTTGCGCACCAGCGCGAACGCGCCCGCGGCGACGCCCACCGTGCCGCTGCGCGAGAGGGGGCCGCGGACGGCGAAGGCCAGCGAGGCGGTCAGGAACGCGCCGGTGAGCGTCCAGAACAGCAGCCATCCGGCGTCGCGGAACAGGGCGGTGAAGAGCAGGGCGGTCGCGATCACCCCGAAGATCGCCGCCCAGGCGTGGGAGTAGCGGTCGGGCTCGCCGACCTCCTCCACCGGGCCGCCCGCGGGGCGCCAGCCGCCGCCGGGCGCGGGCTCCCAGCCGTTCCAGGCGGCGGGGGCCGAGGCGTCGGTGTCGGCCGGGGAGCTCCGGGCGGGCTCCCGCCCGTCCGTGTCCGGGGCCCCGTCGGCGTCCCCGCCCTCGGGGGCCTCGGTGTCCTCGGTGTCCTCGGTGGCTTCGGCGTTTTCGGTGTCCTCGGCGGCGGGTGTGCCGGGGGCCTCACGGTCCCCGTCCGCGGCGTCGTGGCGGTCGTCGGGACCGGGATCCGGGTCGGCGTCCGCCCTTCCCCCGTCCGCCTCCGCTTCCCGCCGGTCCTCCTCCGGGCCGTCCCCGTCCTCGTCCCCGGCCGCCGCGGGGGCCTCCGGGATGGCCGGACGGACCAGGAGCGCGACCAGGGCGGTCAGCCCCGCCAGGAGCCCGGTGAGCACCAGCCCCAGGCCCGGGCGGGCCAGGGAGGCGAACAGCGAGGAGAACGTTCCCACCGCCAGGACCGCGATGAGCAGCCAGCCCGGCGCCCTGGGCAGCACCGGCCTGGGCCGGTAGGCCGGCGGGAGGTACGGCGGGTGCGGGGGGTGGTGGGTGTGCGGGGTTTCGGGAACTGCCATGGTGTCCCTCGGCTCGGACGCTGGACGGGGGGATCCCCGTACAGCGTGGGACTCCCGGCCTCGCCCGCCGGTTCACGGAGGCACCGGCGTAGTGTGCGGTAGGACACTTCCATCCGCGCGAGGAGTCACACCATGCGAGTCGAGGTCGACTACGACCTGTGCGAGAGCAACGCCCTGTGCATGGGCGTCGCCCCCGAGGTCTTCGAGGTCAGGGACGACGACTTCCTGTACCTGCTCACCGAGGAGCCGCCCGCCGCGCTCCACGACCGGGTCCGCCAGGCCGAGAAGCTGTGCCCCAAGCGGGCCATCACGGTCGCGGACTGACCGCCGCCAGGGCGTCCTCCCAGGTGGTCGGCCGCTCCAGCAGCCCCCGGTACCGCATGGTGCGCGGGGTGGACCGCAGCCCCAGGACGCCCGTCAGTATGCCGCCCCGGCCGAGGAACGCCACGAACTTACGGTCCTGCACGGACCCGTGGACGACGGCGACCTCATCGGCCGGGGCGCCCTGTCCCAGCAGCTGGATCTTCATTTTGTATTGGTCCGACCAGAAGTAGGGCACCGGAGTGAAGGGCCTGCGCTCCCGCGGGGCGGCGAGCAGGTTGTGCGCGGCCGCCGCGGCCTGCTCCCCGGCGTTGGTCCAGTGCTCCAGGCGGATGCGCCCGCCGTAGCGGGGGTGCGGCCAGTTCGCGAGGTCGCCGACCGCGTACACGCCGGGGGCGGACGCCGCCGAGTACTCGTCGCAGCGCACCGACCCGTCGGGCATGAGGTCGAGCGCCCCCTGGAGCCACTCGGTGTTGAGGTCCACGCCGATGCCGGCCACCACCAGGGGCGCCTCGACGGCCTCCCCGTCGGCGAGCCGCACGCGCTCGACCCGCCCGGAGCCCTCGTAGGCGTCGACCCCGACGCCCAGGCGCACGTCCACGCCGTTCTCCCGGTGCAGGTCGGTCAGCACCGTTCCCAGCCGCGGGTCGACCACCCTGGTCAGCGGTGTGGGGGCCGCCTCCACCAGGGTGACCTCGGCGCCCAGGGCGCGGGCGCTCGCCGCCACCTCGGCGCCGACGAACCCGGCGCCCACGACCACCAGGCGCCCGTGCTCGGCGATCCCCGCGCGCACCGCCTCGGCGTCCTCCAGGGTGCGCAGCACGTGCACCCCCGCCAGGCCGGTGTCCGGGCGGCGCGCCCGGGCGCCCGTCGCGACCACCAGGCCGTCGTAGGGGACGTCGCCGTCGTCGAGCTTCACCGTGCGGGAGGCGGTGTCCAGGCCGAGCGCCCGGGTGCCCGGGCGGAAGTCCAGGTCCAGGGCGTCGACCTCGGCGTCCTCCAGCAGCCGCAGCGCCCGGTGGCCCGCCAGGGGACCCGGGTCCAGGCCCACCCCGGTCAGCGCCTCCTTGGAGAGCGGCGGCCGGGAGTAGGGCCGGTGGGGCTCCTCGCCGATGAGGGTGACACGGCCCTCGAAACCGCGTTCGCGCAGGGCCGCCGCGGTGTGCAGCCCCGCCATCCCGGCGCCGACGATGACGATGTTTCGCACTGTGCCTCCGATCAGAGCGGACGGACCTCGCCGACGGGCGCGCCGCCGCCGTAGACGTCCACCCGCAGCCGGTCCCGGACGGGGGAGACGTCCACGCCCAGGGAGCGCAGGGCGTCGAGTGCGACCAGCGTACGCGCCCGCTCCGCGGCGTCCCCGTCGCTGATCTTGACGGCGACGGCCTCCCCGGAGGGCGCGGACAGGACCAGCACCCCGTCGGCGCCGATCTTGGACACCAGGCCGGGCATGCGGGTCATCAGGTCGGTGTCCACCCGGCCGGTGCCGGACACGTACTCGGGGTGGGCGCTCATGGCCGCGAGGACCGCGCGCTCGGGCGACCCCTCGGGCGCGGTGCGCATCCGCCACAGCCCCCGGGCCAGGCCCGCCAGGGAGACGGCCAGCTGGGGCGCCCCGCAGCCGTCGACGGCGGTGTGGGCGACCTCCTCGTCGCACAGGTCCTCGGTGGTCTCGCGGACGAGCACCTGGAGGGGGTGCCCCGGGTCGAGGTAGTCCCCGGTGGTCCACCCCCGCGCGACGCAGGCGGCGAGCATGCCCGCGTGCTTGCCCGAGCAGTTCATCAGGAGGCGCTCGGGCTCGCGGCCGGAGCGGACGAACTCGCGGCGGGCCTCGGAGCCGCCGGGGATGTCGGGCGGACAGCGCAGCGCGTCGGGGGTGAGCCCCGCCTCGGCGAGGATCAGCCGGGCGCGCTCCTCGTGCAGGGGCTCGCCGCCGTGGCTGCCCGCCGCGATCGCCAGGGAGGGCCCGGACAGCGGGGCGCCGGCGCGCAGCATCGCCACGGCCTGGAACGGCTTGGCGGAGGAGCGGGGGAACATCGGCTGGTGCACCGGTCCGCGCGCGTGGGCGATGCGCCCGTCGGCGGACAGACCGACGACCGCCCCGTAGTGCACGCTCTCGCGCATCCCGGAACGGGTCACCTCGGCGAGGGGCACGTACTCGGGCAGCGGGGTTCTGGTCATACGGGTCTCCTCATCGTCGAGGGGTGCGTGGAGTGTCCGGGGGTGTACGGACATGCGTCAGAACGTTACCCCGGGCCTCTTTCTTCCGTTTCCACCGGGAGCGCGGAAGCACCGCGGGCCGGGCCGTCGGCGCCGGGGAGTAGGGTCATGGCCGTGGAGCCGGTGGTTTTCAACGGAGGGACGGGCATGGGAACGCTGCGGATGGGGACGCTGACCCGGCGCAGGGGCGGCATCCGGGCGGCGGACCTGGAGTACGCGGTGCTCGACACCGAGACCACCGGCCTGGACCCGCGCACGGGCGCCCGCATCGTCGAGATCGCCGTGGTGCGGGTACGCGGCGACGGCACCCTGCTGCGGGAGTCCACCACCCTGGTGGACCCGCGCGCGGACGTGGCCGGCCGTGAGTTCCACGGCATCGGCGACGGCGACGTCATCGGCGCCCCGTCCGTCGACGAGGTGGTGCCGGAACTGGTCCGGCTGCTCTCGGGCGCGGTGGTGGTGGGCCACAACCTCGACTTCGAGCAGCGCTTCCTGGCCTCGGAGCTGGTCCCCGTCGGCCTGCCCGAGGGGCTGCCGGGGCTGTGCACGCTGCGGGCCCTGCGCGCGCAGGTCAGGCTGGAGCGCTACTCGCTGCCCAAGGCCTCGCACGCGCTCAGCGGCGTGTGGCCGACCGGGCAGCACACCGCCCTGGGCGACGCCCGCGCCTGCGCCCGCCTGCTGGTGGAGATGATCGCCAACGCCCCGGGTGAGCTGCGCTACCACGGTGCCGAGCCCGAGCCGGTCGCGGTCCCGCTGCGCCGCAGGGTCCCGGTGCCCTCGGGCGCGCCCGCGGAGGCCGTGCGCTGGAAGCCGCGCACCTCCACCCCGCCGGACCTGTTCGTCCCGCGCCCGTGGCCGGGCGCGCGCTGGCGCCCCCTGGAGCTGGACCCCTTCCTGTGCGGCGGGGCGTTCGGCCCCTCGGACCGGGCGATCGCGGAGATGGCGGCGCACCGGGACGCGCGGGCGCGCCGCCGCCTCGCGGCGGCCGCCGCGGTGGCCGGCGGCCTGGCGGCCGGCGGACTGCTGGCCGGCCTGGGCCGCCGCCTGCGCCGCCGCTAGGGGCGGGCCCGGCCGAGCGCCCGCGCGGCGCGGCCCGGGGTGTGTTCGGTGGGTGCTCTCGTGCGGTTCGGCGCACGCGCCGAACGGGCACGGGCGGCCGCGAGGCGGTCCCTCGCGAGACGACCGGCGCGGGTCGGCCCCGAGGGGCGGCCGTCCGAGCGCAGGCGGCGCGGCGAGGGGCGACCCGGGGCGCGCCTAGTAGCCGGAGAGGGCGAGGAAGAACGCGACGATCATCGCGCTGCCGCCCAGGGCGGTGAGCAGGGCGCGGCCCTGTTCGGTGAGGCGGGCCGGGACCAGCCGCAGCCGGGGGCCGGCGGACCGCGCCGGGGCCCGTGTGGCGGTGCGCGTGGCGGACCCGCCGCGGGCGGGGGCGCGCACGGGGCGGGGCGGGACGTAGCGGGGCAGCCTGTTGGACATCGCGACCAGCACCAGCACGGCGCCGATCGCCAGCAGCACGAGAGACACGGCGGGGGTGAACCTTCACGACTCGGGTCCGGGGTCATGATTCCTACCGGATCCGGGCCGCGGTTCTCGACTCGGTATCACCCGATCGCCACCGGAGCGCCCGTTACGGGCGGTCCGTTATCACCCGCCGCTCATGCGTCGTCGCCGACGGTCTCCGTCGCGGTCCGGTTGGGGACGATGGTGTCCACGGTTTCGGTCTCCACACCCAGGGCGCGCAGCACGAACCGGGTGACCAGGGCGTGCGTCTCCTCCGGATCGATCTCGCCGCTCACCAGGGGGATCCGCTGGGAGCCGACCATCGACAGGGTCAGCCGGGCGACCGCCTCGGGGGGCATCGCGTCGAACTCGCCGTCCGCGATCCCCTCCTCCAGGATCTCGGTGAGCAGGCTCTGCATCGGGGCGACGTGGGCGGCCAGCGCCTGGTAGGCCTGCGGGCCCAGGCTGGCGCCGAGTTCGGCCGCGGGCGGGTGCGGGTGCGCCATGATGCCCTGGAGCTGGAGGCGGACGAACGCCGACAGCCGCCGGGCCGCGGAGACCCCCGAGGGCAGCTCGCGCCGGTAGTCCTCCACGAAGCGGTTGTTCACCTCCTCGGTGAACGCCAGCAGCAGGGTGGGCTTGTCCGGGAAGTAGTTGTAGAGCGCGGTGCGGGTGATGCCCGCGGCGTTGGCGACGTCGGTCATGGAGACGCGGTCGATCCCCTGCGAGCGGATGAGCTCGTCGACAGCCTCCATGATGCGCTCCCGTGTGCGGGCACGGTGGGCGGCGATGGTGGGCGCCGTGATCTTGGGCATTCCTCTATGGTGGCACGCCGAAGGGGCCGGACCGCACGGTCCGGCCTCTTCCGCGGTGTCCTCCCGGGGGCGCGCGCCCGGGGCGCCGTGGCTGTCAGCGGGCGGTGTGCAGCCGGCCCAGGTCGGCGAACACCTCCGTGTTGAGCTGGTAGGCCAGGCGGGTCTCGGCGATGAGCCGGTCGGCGGTGGCGGCGTCCATCTCCAGGGAGTCCAGCCGCTCGCGGTAGCCCGCGCGGAACCGGGGCAGGCTGCCCAGGCGGTCGAACACGTAGAAGGCGACCCCGGCCCCGTCGGTGAGCCCGTAGGCCCCGGCGGCGGTGCGGCGGATGAACTGGCCGCCGGAGACGTCGCCCATGTACCGGGTGTAGTGGTGGGCGATGAAGCCCTCGGGGTGGTCGGTCATCTGCTCGATGCGCGCCACGTAGGTGCGGGTGGCGGGGGTCGGCTCGATCCGCGCGCGCCAGTCGGGGCCGAGCAGGTGCTCCAGGTCGGTCACGAGCGCGGGCACGCGCTCCAGTTCGGGGTAGTGGAACCGGCCGGCCAGGGGGTCGCCGGCCAGGGCGCGGCCGACCTCCTCCAGCGCGACGTAGGCGAAGTAGTGCTGGGCGACCATCGCGGTGTACCCGGCCACGGGGAGGGTGCCGGACATCAGGGCCTGGGTGAACCCGTGGTCCTCGGCGGCCTGGTGGGCGCTCCAGGTGGCCGCCTTGAGCCGCTCGGAGAACAGCTCCGAGTCGGGGGCCGTGGAGGGGGCTTCGGCCGTGACGCTCATCCGCGTTCTCCGTACTTCCTCGATCGGTGCCTTTGATGACATGATGTCATTTAGGTGAGCCTTCCTTCAAGGAGGATACGACAGGCTGTCATAAAAAACACGGGCGGTGTCGCTTAGCCTGTGTGCGGCCTCACAAGCGCCGCCCCCGTGCACATGCCCCTGCACGCGCCCGCGGACCGCCCCCGGCGGCCCCGCGCAAAACCCCGGCCCCCAGCCGGTTCCGGCCCGCCGACCCCCTCCGACGACGGGGTTCCCCGCGAATCCGTCGGATGTGTCTCCCCCACGCCTGCTGGTCAACAGGTCCCCGGGGCGTTTATCTTTTGGGGAGCCATGCGGTCCGAACCGCCCCGGGGTGTCCGTCTCGGGCCCACGCGGCGCGACGGCGAGCGCCCGCGGACCGTCAGACCGAAGGCGATGAGTGGATACCAGGAGAACAGGGCACGATCCCACGACGGTGATCGGCACGGGGACGGCGCACACCGCCCCCGCTGACGGCGTGGCCGCCGACGGCCGCGCCGCCCTGGGCGACGCCGTCCTGAACGAACGGGTGGAGGCTGCCGTCGAATCGGTTGACGTCCTGCTGATCGAGGACGATGCGGGCGACGCCTTCCTGGCCGAGGAACTGCTCGCCGAGACAGCGCTCACCACCCGGATCACGTGGGTCGCCACCCTCGAGGAGGCCCGGGACCACCTCAAGGGCTTCCGCGGCTGCGTCCTGCTCGACCTCAACCTGCCCGACGCGCACGGCCTGGACCTGCTCCGCGAGGTCCTCCAGAGCGCGCCCTCGGCGGCCGTCGTGGTCCTCACCGGCCTGGACGACGAGCACGAGGGCGTCGCCGCCGTCTCCGCCGGAGCCCAGGACTACCTCGTCAAGGGCCAGGTCGACGGCTCCCTGCTGGGCCGCAGCCTGCGCTACTCCCTGGAGCGCCGCCGCGCCGACGAGAACGCCCACCAGCTCCGCGAGGCCCGCCTGCGCGCCCGCGAGAACATGCGCCTGGAACGCGGCCTGCTGCCCCAGGTGCTGCTCCAGCGCTCGCCGCTCAGCCACCGCACCTACTACCGGCCCGGCCGCAAGCGCGCCATCGTCGGCGGCGACTTCTACGACGCGGTCGAGAAGGACGGCACCACCCACGTCATCATCGGCGACGTCAGCGGCCACGGCCCCGACGAGGCCGCGCTGGGCGTCAGCCTGCGCATCGCCTGGCGGACGCTCATCATGGCCGGGGTCGCCGAGTCCACGGTGCTGCCCAACCTGGAGGCCATCCTCGTCAGCGAGCGGGCCCAGGAGGAGATGTACGCGACCCTGTGCATGGCGAGCATGGACACCGGCGACGACCGGGTCCGGCTGCGCGTGCTGGGCCACCCGCCGCCCATGATCGTCCGGGACACCTCCGTGGCGGAGACCCCGGTCACCCCCCAGCCCCCGCTCGGCGTCTTCCCGGTGGAGGACGCCGACGTCGACGAGGTCCGCCTGCCGCGCGGCTCCAGCCTGCTGATGTACACGGACGGCCTGGTCGACGCCTACGACGGGGAACCGCCCGCGCGCCTGGAGGTCGCGGGCCTGCGCCGGCTGGTCACCGGCATCCTGGAACAGGGCGTCTCCCTGGCCCGCCTGCCCGAGCACGTGGTGGACGAGGCCGAACGCAGCAACGGGGGACCGCTCCAGGACGACGTGGCGATGCTCCTCATCACCCACGACGACCACGGGGAGAACAACGGAGACCGGGAGTGACACCTCCCGGGGAGGGGACGGCCATGGCGACCGACACCGACGGAGCCGAGGCCCGCCCGGACACCGGCGCGCCCCCGACCCCCTCCGTCGGCGGCGTCCACTTCGTCAACGGAGACCGGGGCCGGCCGGCCGTGCCCCACGAGTCGTGGAGCCTGCGCCGCCGGGTGACCAGCCTGCTGACCGTGGTGGCGGTCGTCCTGGTGGTCGCCGTCTCGATCATCACCCTGGCCGCCTTCAGCGCCCGCGACTCCCTGGCCCTCCAGGTCGACGAGCTCACCCCGGCCGTCGGCTCGGTCGAGCAGCTCCGCTCCGCCTACCTGACCCAGGACCACGCCCTGCGGGGCTACATCCTCACCGAGGAGCGCGAGTTCCTCCAGCCCTACATCGACGCCCGCCTCAAGATCACCGAGGAGCGGGCGCTGCTGCGCGAGCTGGCCGACAGCCGCCGCGAGGAGGACCCGGTCCTGGCGTCGAACATCGACGCCCTGCTGCGCGCCGGGGAGATCTGGACCGACGAGTTCGCCGAGCCCACCCTGGAGCAGGTCGGCAACGGGCAGGAGCCCAGCCCGGACGACCTGCGCCGCGGCCGCGTCCTCTACCTGGAGCTCACCCGCTCCAGCGAGGCCGCCCTGCGCAACCTCCAGAACGAGATCGAGGAGGCCCGCAGCGGCCTGACCCTGGCCACCCAGCAGGTCGTCGCCCTGCTGGTGCTGGTCGGCCTGGTCGTGGTGTTCCTGTCGGTGTTCCTGTGGGTGATGCTCCAGCAGTGGGTGCTGCGCCCCCTGGAGGAGCTGGCCGGGCACATGCGCCAGGTGTCGGAGGGCTACTACGCCCACCGCATCTCCCTGCACGGCCCACCCGAGATCGTCCGCCTGGGCCGGGACGTGGACGCCATGCGCGAGCGCATCGTCCAGGACCTGGACGAGGTCGCCTCCGCCCGGCGCAAGCTCCAGGAGCAGTCGGCCCTGCTGGAGCACCAGGCCGAGGAGCTGCGCCGCTCCAACCTCGAACTGGAGCAGTTCGCCTACGTCGCCTCGCACGACCTCCAGGAGCCCCTGCGCAAGGTCGCCAGCTTCTGCCAGCTGCTCCAGCGCCGCTACCACGGGCAGCTCGACGAACGCGCCGACTCCTACATCGACTTCGCGGTCGAGGGCGCCAAGCGCATGCAGACCCTCATCAACGACCTGCTCGCCTTCTCCCGGGTCGGCCGCACCAAGAACTTCGCCGCGGTCGACCTCGACGCCGCCCTCGACGACGCCCTCAGCAGCCTGTCCACCCGCCTGGAGGAGACCGGCGCCGAGGTGGTCTGGGACGGCCTGCCCACCGTCCAGGGCGACCGCACCCTGCTCACCCAGGTGTTCTTCAACCTGGTGGGCAACGCCGTCAAGTTCCGCGGCGAGGAGGACCCGCGCGTCCGCATCGGCGTCGAGCGCCGGGGCGACGAGTGGATCTTCTGCTGCCAGGACAACGGAATCGGGATCGAACCGCAGTACGCCGAGCGCATCTTCGTGATCTTCCAGCGGTTGCATACCAGGGAGAAGTACACGGGAACCGGGATCGGCCTGGCGATGTGCAAGAAGATCGTCGAGTTCCACGGCGGCCGGATCTGGCTGGACACCTCGCACGGATCGGAAACCTCCGGTGAGGGGGAGGCCCCCCGTACCGGAACGCGCATATGCTGGTCTCTGCCCGTCGACCCCGGGCAGGAGGAGACCGCGGAAGCGGACGGCGCACCCGCCGCCCGGGAGGCGCTCGCCGACGACGGGGTTCAGGAGGCCGAGACCGCCCCGGCGGCCCCGGCACCGACGGCCGCACGGTGGTCCACGGGTCGGGGCGGACCGGAGGCGGACGCGTCCGGGGGTGATTCCCCCGGGGCGACCTCCACCGCGCCGGTGTCCGATGGCGGTACGGTTCCCCCCGACGACGGGGCGGACCCTGACAGGGGTTCTGAGGCTTGAGCGAGGTCATGTTGGTGCATCCCATCGAGGTGCTGCTGGTCGAGGACGACCCGGGCGACGTCCTCATGACCAAGGAGGCGTTCGAGGAACACAAGCTGGGCAACCGCCTGCACGTGGTCTCCGACGGCGTCGAGGCCCTGCGCTTCCTGCGCCGGGAGGGCGAGTACGCCCAGGCCCCGCGGCCGCACCTGATCCTGCTCGACCTCAACCTGCCCCGCAAGGACGGGCGGGAGGTCCTCCAGGAGGTCAAGAACGACGAGGAGCTCGCGCACATCCCCGTCGTCGTGCTCACCACCTCCGAGGCGGAGGAGGACGTGCTGCGCAGCTACCGCCTGCACGCCAACGCCTACGTGCCCAAGCCGGTGGACTTCGACCAGTTCATCAAGGTCGTGCGCCAGATCGACGACTTCTTCGTCACCGTGGTGCGCCTGCCCAAGGGGTAGACGGCGTTACCGGACCGCGGCGAACGCGCCCGCCGCAGAGCGGGTGGCCGCGCCGGTTTTTCGTTACGGTAAGAGGTATGAGCCTGCCGGAACCCCGCCACCCCGACGGTCCCTACCGTGTCGGCGTGGTCTGCCTGGGCAACATCTGCCGCTCGCCGATGGCCGCCAAGGTGCTGGCCGCCGACCTGGAACGGGCCGGGCTGAGCGGCCTCGTCGAGGTGGACAGCACCGGTACCGGCGACTGGCACGTGGGCGGGGCCATGGACCCCCGGGCCGCCTCCACCCTGCGCGTGCACGGGTACCTCACCGACCACACCGCCCGGCAGTTCGACCCGGCCGACCTGGCCGGGCTCGACCTGCTGCTGGCCATGGACCTGGACAACCTCGGCGACCTGCGCCGCATCGTCGACCGGTACGGGGCCGAGTACGGCTTCGACCCGTCCCGGCTGCGCCTGTTCCGCTCCTTCGCCCCGGGGACGGGCCCCAACCCCGAGGTGCCCGACCCCTACTACGGCGGCGACGACGGGTTCACCGCCGTCCTCAACATGGTGGAGGCCGCGGCCAAGGGCCTGACCGGCGAACTCACCGCGCTGCTCAAGCAGCGGTAGCGGAGGCCGGGTGGAGGAGGGACCGGTGTGCGCCGCGGGGGGCGGTGAGGGCCGGCGCCGGGATCCGGTCAAGGGGACCATGGCGGAGCGGCTCACCGTCCTGCTGGGCCGTCCGGTGCGCCGGGCCGCGCGGGCCCAGCGCAGCCATGACTGGGACATCTCCTACGCGGAGCTGGAGGACGGCACCCGCCTGTTCGTGAAGTCGCTGCCGCGCAACGCCGCGCCCAGCGCGGTGCTCACCTCCGAGGCCCGCGGCCTGGAGTGGCTGGGCCGCGCCTTCGGGTCGCCGGTGCTGCAGCCGGTCGCCTGGGACGAGCGCATCCTGGTCCTGCCCTGGGTGGCGGAGGACGACCCCACGCCGGGCGCCGCCGAGCGCCTGGGCCGCCGGCTGGCCGGGCTGCACCTGACCGGGGCGGACCACTTCGGCGCCGACTGGCCCGGCTACGTCGGGCCCCTGCCGGCGGACAACACGCCGTCCCGGCACTGGCCGACCTTCTACGCCGAGCAGCGGCTGCGCCCCTGCCTGCGCCGGGCCGTCGACCAGGGCGGGCTCACCCCGTCCGACGGGCGCACCGTGGAGAAGGTGGTGGACCGGGTCGCCGACCTGGCGGGGGAGCCCGAGCCGCCCGCGCGCGTCCACGGCGACCTGTGGAACGGCAACGTGCTGTGGCGCGCCCGGGACGCCGTGCTCATCGACCCGGCCGCCCACGGCGGGCACCGGGAGGCGGACCTGGCCATGCTCACCCTGTTCGGCCTGCCCCACCTGGAGCGGGTGCGCGACGCCTACAACGAGGTGGCGCCGCTGGCGGCGGGCTGGCGCTCCCGGGTGGCCCTGCACCAGCTGTACCCGCTGCTGGTCCACGTGTGCCTGTTCGGCGCCGCCTACCGCACCACCGCCCTGGAAGCGGCCCGCGCCGCCCTCCGGGGATAGCGAGGGCGGCGCGGGACGCGGAGCGGGTCGCCCTATCCCTTGACGCTGCCCGCCAGGAGGCCGCGGACGAAGTGGCGCTGGAGGAGGAAGAACACCAGCAGCGGCACGACCATCGACACGAACGCGCCCGCGGTCAGCCGGTGCCAGGCCTCGCCGCGGGTGCCCGCCAGCTCGGCCAGGCGCACGGTGAGCGGGGCGGTGGCGGTGTCGCCGCCGGTGAAGATCAGCGCCACCAGCAGGTCGTTCCACACCCACAGGAACTGGAAGATGCCCAGCGACACCAGGGCCGGGGTGATGAGCGGCAGCACGATCCGCAGGAAGATGCGGCCGTGCCCGGCGCCGTCCACCCGGGCCGCCTCGAACAGGGTCCTGGGCAGCTGCGAGATGAAGTTGTGCAGCAGGAACACGCCCAGCGGCAGGCCGAAGACCGTATGCGCCACCCACACGTTGGTGAACGCCATCGCCCCGGTCAGCTCCCAGGCGGGCAGCACCTGGACGCCGCCGACGGTGACGCCCTGCGAGAAGAAGCGCAGCAGCGGCACCAGCGCCATCTGCAGGGGCACGATCTGGAGCGCGAAGATCCCGAGGAACACCCAGTCGCGTCCGCGGAAGTCGATCCAGGCCAGCGCGTACGCAGCCAGCGCCGCCAGGCCCAGCACGAACACCGTCGAGGGCAGCGTGATCACCAGAGAGTTGACGAAGTGGCTGGCCAGCCGGCCGTCGCTGGCGGAGCCGAACAGCACGTCCCGGTAGTTGTCCAGGGTCACCTGGGGCGAGGAGAAGAACGTCCACCAGCCGGTGGTGCGGATCTGGTCGGCGGGGCGGAACGAGGAGATGAACAGCCCCGCGGTGGGCACCGTCCACAGCACGGCGATGACCAGGGCCGCCAGGCTCGCCGCCGACCCGCTGAGCCTGCGCCGCACCCGGGCGGCCGGGCCCGCGTCGCGGACGTCGGGGATGGTGGGGGTGGAGGTCATGACAGCTCCCTCGCCTTGCGGGTGCGCCGGATCTGCAGGGCCACCAGCGGGATGACCAGGACGAACAGGAACACCGCCAGGGCCGACCCCTGGCCGGTCTGGCCCTGGGAGAACGCCTGGCTGTACATCTCGTTGGCGATCACGCTGGTGCCGTAGTTGCCGCCGGTCATGGTGCGGACGATGTCGAACACCTTCAGGGTCTGCACGGTGATGGTGATGAGCACGACCAGGAGGGTCGGCCACACCGACGGCAGGGTGATGCTCCGGAACAGCTGGAAGGGGCCGGCGCCGTCGATGCGCGCGGCCTCGACGATCTCGGCGGGGATGGCCTTGATCGCCGCCGACAGCACGACCATCGCGAACCCGGCCTGCACCCAGATGAGCACCAGGATCAGCAGGAACGTGTTCAGCGGCTGCTCCAGCAGCCACAGCCGCGGCTCGCCGCCGAACCACACGACGATCTGGTTGAACAGGCCGTACTGCTCCTGGTCGGCGGGCCGGTAGGCGTACACGAACCGCCAGATGATGCTCGCGCCGACGAACGAGATCGCCATCGGCATGAACACCAGGGACTTGGCGACCGGCTCGAACCGGGACCGGTCGACCAGCACCGCGTAGACCAGGCCGATCGCGGTGGCGAGCAGCGGTGCGAACGCCACCCACAGCAGGGTGTTCCACAGCACCTGGAGGATCTCCGGGCGCTGGAACATCCAGATGTAGTTGGCCAACCCCACGAACTCGTCGCCGGAGCGGTCGTGGAAGGACAGGTAGGTGGTGCGCAGGACGGGGTAGACGAGCCCGCCCGCCAGCAGGAGCAGTGCCGGGGAGAGGAAGAGGACCGCCTGCCACCGGTCGCGCCGGGTGCGGGGCACGTCGACGAGGAGCAGCAGCAGGCCGATGACGCCGAGGAAGGCGGCGATCCCGATGAGCATCCACACGATCTTGGGAAGCTCGTCCAGGAACGAGAACTCCATGGGTGGGGCCCCTTGTGATCTCGGGGAGAGGGAGGGAGGGGTGGGAAGGGCGGAGGGGACGGCGGCGGGGCCGCCGTCCCCCGGGTCCGTTACGGCCAGGCGGACTCGATGGTCTCCAGGACGTCCCCGGTGGAGGTGCCGGTGACCCAGTCGACCATGCCGTTCCAGAACACGTTGGTGCCCACGGAGGAGGGCATCGCGTCACTGCCGTCGAAGTGGAAGACGGTGTCGGGGGACAGCAGCACCTCGGCGGCGAACTGCGAGGCCGGGTCCTCGATCACGGTCGGGTCCATGTTCCGGTTGGCCGACACCCAGGCGCCCTGGGAGGCGCGGCTGTTGGCGTACTCGGGGGTGGACAGGTACTCGTGGACCGCGGCGACCTCGGGGCGGTCGGCGAAGGGCACGGCGAACTCGCCGCCGCCCATGACCGGGACCTCGGCGCCCGCCTCCATCGGCGGCATGACGAAGCCGTACACGTCGCCGTCCTCGGCGACGGTCACGCCCTCCTCGAACTGCGCGGAGTAGAACGACCCCATCAGGTACATGGCGCAGCCGCCGTCGAGCAGCGGCAGCCCGGCCTCCTGGAAGGAGGTGACGGCGATGCTCTCCACCTCGCCGAAGGTGCCGTTGACGTAGTCGGGGTTGCGGACGATGTCGCCGGCCAGCTCGAACGCCTCGGCGACCTGCGGGTCGTCGAAGGGGATCTCGTGGGAGACCCACTGGTTGTAGACGTCGGTCCCGGCGCTGCGCAGCAGCGCGTTCTCGATCCAGTCGGTGCCGGGCCAGCCGGTGGCGTCGCCGGACTCGAAGCCCACGCACCAGGGCTTGGTGCCGGACTCGGCGATCGTGTCGCTGAGCTCGATCATCTCGTCCCAGGTCTGGGGGACCTCGTAGTCGTTGTCGGCGAAGTAGGTCGGCGAGTACCAGACCATCGACTTCATGTTGGCGCCGTAGGGGGTGCCGTACAGCTCGCCGTCGAAGGTGGCGTAGCCGAGCCAGTCCTCGCCCCAGCCCTCCTCGGCGTTGGCGCGGACCCCGTCGGCGACGGGCACCGCGTAGCCGTCGTCGACGACCCGCTGGAGCAGGCCGGGCTGGGGGATGAGGGCGAGGTCGGGGGCGTTGCCGCCCTCCAGGCGGATGGGCAGCTGGGCCTCGAACTCGCCGCTGCCCTCGTGCTGGATGTCGATGCCGGTGCACGCTTCGAAGTCGGCCCAGGAGCGGTCCATCCGCTCGGCCTCCTCGTCGCGGATGGAGGAGTAGATGCTGACGGTCCCCTCCACGTCCGACCACGCCTCGAAGGGGGCGCAGTCGACGTCGGCGGCGTCCGTACCGCCCCCGCCGCCTTCACCGCTCAGGTAGGAGCAGCCCGTGGCGAGGAGGACGGCGCTCCCCGCCGCGGCGACCAGCGCCAGGTGACGGCGGTTCCCGGATTCTGTTCTCGGCATGGTTCTCCCTTGTGCGAGGGGACATGTGACTCGGGGCACGTTGAAACATGATGCAATCCGCATTGCATGAAAATGTCTACAAAATCCGCAAATACTTTCGTAACGATGCCGAAACGCCCTGGTCACCGCCCATGACCCGACGTTCCGCCGGGTGCGCGGCACACCGGGCCCGCGCGCTCCCGCGCCCGGGCCACCGCGCCGTAAATTGGGGACATGTCCAACGCACCGCAGGTCCCCGAGCATGACGGCCCCGAGCTGCACGTCGCCCTCATCGGCTACGGCAAGGGGGGTGAGGTCTTCCACGCCCCGGTCATCGAGGCGGTCCCCGGACTGCGCCTGTCCGCCGTGGTGACCGGGAACCCCGAGCGCGCCCGCACGGTCCGCGAACGCCACCCGGACGCCACCGTGTACCCGACCGTCGCCGACCTGTGGGCCGACGCCGGGCGCTACGAGATCGCCGTCGTCACCACCCCCAACGACACCCACGCCCCGCTGGCCCGGGCGGCGCTGGAGGCGGGCATGTCCGTGGTGGTGGACAAGCCGTTCGCGCTCACCGCGGGACAGGCCCGCGAGCTCACCGACCTGGCCGAGAAGCTGGGCCGGGTGCTCACGGTGTACCAGAACCGCCGGTGGGACGCGGACTTCCTGACCCTGTGGAACCTGGTGGAGGAGGGCGTGCTGGGCCGGGTGCACCGGTTCGAGTCCCGGTTCGAGCGCTGGCGGCCGCGGGCCAAGGGCACCTGGCGCGAGAGCGGCGCGGTGGAGAACGGCGCGGGGCTGCTCTACGACCTGGGCCCGCACCTGATCGACCAGGCGGTGAACCTGTTCGGGCCGGTCTCGTCGGTCTACGCCGAGGTGGACACCCTGCGCGAGGGTGTGCAGGCCGACGACGACGTCTTCCTGTCGCTGCACCACGCCCGGGGCACCCGCTCCCAGCTGTGGATGGGCGCGCTCACCGCCCAGGCCGGCCCGCGCTTCCGGGTGCTGGGCGACGCGGGGGCGTTCACCAGCCACGGCATGGACGGGCAGGAGGCGCGCCTGCTCGCGGGGGAGAGCCCGACCGCCGAGGACTGGGGGGTGCTGCCCGAGTCGGCCTGGGGGCTGCTGGGCGTGGACGGGTCCACCCGGCGGGTGCCCTCGGCCCGGGGCGCCTACCCCGAGTTCTACGCGGGCGTGCGCGACGCGGTGGGGGAGGGCGAGCCGCTGCCGGTGGACCCGCACGAGGTGATCCACGGCCTGGAGGTCATCGAGGCCGCCCGGCGCAGCGCCCGCACGGGCACGGTCGCCGCGCTCCCGGGGCGCTAGGGGGCGTCCGGCGGGTCGTTCCGGGGTGCGGAGACCGCGTCGCGGGTGAACCGCACCAGGTGGTCCCGCAGCCGCTCCGGGTCGGGCCCGGAGCCGCCCCCGCCGAGCACCAGGCGGGCCAGCTGCGGGGTGATCTGCGGCCACGCGGCCATGCCGATGAGGGTCAGCAGGATCAGCCGCACCTCGGCCTCGGGCACCCCGCCGCCCAGGGCCTCGGAGAGGGAGGCGGTCTTGGCGTCGTAGAGGCGGGCGCGCTCCTCCTCGCCGGGCAGGGGCGAGTCCCCGTAGTGCAGGGCCTCCCAGAGGAAGAGGCGCAGCAGTTCGGGGCGGGCTCGGTGGTAGTCGAAGACGCGCGCGACGTACTCGCCGGGGTCGGCGTCGTCGGTGAGGGTCACGGCCCGGGAGAGCTCGTCCAGGGCGTCCGCGACCACGTGGCGGAAGAGCTGCTCCTTGTCGCCGAAGTGGGCGTAGATGCGCTGCTTGTTGACCCCGGCGCGCTCGGCGATCCGGTCCACCCGGGCCCCGGCGATGCCGTGTGCGGCGAATTCCTCGCGCGCCGCCCGGAGGAGGAGGGCGCGGGTGTTCTCGGTGCGGTCGGCGTTGCGCATCCCCCGATCGTAGGCCACCACCAACCGGTTGGTTTCTCGACTGTTGACAACCAACCAGTTGGTTTTTAATGATGGTGCCATGCCCTCACCACAGACCACCGACAGGACCGCCCGGGGCCCGGGAGCGTCCGCGCACCCCCTCGCCGTCCCGGCCCTGGCCGTCACCGGCGTCCTGGTCGTCGGCCAGCTCTACGCGGTCCTCCCCGTCCTGGGACCCGTCGCCGCCGACTGGGACACGGACCGCTCCACCGCGGCCTGGGCGGTGACCGCGTTCGCCGTCGCCTACGCCGCCGGCTTCCTCGCCTGGGGGCCGGCCGCCGACCGCTACGGACCGCGCCGGGTGATCCTCCTGGGAGCCCCCGCCACGGCCCTGCTGACGGCCGCGCTCCCGCTGGCCCCCGACGCCGTCTCCGGCCTGGCCCTGCGGGCGCTCCAGGGGCTCGCGGCGGCCTCCTTCGCCCCCGCCGCCTTCGGGTACGTCGCGGCCCGCGTCCCGGCGCACCGCCGGGTCACCGCCATCACCTGGCTCACCAGCTCCTTCCTCGCCTCCGCCGTCATCGGACAGCTCGCCGCCCAGGCGGTCGGCCAGGCCGCGGGCTGGCGCTGGGTGTTCTTCGCCGGAGCGCTCTGCCTGGCCGCGGCGGCGCTGCTCCTGCGGTTCGCGCTGGCCCCCGACGAGGCGCCCGCCGACACCGCCGCCGGAGCCCCCGGCGGCATCCCCGCCCTGCTGCGCACCCCGGGGCTGCCCGTCCTCTACGGCGCCACCGCCACGGTGCTGCTCGGCCTCGTCGCCGTGTACGGCGGGCTGGAACTCGCCGGTCCGGACGGCCCCGCCCCGGACCCGGGCGCGCTCCTGGCCCTGCGCGCGGGCGCGCTGCCCGCCATGTTCGCGGTCCCCCTGCTCTCCGGTGTCCTGGCCCGCTCCGCCCCCGAGGCCAGGATCTGCGCCTCCCTGGCCGGGGCGGCGCTCACCGCCGCCCTGCTCGCCCCGTTCGCCGACGCGGGCCCCCTCGCCGTGGGCGTTCTCCTGGCGGTCCTCGCCGGGTGCGTCGCCGTCGCCGCCCCCGCCCTGGTCCAGGCCGTCGGGGCGCGGGCCGGACGGGCCCGGGCCACCGCCACCGCCCTGTACACCTTCGCGCTGTTCGTCGGGGCGGGCGCGGGACCGCAGCTCGCCGCGGCCCTGTCCGGGCGGGGCTTCGCCGCCGTCGCGCTGGGCGCGGCCGCGGCCCTCGCCCTGGGCTGCGCCCTCTCCCTGGCGCTCCTGCGCCGCCCGCGGCGGGGGGAGTGAGCCCTTCCGCCGGTGCCGTTCGGCCCCGCGCACGCCCGTACGGGCCTATGTTGGAGGGAGGTTACCCGAGCGTTTCGCCGAAGGAGACTCCCGTGGCCCAGGTCCTCGTGGTCGCAGACGACCTCACCGGTGCCAATGCGACCGGGGCCCGGTTCGCGCGCACCGGGATGCGGGTGGCCACCGTGACCCCCGAGCACGTCAGCCGGGTCGCGGGGGACTACGACGTGGTGGTCGCCAACCTCGACAGCCGGCACGTCCCCGCCGAGCAGGCGGTCGACCTGATCGCCGACGTGGTGGAGGCGGTCTGGCCGGTGGGCCTGGTGGTCAAGCGGACCGACTCGACCCTGCGCGGCAACGTCGGCGCGGAGCTGGAGGCCGCCTACCGGGAGGTGCGCGAGCGGGTGCCCGCGGGGACCCGGGTGCGGGTGCTGCTCGCCCCGGCCTTCCCGGGGAGCGGGCGCACCACCGAGAACGGCGTCCAGCTCCTCAACGGGGTCCCCCTCCAGGACACCGAGCTCGCCCACGACCCGCTGCACCCGATGACCACCGGCGCGGTCGCCGACATCGTGGCCGCCCAGTCCGGCCTGGCCGTCCGGCACGTCCCGGTCCGCCAGGTCACCCAGAGCATGCTCACCGCCGAACTGCTGGCGGGGGACGAGCCGGTGGTGTTGTGCGACGCCACCAGCGAGCAGCACCTCACCGACATCGCCGAGGCCGCCGCGGCCGCCCACCACGACGACGGCACCGTATGGGTCTCGGTCGACCCGGGGCCCACGGGGGCGCTGCTCGCCTACGCCCTGCGGCTGCGCGGCCAGGCGGGCACCCGCGGGCCCCTGCTGGGGGTGGTGGCCAGCACCACCGACCTGACCCGGCGGCAGCTGGCGACGGTGGCGCGCACCGGCGCGGTCCGCTTCGTGGACCTGGACGCGGTGGCCTTCGCCGACCCCGACGGGGACCACGCCGACGAGGTCGCGGCGGAGCTGACGGAGAAGCTGCTGGCGTCGGGGTTCCCGGACGTGTGCGTGCTGCGGGTGGTCACCACCTCCGAGCGGGTGCGCGCGCTGCCGGGGCGGGTCAGGGCCGAGCTGCCGGTCCGCATCGCCCGGCTGGTCGCGGACACCGTCCAGGAGATCGCCGACAGCACGGGCGCGCACGCCCTGCCCAGCGGGCTGTACCTGACGGGCGGGGACCTGGTCTCGGGGCTGTTCGACGAGCTGGGCGTGCACGCCTTCGACGTGGGCGGAGAGGTGGTCCCCCTGGCGGTCCACGGCCACATCACGGGCGGCCCGCTCGACGGGACGCCGGTGGTGGCCAAGGGCGGCCTGGTGGGCGACGACATCACCCTGGTCGAGTGCCTGGCCAAGCTGCGGCGCGCCGTCCAGGCGCGGCTGCACCAGGTCCACTCGGAGGTCTCCGAGCACGTGGTCCCCACCCTCGTCCACGACCCGGCCTGACCGCCCGGCCGCGGCCGGGCGGTCAGGCCGGGCGGCGGCCCCGGAGGGGTCCGGGAGCGCCGCCCGCCGGCGCGGTCAGCGGGCCGGGGAGGCGCCCAGGTGGTTCGCGGCCAGCTTCCCGACGCGGTCGGCCAGGACGTCCGGGAACTCCAACGGCCCCATGTGCCCCGCGCCCGGCACCTCCACGACCTCCGCGCAGTCCTGCACCAGGGAGGCGATGTGGTGCGCGTGCCAGGGCGGGGTCATGCGGTCCTCGGCGCCCGCCACGACCACGGTCGGCGCGGAGATCGCGCGGACCGTCGCGTCCAGGTCCAGCCGGTTCATCATGTCGCCCCAGCGGCCGCGCGCGACCGGGTTGCAGGCGTGCACCATGCGCGCGCACAGCCGCACCATGCGCGGGTCGGCGCCCGGGCTCATCGCGATGAACTTCAGCGCGGCCGTGGTCGCCGGGTTGCGCGGGCCCAGCGGCAACGGGGCCCGCAGCGTGAACGCGGCCGCCGCCGACCGCCCCAGGACCTTGGGCAGCGGGATCGCGGTGGTCCTCCCGGTCAGCTGCGTGCACCCGGTGTTGGTGAGCAGCACCGCCGCGGCCTTCTCCCGGAAGACCTCGCGGTCCCCCGCGGCCATGACCGTCATCCCGCCCATGCTGTGCCCCGCCACCACGGCGCGCTCGCCGTCCGGGACGGTCGCCGCCAGCACCGCGCACAGGTCGTCGGCCAGCTTCTCCTCCCCGTACCCGGCCGGGGTCAGCGGCACCGGGGTGCGGCCGTGCCCGCGCTGGTCGTACAGCACCACCCGCAGGTCCTCGTCGAGCAGCCGGACCACGGGCCCCCAGGAGGCCAGCGACGTCGCCCAGCAGTGGGAGAACACCACGGTCGGGCCGCTCGCCGGGCCGCGCACCTCCACGTGCAGTTCCGTGCCGTCGTCGGAGACCACCCGCGTCTCGCGGGCCGGACCCAGGTGTCGGATCGCCATCGGGATACCTCTCGTTCGGGGGTTCAGTCGAGCAGGTCGCTCAGGTCGATCTGCGGGACCGGGTAGGGCGGGGTGCCCGAGCCGCTCACCGGGTGCCCGCCCCACAGGTTGGGCTCGGCCAGGGCCGCGACCCCCTCGTGCCCGTCCGGGGTGCGGATCAGGACGGTGCGCACCCCGTTCTCGTAGGCCGCCGTGACCTCCGGGGAGGGCGACAGCCGCCCCGACCACCGGTAGTCGCCGGTGAGGGGGGAGAAGTGCCCGGCCACGTGGCACCGCGCGGTGATCGGCTCGGCCGAGGGCGCGCCGTCGCCGCCGAGGGGGACGAGGCTCACCTCGCCCCGGTACTCCTCTTCGTCGTCGTCGAAACCGCTCATCGCATCCTCCTTCGCTCAGGCGGCCGCGCGGGCGCCGCGGTCGACCCTCAGGTCGTAGTTGTGCGGGTCGAACCAGCGGGTGCGCAGCGCGAAGTCCCAGGTGAAGGTGGGCCACAGGGTGGTGTTGCGCCCCTCCTCGTTGAGGTACCAGCTGTCGCAGCCGCCGGTCACCCAGACGGTGCCCTCCATGCTCCTGGCGACCATCTCGTTGTAGGAGCGCTGCGCCTCCGGCCGCACCTCCAGCCGGTCCAGCCCCTGGCGGCACAGGTACTTGAGCGCCTGGAGGGTGTACCGGATCTGGGCCTCGATCATGAAGACCTGCGAGGTGTGGCCCAGCCCCGTGTTGGGGCCGGCCAGGATGAACGCGTTCGGGAACCCCGCGATCGTGGTGCCGCGGAACGCCTGCACGTTGCTCCCCCAGTGGTCGGCCAGGGACCGGCCCTCGGAGTTGAAGATCCGGTGGGCGACCGGCGGGTCGGTCACGTGGAAGCCGGTGCCCAGGATGATCGTGTCCACCCTGTGCTCGGTCTCCCGCCCCGCGGCGTCCCTGGTGACGACCGAGTCCGGGCGGATCTCGGCGATCCCGTCGGTGACCACGTCCACGTTGGGCTGCGCCAGCGCGGGGTAGTAGTCGTTGGACATCAGGATGCGCTTGCACCCGGCGCGGAAGTCCGGGGTGACCTTGGCTCGCAGCGCGGGGTCCTTGATGCTGCGGGCGATGTTGGCCCGGCCCAGCCGCTCCACGACCGACAGCAGCCGGGGGTTCTTGGCGAAGCCGAGGATGTAGGTCTCCCGCCCCCAGTAGATGCTCTTGCGGGCGATCTGCTGGGTGAGGGGCAGGTTCCGGTACAGCCAGCCCTCGGCCCTGGTGATGTCGCGGTCGTGCCGGAACATCACCCAGGGCGCGGTGCGCTGGAACAGCGACAGCCGCCCGACCTCGGGCTGGATCCGCGGCACGAACTGGATGGCGGAGGCGCCGGTGCCGATCACGGCCACCCTGCGGCCGGTGAGGTCGTGGCCGTGGTCCCAGTCGGCCGAGTGGAACATCCGGCCCTCGAACGTGTCGATCCCCTTGATGTCCGGCAGGGCCGGGTCGGCGAGGGGGCCGGCGCCGCTGACCAGGAACTGGGCGGTGAACGGCCCCCGGGAGGTCTCGATCCGCCAGCGGTTGCCCGCGGGGTCCCAGTGGGCGGAGAGCACCTCGTGGCCGTAGCGCACGTGCCTGTGGATCCCGTACTCCCCGGCGACCCGCTTGATGTAGGCGAAGATCTCGGGCTGGGGGGAGAAGGTCCGGCTCCAGGTGGGGTTGGGCGCGAAGGAGAAGGAGTACAGGTGCGAGGGGACGTCGCAGGCCGCACCCGGGTAGGAGTTGTCGCGCCAGGTGCCGCCGACGTCGTCGGCCCGCTCCAGGACCACGAAGTCCCTCGGGTCCCGCAGCCCTGCCTGCTTGAGCCGGACGGCCATGCCGAGCCCGGCGAACCCGGACCCGATGATGGCCACCCGGAAGTGCGGTGGTGCGTCGGTCACTGTCGATCCCTTCGTGCGACCGGCCCGCGCGAGGGGTCCGCTGCGGGCCGGGGGGTGTGGTCCCCCGGGGGCGTGGCGCGTTACGCCCCCGGGGGAGTGCCGCCCCGGAGGGAGGTGGCGCGTTCCGCCCTCCGGGGAGCCGACTCCCGGGAGCGTGGCGCGTACGCCCCCGGGAGGCCGGGTCCGCCGTCGGAAGGCGTGGCGCGTTCGCCTTCCGACGGCGGGGTCTGGGGTGGGCGCCGGGGCGCCCGGGGAGGTCAGCGGCCCAGCAGGCCGGCCTTCCTCCAGAAGTAGCGGCCCAGGCCGGTGATGGCCCCGGCGGTGTCGAGCGTGCCGACGACCTTGCGGGCCGCCCAGGTCTTGGTGTCGGTCCAGTGCGGGTTGGCGTGCGCGGCCCTGTAGGCCTCGCGGGGGTCCAGCCCGACCTGCTCGTAGACCTTGGGGTTGATCAGGCGGGTCGCCGAGTAGTAGGTGACCAGGCCCAGCACGACCTTGCTGTAGGCCTTGTTGAGGGCGCCGCGCCGGACCCAGTCGCGCTGGAACTCCTCGCGGGCGTAGCGCATGTGCCGCGCCTCCTCGGTCACGTGGATGCGCGCGACCGAGCGGACCAGGGGCAGGATCTGCTCGTCCGGGATCGCCTCCCGCTGGAGCTGGTCCAGGACCTCCTCGACGAACAGGGCGCCGGCGAAGATCAGCGGGCCGTGGGCGATCGCCTTGAAGAGGCGGCCCAGGTGGTAGGCGACCGGGTCGAGCCGGTGGGTGTGCCAGCCGAGCTTCTCCACCATCTTCGCGAACATGACCGTGTGGCGGCACTCGTCGGCGATCTCGGTGTAGGCGTACTGGACGTGCAGCGTGGTGGGGTCGTTGCGGTACGCGTGCCGCACCAGCATCTGCATGAGGATGGTCTCGAACCAGATGCCGATGGTCGCGACGCTGGCGACCTCCAGGCGGCTGAGCTCCTTGCGCTTCTCCTCGCTCAGGGAGTCCCACAGCGGGGTCCCGTAGATGGAGATCCGCTCGGGGCGGATGGCCCACATGTCGGGGTCGACCGGGGCGTCCCAGTCGATCTCGACCAGCGGGTCGAAGGAGGCCTTGGCCGATCCGCGCAGGAGGCGCTTGGCGATGTCCTCCCGGTCGGTGATCTTGGGCTTGGCGGTGATCTCTGCGGTCATTCTCGTCCTCCTCAGGACGCCGTCGGCTGGGGTACGGGGCTGCCGTGACGTGCGTGGAGTCCCCGGGCGATCTCCGCGTCGGCGAAGGCGCCGCCGGCGAGGAGCAGACCGATCCGCAAGTCGACGATCTGCTCCGTGGTGCCGGGGAAGTACCGGAACAGGTGCAGTCCGGCGGTTCCGAGCGCGGTGGAGGCCACGTCGCGCGGTGCGTGCCTGGCCCCGGCGGCCCGGACCACGGCCATGACGGTGTCGCGTTCGGTCTCGGCGGGGACGAGGCCGTCGAGCGCGACGCCGGTGGCACGGGAGCTGTTGTGGATCGGGGTGTCCACGTAGCCGGGGTAGACGGTGGTGACCCCGATGTGGGAGCCGTACTCGGCGCGCAGGCAGTCCGCGTAGGCGGTGACGGCGCGCTTGGACACCGTGTAGGCGCCGGCGAACGGCAGCTGGAGGTTGGCGAGCAGGGACGCGGTGATGACGACGCGGCCGTGGCTGCGGAGGAGGGCGGGCACGGCGGCCGCGGTGACCCGCCAGGTGCCCAGCAGGTTGACCTCCAGGGCCTGGTGGACGTGGACGTCCGGGGCCTGGCCGACGTCGACGGCCGGGCCGACGCCCGCGTAGTGGATGAGCAGGTCCAGCCGGCCGTCGAGGCGTTCGAGGGCCTCGGCGATGCCCTGGCGCACCTGCTCGTCGTCGGTGATGTCGCAGCCGATGACGCCGGGGGCGGGCTTGCGGTCGATGCCGATGACGTTCACTCCGAGGTGCCGCAGGACGGCCACCGTGGCGCTGCCGAAGGCCCCGGAGGCGCCGGTGACGATGGCGTTCAGGCCTGGCAGCCTGCGCAGATGGCGCGGCAAGGGGGTCGTCATGTGATCTCCTCCACAGTCATTGCCGGAACGTTACAACGAGCATTGTCACAATGCAATGGGGTGAAGCCGGAAATTTACTCGCGAGTAGGTTCACCGTCCGTCGCCCCCGGTGTGCGGGGCGTGCCGGAGGCCGGGGTGTGGCGGTGGAGGGTTTCGGGTGGCCGAGAAGAGGGATTGGGGAAGTCCTCGCGCGGTCGAAGGGACGCGGTGTGTCACGGAACCGCGATCCGATCCGGCGGAGGGATGTTCCCCCTCGGGGCGGATGTGCGGGTTCTTGCACTCGTGTCGCAAACCTGACAGCGTCTGTTGTCATGGTCGTTAGCGTCCGCACCGGGAAGATACTGACAAGTAGCGTTCGCGGGTGTCTCTAGGCTGGAGCCATGGCCGAATACCGTATAGACGAACTCGCCCGGCTGGCCGATACGACGGTGCGCAACGTCCGGGTGTACCAGGACCGGGGGCTGCTCGCCCCGCCCCGCCGTGAGGGCCGCGTGGGCATCTACTCCGAGGCGCACCTGGCACGTCTGCGGCTGATCGGCCAGCTGCTGCGGCGCGGGTACACCTTCGCCAACATCGGCGAGATGTTCCAGGTCTGGGAGCGCGGCGGCGACCTCTCCGACATCCTCGGCTTCGAGTCGGCGATCGGCGACGCCTGGAGCGACGAGATCGCCGACTACCTCACCCTGGGCGACCTGCGCGAACTGTTCGGCAAGGGGGTGAACCCCAAGACCATAAAGCGCGCACTGGACCTGGGGGTGATCGAGCGCGACGGCCTGCGCTTCCGGGTGCCCAGCCCCCGCCTGCTGCACGCCGGCGTCGAGCTGGTGCGCATGGGCATGACCGTGGGCTCCGTGCTCGACATCGCCGAGAACCTGCGCGACAAGATCGGCCACGTCGCCGAGCACATGACACGCCTGGTCGCCGACCACATCATCGCCGAGTACGCCCCCGGCACGGTGCTGCGCACCGAGGACCCGGCCGAGGTCGCCGAGGTCATCCGCAAGGTCCGCCCCCTGGCCCAGCAGGCCGTGGACGCGGTGCTGGCCCAGGAGATGGCCGTCCAGCTCACCAACGTCATGGGCGAGCACTTCGCCGACGCCATGGAGCTGCTCAACAACGAGCGCGAGCGCCTCCCCGTGCCCGCCCCCGCCCCCGACGCGCAGGGCTGACCCCCGCCCCGCGCCGACCCCTCCGCGCAGACCCCGCCGGCCCGGCCGCGGACGCTCCCCGTCCGCGGCCGGGCCCGCACCTCCTCAGGCCGAGACCGGGATCCAGGGGTGCCGCTGGGCCAGGTACGCCCCCCGGACCATCGCCTCCTTGTAGACGGCGGCCGCACGCCCGGTCAGGATCCGTTCGACCGGCGAGTCGTCCGCGCGCACGAACTGGATGAGCCCCCGCCGCCGCCCCAGGCTGAGGCACTGGTTGAAGTAGCGGAACCGCATCGGCCGCACCGGCCGCCCCGCCAGGTGCGCGGCCATCGACTGCACGGCGTGCTGCGCCCCCGGGATGCCCGTGGCGCAGGCCATGCGCAGCTCCCGGCCGTCGGACCGGCGGGCGGCGGGCGGCGGCCGCGTCCCCGACCCCGTAGACCTCGGGGTGGGAGACCGAGCGGAGCCCCTCGTCCACCACCATCCGCCCGGCCCCGGTGACCTCCAGTCCGGCCGCGCCGGCCGGTTCCGGCACCCGGAACCCGGCCGTCCACACCGTGGTGTCGGCGGGCACGAGCCGCCCGTCGGCGCGCACCGGCCCCTCGGGTGGGACCTCCGCCGCCGGGGAGCCCTCGTGGACGCGCACCCCCAGGTCGGCGAGGACGCTCCGCAGGTAGCGGGCGCCCCGGGCGGACAGGTCCGCGCCCGCGGCGCGCCCCGTGACCAGGTGGACCTCCAGCTCCGGGCGGGTCTCGGCGAGTTCGGTGACGGCCTCCAGCCCGGTCAGCCCGCCGCCGACGACGGCCACCGACCGGGCGCCCGCCAGCCGGGCGCGCAACCGGTCCCCGTGGTCGGCCTCGTTGACGGAGTGCAGGTGGTCGGGGAGCGGGCCGGGGCCCACCCCCGGCGGCCGCCCGGACCGGCTGCCCAGGGCGTTGACCAGGAGGTCGTAGCCGAGCGGGCCCCCGCCGCGCAGGGACACGGTGCGCCGCTCCGGGTCCAGGGACTCCACCCGGTCCACGACCAGGTCGACCCCGGTGCCCGCGAGCAGGGCGGACAGCGGGCGGGGCGGCAGGGCCTGCCCGCTCGCCCACTGGTGCAGGCGGACGCGCTCCACGAACCGGTCGCGCTCGTTGACCAGGGTCACCCGCACCCCGGGCAGGCGGCCGGCCAGCTTGGCGGCGACCAGGCCGGTGTACCCGGCGCCCAGGACGACGACGTGGGTGCTCATCGGCCGCTCCCCGCCGGGAACGCCACCAGGGGAGCGGGGTGCCCGGCCGCGACCAGGTGTTCCTTCCACACGGTGCTCACCGTGAAGTGGTTGTCGAACCTCTCCCGGGTGTCCAGGATCCGCTGCGGATCCTCCAGTCCGCGCCGCACCCGGTCGGCGATGCGGAAGTAGTCGAACCGGTCGGTGGCCGGGCTCTTGGCGATGAGGACGTCCGCGGGGGCGTCGGCCGGGGTGGCCCAGGCGTGCACCGCCCCCGCCGGGACCAGGAGCACGTCGCCCGCGGCCAGGGCGACGACCTCCTCGTCGACCAGGACGTCCAGCGCCCCGTCCAGCAGGAAGAAGGTCTCGGGGGCGCGGCGGTGGTAGTGCGGGGGCGGCCCGGCGGTCCCGGGGGACAGGCGGGTGCGCACGGCGTTCAGGGCCGAGCCCGTATGGTGCGCGTCCAGCAGCAGGGTGGTCGTGTCGGCTCCGGCTCCGAGGGTCTCGGCCTCGGCGCCCCGCACCAGCAGGGGGCGGGTGGGAAGGGGCATGGCGCACTCCTTTTGGTTCGCCGCCTTATAGTAAGTGGAGTGATAGTAAGGCAGCTAACTATCAGGGGTCAATAAGATCCCCCCATGAACGACCGCCCCGCAGCCGACGGCCCCGCCGACCCCATGGACACCATCGCCGCGCAGTGGCGGCGTGAGCGCCCCGACCTGGACCTCTCCGCGCTTGGGGTGCTGGGGCGGCTGTCGCGGGCCGCAGCCCTCGTCTCCGCGCGGGTCGACGCCGTCCTGGCCGAGCACGGCCTCCGCGGAGGCGAGTTCGACGTCCTGGCGGCCCTGCGCCGGGCGGGGGAGCCCTACACGCTCATCCCCTCGGAGCTGGCGGACACCCTGATGATGACCCGGGCGGGCATGACCGGGCGGATCGACCGCCTGGAGCGGGCCGGGCTGGTGGAGCGGCGGATCGACCCCGCCGACCGGCGCAGCTTCCTGGTGGCGCTCACCGCCGAGGGCCTGCGGGCGATCGACGGGGTGCTGGCCGACCACGCCGACAACCTGGCGCGGATCACCGGTGTACTGGACCCGGAGACCGCGGACGGGCTCGACCGGGCCCTGCGCCTGATGCTGCGCGGGCTGGAGGGCTCCCCCGGGGCCGGGTGACCCCGGGGGAGGCGCTCAGGAGCCGGCGGCCCGGGCGTCCCCGGCCGGCTTCTCCACGGGGGCGGGCTCGACGACGGTCAGCGGCAGCGGGGCGGTGTACCGCAGCTCCGCGAAGGCACCCGCGGGCACCGCGGGGGAGTGCGGGAACACCGGCTTCACCCGGCGGTACTCCTCCCCCTGGGCCGGGCGGGTGTCCTCCTCGCCCTTGTTGGGCCACATCGACAGCGCGCGCTCGGCCTGCGCGGTGATCGTCAGCGACGGGTTCACGCCCAGGTTCGCGGTGACCGCCGCCCCGTCCACCACGTGCAGGTCCGGGTACCCGAACAGGCGGTGGTACGGGTCGATGACACCGTTCTCGGCGCTGTCGCCGATCGGGCAGCCGCCCAGGAAGTGCGCGGTCATCGGGATGTTGAAGACGTCGCCGACGGTGCCGCCCGGGTAGCCGTCGATCCGCTCGGCCAGCCGGGTGGCCACGTCCTGACCCGCCGGGATCCAGGTGGGGTTGGGCTCGCCGTGCCCCTGCCGGGAGGTGAGCTTCCTTCCCCCGCCGAAGAGCCCCTTCTTGACCGACGTGGTGAGCGAGTTGTCCAGCGACTGCATCACCAGGCCGATGATGATCCGCTCCGACCAGCGCCGGTTGGAGAAGCTGCGGGCGAACACCACCGGGTGGCGGACCGCCCGGCCCAGGAACCGCGCCCAGCGGGGGACGCGGCCGCCGCCCGGCACCTGGATGGCGGTGAGCAGGCCCATCGCGTTGGAGCCCTTGCCGTAGCGGACCGGTTCGATGTGGGTGTTCTCGTCGGGGTGGATGGAGGAGGTGATGGCCACGCCGTGGGTCAGGTCCTCCCGCCACGGCACGTGGCGGCTCATCGCCCCCACCAGGGCCTCGGAGTTGGTGCGGGTGAGCGTGCCCAGCCGGTCCGACAGCCGGGGCAGCAGCCCGGCGTCCTTCATCCGGTGCAGGAGGGTCTGGGTGTTGTAGGTCCCGGCCGCGACGACGACCTGGCGGGCGGTGAACGTGCGGGCGTTCTCCCGGCGCCGGGGGGCGTCGGTGCGCAGGGCGTCGACGGCGTACCCGCCGTCGGCCAGGGGGCGGACGCGCTCCACCGTGGTCAGGGGGTGCACCTCGGCGCCCCCGCGCTCCGCGAAGTACAGGTAGTTCTCGGTCAGCGTGTTCTTGGCACCGTGCCGGCAGCCGGTCATGCACTCGCCGCACTCCAGGCAGGCCCTGCGCTCCGGCCCGGCCCCGCCGAAGTACGGGTCGCCCACGGACTCGCCCGGGGCGGCCTCGGCCCCCGAACCGTCCTCGCCGTCGCCGAAGCAGACGCCGACCGGGGTCAGCCGGAAGGTGTGGCCCACGCCGATCTCGTCGGCGACCGCCTTGAGATGGCGGTCGGAGGCGGTGACGGTGGGGTTGGTGCGCACGCCCAGCATGCGCCGGGCCTGGTCGTAGAAGGGCGCCAGCTCCGACTTCCAGTCGGTGATGTGGCGCCACTGCGGGTCCTCGAAGAACGGGTCCAGCGGGTGGTACAGCGTGTTGGCGTAGTTGAGGGAACCGCCGCCGACCCCGGCGCCGGCCAGGATCATCACGTCGCGCAGCAGGTGGATCCGCTGGATGCCGTAGAGCCCGGCCCGCGGCGCCCAGAGGAAGTTCTTCACGTCCCAGGACGAGGACGGCAGGGTCTCGGGGGTGAAACGGCGCCCTGCTTCCAGGACGCCGACACGGTAGCCCTTCTCGGTGAGGCGGAGGGCACTGACCGATCCGCCGAAGCCGGATCCGATCACCACGACGTCGTAGTCGAAGCGGTCGTCCCCGGTCGGTCCGGTGGCCTTGTCGGGGGTGGCGGGGGAGTCCGCGTTGCGCTCTCGGGGCACGTGCTGGTCTCGCTATCAGGTCGGTTGCGGTCGGCCCGAGGTGCGCCGGCCACGGGTCCGCAACATTCTTTGCGCCATCTAGAATTGTGACAATAACTATTGTAATGTTCGTCACTACCGCCGAGTAAGGTGTGTTCCATGTAACACGCGAGGCGTGCATCGGCGCAAGTTCCTCTCCCCCACGCCGCCTCCCGGGGCGGCGGACCACTGGAGGTTTCCATGCCCAAGGCTTCCGAGGAGACGCCTGAGGTGTCCCAGGACGCGCCTGAGCAGCACGAAGGTCCGCGTGGCACCCGCTGGCGCCGTTTCGCCCTCGTGGCGGTGCCCGGCTTCGCCGCCGCGGCCGTGCTCGGCGGGATGACCACGCAGGGCCTGCTCGCCGCCTCGTTCGCCGTCTCCGGCGACAGCTTCAAGCTCTCCGCCGACAGCCTGGTCGGCAACGGCTTCACCCAGTACGGCGACGTCGCCACGTCCGTGGACGGCGCCGGGCGCCCGGTGGGCCTGTCGGCGATCAACACCGCCGAGATCGACAACCTCTGCCTGTCCTCGCTCTGGGACCTGCCGATCGGCGAGGCCACCCTGGTCATCACCGCGGGGGAGGCCACCCCGGTCGAGGGCACCAACCTGGTCATCGACATCGAGCAGCTCCAGGGCAACGCCGAGTTCGGCGAGATCGAGATCGGCCGGGACGCCAGCACCCTCGACAGGGCCGAGGGCGGCCAGGGCCCGGCGGGCGGCTTCGGCCTCCAGTCCGAGAGCATCACGATCTCCGAGATGGAACTGACCACCTGGGCCGTCACCTCCGGCTCCCTGCGCCTGTCCGGGCTGGGGCTGGCGGTCAAGCCCGGAAACCACGAGTGCTTCTGATCCCATGACCCGTGCACTGACCCTCCTGCGCTCGGGATGGGGACGGTTCCGCGAGTGGCGGCACGGCCGCCCGTTCTGGGGCGGCGTCATCCTCATCGCGGCCGGAGTCGAGCTGCTGGTCGCCCCGGCCGCCCAGACCCTCGTCCTCCCGATCGACCTGATCATCTACGCCGGCATCGCCGGCGTCTCCGGCACCCTCATCGCGGCGCTCTTGATCGTGCTCGGCGTGCTGAGCTGGCTCCAGCCGGCCCAGAACACGTTCTTCGGAGTGGTCGGGGTCCTGCTCGCCCTGGTGACCTTCGTGACCTCCAACTTCGGCGGGTTCGTCATCGGCATGCTGCTCGGCATCGTCGGCGGGTCGCTCGTGTTCGCGTGGGGTCCCAGGACCCGTCGGCGCCCGCGCGGGCGCCGACGGGCCGGGGCCCCGGCGGACGGCGCCGCGGACGGGGACGCGGCCGCCCCCGACGACGAACTGCCCGCGGCCGGGGGGCCCGAGGCCGGGACCCGGCCGCTGGCCGCCCTCGCCCTGCCCCTGGCCGCCGCCGTCGTCCTGGCCTCGGCCCCCGCCCCCACCCTGGGCTGGCCCTGGGACTGGCTCTTCCCGGGCGGCGGGGGCGAGGAGCAGCCCGCCGACGACCCCTCCGCCTCGCCCTCCCCCTCCCCGTCACCGACCCCCTCGCCCGGCGACCCGGGCGGCGACCCCGCCCCGGAGGAGCCCGGCACCGAGGACCCGGGGGAGGAGCCCGGCGAGGAGGGGGGAGAAGAAGGGGAAGAGGAGGCCGGTGAGGAGACCGAGGCCGACCCGGCCGAGTGCGAGTTCCGCACCGGCGAGGGGGCGCTGGCCCGGAGCGAGGACGAGTTCGTCGAAGCGGTCCTGGCCTGCCAGGCCGCCCAGGAGGCCGACGAGCTCCCCGAGGTCCCCGCAGACGCGGACTACGACTGCTCCCGCGGCTCGGTCCGCACCTCCGGGCTGACCGCCGACGTGCTGACCATGAGCGGCGCCCGCTACGACGGCGTCGTGGAGTGCCCGACCGCGAACGGCCCCCAGCGCTACATCCGGCTCACCATGGACCGGGCCGAGGTCACCGGCGGGGACCTGTGGTTCGAGGAGCACGGCACCCGGATGAGCCTGGGCCTGCCGTCCATGACCCTGGACGGCGACGTCGTCATGCACGTCACCCGGATGAAGGTCAACATCTTCGGGATCCCCCTCCCGATCACCTTCACCCCGGACTTCCCGCCGCCGCTGCTGCTGCCGTACATGTTCGTGACCGAGGTCGACGTCTCCAGCCCGATGGCGGGCACCGACCGGATGAACATCACCGGCCTGAACGGCCGGTTCGCGGGCTGACGCCCGCAGGACACGGCGGGGCGCCGCGCGGTCCGCGCGGCGCCCCCTGTCGTGTTCCGGGCCCGGGTCAGCGGCCCTCGGCGATCAGCCGGCTCGGCCGCCCCACGTGCGAGACGTACAGGGCGTCGCGCGCCCGCGTGCAGGCGGTGAACAGCAGCGTCCGCTCCTGCTGGAAGGCGTGCTCCAGGGCGACCTGGTCGCCGTCGGCGGCCTCGATCGCGGCCTTGGGCGGCAGCAGGTGGTCGGCGACCCCCACCAGGGCCACGCAGCGGAACTCCTGGCCCTTGAGCCGGTGCAGCGTGCCCACGCGCACCGCCCCCGAGCCGCCGGACTCCTCCAGCGGTGCGGTCGGGATGCCCCGGGCCGTCAGCTCCTTGTCGATCCCGCGCACCACCCAGTGGTTGCGCCCGGCCACCGCGATCTCGGTCGGGTCGACCCCCGCCTCCAGCCACACCCGCACCCAGTCGCCCAGGGCGGCGAGCTCCTCGGCGCGGTCGGCGCAGCCGCGCACCACCGGCGCCGGGCCGCGCAGCAGCGAGCGGTAGCCGGCCAGGGTGTCGGCGTCGTCGTCCATGCCCAGCGCCGCCCTGCGGCCCAGGATGGGCATGCTCCAGTCGAGGATCTCCTGGGTGACCCGGTAGCCCACCCGGAGCCGGTGGCCGCGCCCGCGCACGTTGATGCCGAGCGAGGCCAGGGAGACCCGGTTGTCGGACACCCGCTGGTGCGGGTCGCCCACGATGAACAGGTCGTCGGGGCCCTCGGGGACGGCGGCGCGCAGCATCCGCCACTGGGCCGGGTGCAGGTCCTGCGCCTCGTCGACCACCGCGTGCCGGAACAGCGGCGCCCCGCGGCCCAGGACACGGGCGGCCTCCGCGGCCAGCTGCGGGTAGGACCACAGCCCCTCCACCCGCATGGCGCCGACGTAGCGCCGGATCGTCTCCCACACCTGGCGCCGGTGCTCGGGCGCCAGGTGCTGGACACGCCCGCTGCGCTCGCAGCGGATGTACTCGGGCAGCAGCTCCATCCCCTTGGCGAGGATGACCTGCTCCCACTCGTCGACCAGGAAGCGGCCGGAGAAGGGCAGCCCGTCGGCCAGCGCCAGCGCGCGCCAGCGGCGGGCCAGGTCGTCCTTGCCGATGAGGCGCGGCGGGACGCCGTGGGCCTGCACCACGGAACGGGCGAGGCTGTCGATGGTCGCCACCCGGACCCGGGCGCGCACCCCGGGGTCGGGCAGCAGCTGGTCGAGGCGGTCGGACAGGGACTGGGCCAGGGCCCGGTTGTAGGTGGTCAGCAGGACCGACTCGCGGTGGTCCTCGGGGTGGGCGGCGGCGTCGCGCTCGGCCAGGTGGGCGGCCCGGTGCAGGGCGATGACGGTCTTGCCGGTGCCGGGGCCGCCGGTGATCTGCACGGCGCCGTTGTAGTGGGCCTCGGTGATCCGGTGCTGGTCGGGGTGGAGCGTGACCTGCCACTGCCGGAAGGGCGCGCGCAGGGCGCCGGCCAGCTCGGGCGGGCCGCTGGGGCGGGGGTCGGCCGGGGCGCCGCCGCCGAGCGGGACGATCTCCGGGGACGCCGGGACCAGGCGGCGGGCGAAGCGCAGCGCCTCCTCGCGCGGCAGCACGGTGAGCAGGCGGTAGCGGGTCCGCGGGTGCTCGGCGGGGTCGTCCCCGGTCCCGTCGTCGGGCTCGTCGTCGGCGGGTGCCGGGACGACGACGCCGGACCAGTCGGGGTCGATGCCGACGATCCGGACCCGCGGGTCGGCGGCGTCCGCGACGGGCTCCAGGGCGGGCCGTTCGCCGGCCTGGTAGGCGCGCATCACGGCCAGGGTGTTGAGCTGGACGTCGGGCGTGAGGCGGGTGAAGTCGCTGAGGAAGGTCGGGGCGATCGCAAGGGCGGACACGTCGTGGGTCTCCTCCGGTCTTCGACCAGGTGATGGCTCGGGGTCTGAGGCGTTCGGAGCGGGCGGTGTCGGGGCGGAGGGGCCGGGCCGGCGAACCCTCTCACCTGTGAACATGCTCTCTGCGGAATTCCGGCAAACGCCGCTCGCGGGCCGATTCCCGTCAGGTTTCCGGGGCTTTTCGGGAGGGGTGTCGTCCCAGGTGGGAGGGGGTTCTGCGGACGCCTGTTCGAGTGCCGTCCCGAGCATTTCCGGGGCGCGCGGAGGCGCGTCCGCTGACCTGCGGTTCCGTGGCGGTCCACAGTGTCCTCAAAGGTGTTTAAGTGCTGTCCGAAACCCGGCAACGCAGGGCGACAATGCCTGATCCGGGCGGGGGTCGTGGGAAGGCCGGTGCGGGATGGGCCGGTGAGAACCGGCGGACCGAAAATCGAACGGAAGAACGGTCATCCGGTAACGCATGTGTACAGACGTGTCTTCTGGTGGCATTTCACGCAGTGGCCGGTTTCGGACACGCTCTGTGCAGAGCCGTCCGGGCACGAGATCGTGTAACGCACAGGGGAGACGGCCGCGTGCCATCCGTGCGGTCCAGGACTCTGCCGGGGTCCGTCCTACCCCGGCAGAGTCCTGACCACCCGCGGGCGTGCGCCGCGGGTGCCCACTCTGCGGCGCGGCGCTCCGGAGCGCCCCGCCACCACCCTCACCGGTACCCCGGCCCCGCCCGCCCCAAAGCACGCAGGGCGGGGCATTCCCATTCCCTTCGCGAGGCGGCCGTGCTCTACGGTGGTGGTCACCAGGACGACGAAGGGAACGGTGCGGTCGTGGTCTCCGACGAAAGCGCCCGTATGCGGGTCTCCGACGCCGAACGCCAGCAGGTGGCGGAGGTGCTCAGGGACGCCGCGGCCGAGGGGCGCATCACCCTCGACGAACTCGACGAGCGGCTCGAGGCCGCCTTCAACGCCAAGACCTACGCCGACTTCGAGCCCATCACCGCCGACCTGCCCGGCGCGCCCGGGGCGGCCGCCGCCGAGCCCGTCCCCGCCGTGGGGGCCGACCGCTCGGCCGACCGCCTCCGCCCCCAGGACGTCATGGTCATCCGGTCCGACGGCGACACCTTCTCCCGCAAGGGCCGCTGGCAGGTGCCCCGCCGCATCGAGGTCCGCAACAGGTACGGGGGCACCCGGCTCGACTTCCGCGAGGCCGACATCCCCCACGACCGCGTCGAGGTCCACCTGGAGGTGTCCTGGGGAGGCGCCGAGGTGATCCTCCCCGAGCAGGCCACCGCCGAGGTCGACGTGGACACCTCCTGGCTGGGCAGCCTGAAGGTGGACGCCGACGCCATCCCCCGCCCGCCCGCTCCGCACTTCGTCATCACCGGCACCTGCCACGGCGGCACCCTCCAGGTCGGCCACCGCCGCCCCTTCTCCTGGTCCTCCCTCTTCGGCGTGTGACCGCCCCGGCCCCACGGGCCGCGGGCCGCGGGGGCCCGCGGGCTGCCATCATGGGGTGCGCCCCGCGCGGGGGCGCGGGAACGGACGGAGGGCCGACGGTGTCGGTGTGGATCGTGGCGGCCGGAGTGTGCGCGGCCGCGTTGAGCCCCTACATCTGGCTGACGGCCGCCTCCGTCGGCCGCCTCCGGACGGTGGAGACCGTCCCGGACCGGCCGGTGGCGGTCGTCCTGGGCGCGGCCGCCTGGGCAGACGGCCCCTCGCCTCTGCTGGCCCGCCGCCTGGACCTGGCCGTGCGCCTGTACCTCGGCGGCAGGGTGGAGCGCGTCATCGTCTCGGGCGACAACCGCGAGGTGTCGCGCCGCGAGACCGACACCATGGCCGCCTACCTCGTCGCCCACGGGGTCCCCGCGGACCGGATCGACGCCGACCCCCACGGCTACCGCACCTGGGACACCTGCGTGCGGGTCCGCGACCTGTTCGGGGTCCGCTCCGCGACCATGGTCACCCAGTCGTTCCACCTGCCCCGCACCGTCGCACTGGCCCGGGCCGCGGGTATCGACGCCGTGGGCGTGGGCGATCCCAGCATGGGGGCCCGCCGCCGCTCCACCGTCATCGGGTACGCCCGCGAGGCCGGGGCCGCGGTCAAGGCCCTGCGCGACGCCGTGCTGCGGCCCGCCCCCGCCCGGACCGGCCCCTGAACCCGGCGATACTGGGGGCATGAACGCGACCCCGAACGACGCGCACACCGGTCCCGAGAGCGTGGACTGGACGGCCCTGGCCCCGGAGGGCGGCGAGCGCATCGCCTCCCTGCTGGCCGAGGTCACCGGCAGCGACACGGCCCTGTCCGAACTGCACGACATCATCGAGTTCCCCGCCCCCGGCCACCGGGCGGCCCCCCGGGCGGTGGACTTCCTCGTCGACGCGGCCTGCTCCGAGCAGACCCCCGCCACCGACCGGTGGCGCCCCCTGAGCCTGCTGCTGGAGCTGGTCTCCGTGCACGCCGAGGACCATTTCCCCGAGCCCCGCGACCTGGCGCAGTGGCGCGACGAGGTGGCCTGGATCACCTCCACCGACACCGGGAAGGCCGTCGAGCAGTACCGGACCTGGGTGGAGGAGGCCCCGGACGAGCAGCAGCGGCGCAGGATGCGCAACCGGCTCGAGGTCCTGGAGCTGCCCGACGGCCCCGCCCTGCTCCAGGCCGAGCTGGACACCTTCGAGGCGATCCGCGCCCGCGTCCCCGACCTGCTGGAGCTGCTCAAGGGCGCGGCGAACCGCGGCGGCATGGACCGGGCCGGGGAGTGGGTCTCCTACCTGCTGGCCTTCCTCACCCCCGACGCCGACCGGATCGTCGCCGGCATCACCGGCGCCTCCCAGATCCTGCTCGCCAAGGACCTGCGCCCCACCCGCCAGGCGCCCTCCAGCCTGCGCGACATGATGGACCAGGCCTTGGCCGGGGGGTCCGAGCCGCTGCCCGCGGAACTGTTCGCGCTGGGCGCGCTGGCCGGGCCGGACGACATCGACCTCACCGTCGCCCTCACCCACCAGATGGCCGGCGGCAACCTGTACAACTCCTTCGCCGCGTCGGTGGCGCTGGTGATGATCCACGGCGGCAACACCCCGCGCGAGGCGCTGCGCCGGATCGGCCGCGGCGGCGGCACCACCAGCGGCTACGAGGGCCTGTTCAACGAGTCGTGGCCGCACTGCGGCGAGCGCTCGCCGCAGGTGCTGGGCTTCCTGGCCCTGGGACGGGCGGGGGGCCGCGCCCGCCGCCTGCGCCTGGACATCCTGCCCGGCCTGATCAAGGGCGAGGAGGACTCGCGCGCCCTGGTCACCGCCGCGGGGCTGGAGCTGGTCCTGGGGCCGCGCACCCAGGGGTTCACCCTCGAGGACCACCTCAACGCCGAGTACGACGAGGAGACCCTCAAGGTGATGTGGGCGATCGCCGAGCTGCCCGCCCAGGCCTGGGAGGACGCGGAGTTCCGGGAGGTCCTGGCCGCCTGGGGGCTGCCGGAGGACCCCGAGGAGTTCCGCACCTCGGTGGGCGTGGAGCTGGAGCCCGAGGTGGTGGAGCCGCAGGCCCCCGCCGCCCCCGAGCCGCCGCAGCAGCAGGGCGGGCTCTTCGGCCGCCTGTTCGGCGGCCGCTGACCTCCGCCGGACCCCGCGGGAACCGCGTCGCGGCGGCCCCCGTCGAAACCGGCACGGCCGGAGCGGGGACGCCCCGGCCGTCCGGCGGCCCCCGCCGTCCGCCGCCGCCCCTCGGGGCCGCGGCCGACGGGCCCTCGCGGGGCCGCGGGACCCCTCCGGACCGGAGCCGCGTCCGGCCCCGGGGGCGGCTGCCACCGCCCCCGGGATGGGGAGTCCCGCCCCGGGCTCTCAGCCCCGTTCGAGGGCGGTGCCGATCAGCCCCAGCGGCGGGGAGCCCAGGTCCAGCAGGGCCCGGTGGAAGCGGCCCAGGGAGAACTCCGACCCCCACCGCTCGCGGGCCCGCTCGCGCAGCCGCAGGATCTCCAGCTTGCCCCACGTGTACCGGCCGTAGGTGGGGTCGAACGTGGCCCGCCGCGCCTCCGATAGCGCCGCCGGGCCCTGGAGCGGGGTGTCCTCGGAGAACAGCGCCGCCGCCTCCTCCACCGTCATGGTCCCGGTGTGCATGCCGATGGCCACCGACAGCCGGGTCACCCGGATGAGGGCCTCCACCCACACGCCCGCCTCGTAGTGGTCGGCGGTCCACCCCCCGACGCCGCAGCGCTCGGCGGCGTAGTCCCCGAAGCCCTCCTCCAGCATCATCTCCTCGGCGTAGTGCGCCCAGCCCTCGGCGAACGCCATCGAGTGCAGCGCCCGCCGCACCGGGCCGGGGGCGCGCCGCAGCGCCCGCCCGTGCGAGAAGTGGCCGGGGGCCACCTCGTGCACGCTCACCGCCGGCAGCGTGGTGTCGCTGAACATCTCCAGCCACTCGGCGGTCTCCGCCGCGTCCCAGGCGGGGTCGGGCGGGGTGATGTAGTAGAACGACGGGGTGTCGGCCTCCCACGGCCCGGACCAGGCCATCATCGCGGTGGCCCAGCGGTGGGCGGGCGGGGACAGGTCCACCCGGCACTCGCCGTCGCCGTAGGGGGCCAGGCCGCGCTCGGCGGTGAACTCCAGCGCCAGCTCCGTCCAGCGGCGGGCGGCGTCGAGCACCCCGTCGCCGTCCGGGCCCTGCGCGGTCAGCTTCCGGACCGCGGTCATGACGTCCTCGCCGGGGGCGATCCGGCCGACCGCCTCGGCCAGCCGCGCCCGCAGCCGGTCGCGTTCGGCCCGCGCCCGCTCCGCCAGCTCCACCGGGTCGACCTCCAGGGCCTCCCCGGTGCCCATGAGCCGGGCCAGCCCCTCGGCGCCCAGCGAGGCGTCCTCGGGCCCCTCCTCGGCGGCCCGCTCCACATGGGCGACCAGGCGGGCGTGCGCGGCCAGCGCGGTCTCGCGCAGCGGGGCGGGCACGTCCTCGGGCAGCCCCTCGGCCAGCCCGCGGACGGCGCCGACCAGGGAGCGCGCCACCGGGGCGGGCATCCGGTCCAGGGCGGCGATCGCGTTGTCCACGCCGCGCGGCCACTGCGCCAGGTGGGCGTCCCGGGCCCTGCGGCGCTCGGCCTCGGGGGCGTAGTCCCGGTCGTAGCCGGAGACGTCGAGCTCGCCCAGGTGGTACAGGGGGTTGGCGCGGTACTGCAGCGCCTCGCCCAGCGCGTACCGGGCCTCGGCCTCGAACGCGGCCAGGTGTGCTTCGTCGTGGGGATCGTCCAGCGGCGCGCCGCCCAGCGCCGCCAGGGCGGCCTCGACGCCGGCGGGGGAGAGGTCGGCGACGCGGCCGTCGTACTCGTGCATGCCCGCTCCGTCGCGCATGGCGCCGGGCATGAGGTCGGCCAGGGCCCGCAGCCGGGCCGGGATTTCATGGTTCTCGGGGTGTGGCATGCCCCGACCTTAGAGCGCGGGCCGCGAAAGCACACCCCGCTGTGCGGGGGGCGGAACCCCGGGCCCCTCCCAGTCGTCTCCCCGGGTGTGACGACCTCCGAAGAAGCCTCCGCCGAGTCCTCCGACGCCACGGCCGGGAAACGGCCGCGCCGCCGCCGGCTCCTCCTGCTTCCGCTGTTCGCGCTCGCCCTGGTGGCGGCGTTCGCCCCCTTCGTGTGGGTGGTCGCCGGGACCTCCGGGTACCGCCACGCCACCGTCGCCGACGTGCCCGAGCGGCCGGTGGCGCTGGTCCTGGGCGCCGGGGTGCGCGAGGACGGGCTCCCCACCCGGGTGCTGGCCCGGAGGCTGGAGCTGGCCGCCGACCTGTACTTCGCCGGCAAGGCCGAGGTGCTGCTGGTGAGCGGCGACAACAGCGTGGAGCACTACAACGAGACCGACACCATGCGCGACCACCTGGTGGCCGCCGGGGTCCCGGCCGAGCACATCGCGGCCGACTACGCCGGGTTCTCCACCTGGGAGTCGTGCGTGCGCGCCCGCGAGGTGTTCGGGGTGACCGAGGCGACCGTGGTCACCCAGGACTTCCACCTGCCCCGGGCGGTGCGCCTATGCCGGGCGGCCGGCATCGACGCGGTCGGCGTCGCCGACGCCGCCGCCCAGGAGCGGGTCTGGGCCACCCGCTACGGCTGGGCGCGGGAGGTCCCCGCGGCGGTGGCGGCCCTGGGCACCGTGGTGTTCCGCCCCGACCCCACCTTCCTGGGCCCCTACGAGACCGCCGTCGACGACGCGCTCGCCGCCGCCCGGAAGGACGAGGGGTAGCCGGGGCCGCGACCCGGGGTACGCCCGGCGGATCGTTCCGGGCCGCGGCCGCCGCGCCGCCCATGCCCGGCCGGCCCCGGGCCGGCCCCGCCGGGCGTCCTGCGAGAGATCGCCCGAGGGCCGCTCCCGGCGCCCGGCGCGAGCGCCGGGCCGCACGGGAGCGCCCGCCGAACCCCGCCTAGGACAGCCCGGCCAGGGCGTCGCGGACCCGGCCCCGGGCCCCGGCCAGCGCCTCCCGGGCCTCGGCGGCCGGCACCCCGGCCAGCAGCGACACCAGGGCCGTGCGGGTGTCGCCCCCGGCCTCGGTGAGCGCCCGCGCGCAGTCCTCCTCGCCGGCGCCGGAGGCCTGGGCCAGGATGGTCACCACCCGGCCGCGCAGCTTCCCGTTGCTGGCGTCCACGCCCACCATGAGGTTGGAGTAGGTGCGCCCCATCCGGACCATCACGGCGGTGGAGAACGCGTTCAGCGCCAGTTTCTGGGCGGTGCCCGCCTTCATCCGGGTCGATCCGGCGATGACCTCGGCACCGGTGTCCACGCCCACGTGCACGTCGACGTGCTCCGCCAGCGGGGCGTCCGGGTTGGCGCTGATGAGCACGGTCGCGGCGGACCGCTCCCGGGCCGCCTCCAGAGCGCCGCCCACGTACGGGGTGCGGCCGCTGGCCGCCAGCCCGACCGCCAGCGAGCCGGGGGCCAGCCCCGAGGCGTCCGCGCGCCCGGACCCCCAGTCGTCCTCGATGCCCTCCACCGCGCGGACCAGGGCCGCCCCGCCGCCCGCGTGGTGGGACACCACCCACTCGGGGGGCACCCCGTAGGTGGGGGGCAGCTCGGCGGCGTCCTGGGCGGCGATGCGCCCGGAGGTCCCCGCGCCGAAGTAGTGGATGGCCGCCCCGCTCTCCAGGGCGGCCACCCCCAGCTCCACGGCCCGCGCGAGCTCCGGCAGCACCGCCTCCACCGCGGCGGGCACGGTGGCGTCCTCCGCGTTGATCCGCCGCAGGACGTCCAGGACCGACAACCGGTCGATGTCCAGGGTGCGGGGGTTGCGGGCCTCGGTGGGGGCGCGCACGATCACCGTCTCGCCCGGGGGCGCCCCGGGGTCCGACGGGCCGTCCGGGGTCCGTTCCCCGCCGTAGTGTTCCACAGCGCTCTCCTGTTCGGTCCGCACCCGCTGTCGTTCCTTTCCGGTCGGTCCCCGGTCCGCCGCCGCGGCCCCGCCCGTCATCCGCCGCCCCCGGACGTGTGCTCCGGGCCCGGGGAATCCCGCCCGCGCCTCACGGCCGGTCGTCGGCGGCCCTGTCGTCGGGCCGGCCCCGGCGACGCTTGCGGTCGTCGCTGATGCGCAGCCCCCGCACCGCCTCGGCGGTGGTCTCCAGGGCCGCCCTGCTGTCGGCGTACCGGCTCTGGGCCAGCCCCACGAACAGGCAGTCCACCACGGTCAGCTGGGCCAGCCGGCTGGCGGTCGCCCCGGACCGGAAGGTGGTCTCCCGGGCCGCCGTGGTCAGCACGTGGTCGGCGAACCCGATGGCGGAGCGCGGGAAGTTGGTGATGGCCACGGTGCGCGCGCCCCGGCGCCCGGCCTCGGTCAGGGCCTGCACGGTGTCGATGGTGGCGCCGCTGTGCGAGATGCCGATGGCCACGTCGCGCTCGTCCAGCAGGGCCGCGCTGGTGAGCATCACGTGCGCGTCCGACCAGGCGAACGACGTGAGCCCGATCCGGTGCAGCTTCTGCTGGAGGTCGGCGCCCACGAACGCGCTGGCCCCCACCCCGTAGACGTCGATCCGCCGTGCGGACGACATCGTGTCGATGACGGTGCGCAGCACGTCGACGTCCAGGGCCGCGCCGGTCTCCTCGACCGCCCGGGCGTCGGTGTAGGCGATCTTCTGGACCACCGTCACCAGGGTGTCGTCGGGGTTGATGTCCCCGTCGGGCTCGGGGGCCCCGGTGGTGCGGGCCCCGCGCGCCTGGCCGGCCTCGGTGGCCAGCGCCAGGCGCAGCTCCCGGTACCCGCTGAAGTCGATGGTCCGGCAGAAGCGGATGACCGTGGCTTCAGAGGTCGCGCAGTCCTTCGCCAGTTGTGTGATGGAGGAGGCCGCCGCCCGCTCCGGGTCGTCGATGATGCGCTGGGCGACCCGCCGCTCGGCCGGTGCCAGCGAGGGCAGCAGCGAACGGATGCGGAGCACGGTGGTGGGGACCTGTGGGATCCCCGGTTCCACCCGGCCTTCCGTGGGCTTCGGAATGTGCGCCATGGAGGAAAGTTTCTTTCGGTCTCGGGGCAGAGTCAACGCGCGGAAGGGAAAAAGCGGGAGAATCCAGGATTCCAAGCGGTCGGCCCCGCGGCAAGTACCGAAGTCCCCGGACCTCGGGTTTCCCGGCTGAAGTGGGAGAAGGCGCCGGAAGGCGGCCGGCGCGGCCGGGGGCGGCGCGGGCGGACCCGGCACACGGCCCGTGCGCGGTGTCCACCGCGCACTCGCGCGCCGGGCCCGGGAGGGCCATCGCGGCCGCGGGGAAGTACCGGTCGTTCCGGCCCGCCGGTGACGAGTCTGGCGGCGGGCTCTTACGTTCGCCTTTCACCGAAGTGAACGGACGCGGGGTCTTGTGATATCGCCCGAATTCGTTTGCAGCGGTGCTCATGGGTCACACGAGTCGCTAGTGTCGACCCCATGACACAGAACAACGATCCGAATCAGGACCCCGCCGGGGCCACACAGCACTTCCAGCGTTTCGTCGACGAGAACCCCGAACCGGAGGCGCCCGAGCGCCGCCCCGTCCTGCCGATCGTCCTCGCGGGCGTCGGCGTGATCGCGGCCGTCGCGGTCGTCGTCGCGCTGGTCCTGGCCTTCTCCTGACCCGCGCGGGCGACCGGACAAACGGTTCGCGACCACTCCGCGAGTCCTGCTAGAGTTAACGACGTCGCCGGGGAGCACGGCCCACAGGGCCCGGATCCCCGGGAACGACCGGCGTCATTAGCTCAATTGGCAGAGCAGCTGACTCTTAATCAGCGGGTTCGGGGTTCGAGTCCCTGATGACGCACGGCGAACGGCCCCGGCAGAAGGCTCGGCCTTCCACCGGGGTCGATCACGTGGCGGTCCTCCGACCGTTCCGCAGTGGTCCGTATCACGGGCCGGGCGGTGCGGCGGCCCCCTGGGGGTCGGGTAGGATCGACCGGGTCGCGGTGCGGACGCAGGTCCGCGCGACGACGGGCGTCATTAGCTCAATTGGCAGAGCAGCTGACTCTTAATCAGCGGGTTCGGGGTTCGAGTCCCTGATGACGCACATTGCGGGAAGGCCCCCGGTCAGGTACCGGGGGCCTTCCGCATCCCCGGGGTCCCGGACCCCGCTCCGGGGGCACGGGAAATGTCGTGGCCCCGTGCTGTGCTGTACCGCATCCCCCACGAGCCCGAAGGAAGCAGGCCGGCCGGACCCCTCGGCCCCCACCGCTTTCCGGGCATATCCCACAAACGGATTGACACCGGCCCCGACCTGGTGAAATGTTGTCTCGCCGCCGTTTCGGGCCGGCCCTTCCCCTGAACCACTTCCGGAGTATCCCCATGTCCCTGTCCCCCTTCCGCGCGCTGGCCCTGTCCGCTCTGGCCTGCGGCGCCGCCCTCTCCCTCACCGGCTGCGGCGCCATCGTGAACAACCTCCTGGGCGGCGCCCCCGCCGAGACCGCCCCGGACGGCGCCACCGGCGGCTCCGAGGAGACCTCCCTCCTGCCGGAGAGCGACGACGTCTTCACCCTGGCCGTCGGCGACTGCTTCACCGAGGCCGAGTTCAACACCTCCTTCACCGGCGACGAGGTCAGCGAGGTCCCGACGCTCGACTGCGCCGAGGAGCACGACGCGGAGGTCTACCACATCGAGACGCTGCCCGAGGGCGCGTTCCCGGGTGAGACGGCCATCGAGTCCTCCGCCACGGAGGCCTGCGAGACCAACTTCGAGACGTTCATCGGCGTTCCCTACCTGGAGTCGGAGCTGTACTACAGCTACCTGACCCCGACCGAGGACGGCTGGAACACCGTCGACGACCGCGAGATCGTCTGCTACATCGTCACCAGCGGCGAGATGGTCACCGGCACCCTCGCCGGCGCCGCCCGCTAGGTTCCCGACCGGTCCGCCCCTATCGGGCGGACCGGTATTTTTCCGTCCGGACCGGGAACCACGGCCGTTCTCCGCGCATCTGGATAAGTGTCGCCGGGTCCGTCGGCGACAGGTAACGAAGAACCCCTGTTGGAGTCGCCATGTTGTCGGAATTGCGCCGTTCGCCCTATGGGCGCCTCGTGCTCGGCCCCCTGGTCGTCGGCGCGGCACTGTCGCTGACGGCGTGCAGCCCCGAAATGCTGCTGCCTCCGGCGCTGCGTCCGGGAGCGGAGGTGGCGCCGTCCCCCGAAGCGACCGAGACCCCTGCGGAGACTCCGGTGGAGACCCCCGCGGAGACCCCGGTGGAAACCCCCATGGACCCCGAGGACACCGATGTCTTCGACATCTACCTCGGCGACTGCCTGACCGAGTTCGGCTCGGACGAGGACTCGATCTCCTCGGTGCCCAAGATCGACTGCGCGGAGCCGCACGTCTACGAGGTCTACCACGTCGAGAACATCAACGAGTCCGGCGACTACCCCGGTGAGACCTCCGTCTCCGACTCGGCCAACGAGCTGTGCGAGGCGGCGTTCGAGCCCTTCGTCGGCACCGGGTACTACGACTCGGCCCTCTACTACACGCCGCTCTTCCCGACGGCGGACGGCTGGGCCGCGGGCGACCGCGAGGTCCTGTGCCTGATCTACGACCCCGCGGGCGACACCACCGGCACCCTGGCGGGCGCCAACCGGTAGGACACCCGTTCCGGCGTACGGCCCGCACCGCCCACCGGCGGTGCGGGCCGTTCCCGTGCGGGGGTCAGCCGATCCAGGACGGCCGGGCCGCGAGCGGGTGCCCGCGCTCGGACATGATCTCGGCGACGACCGCGCCGGCCGCCTCCGCCTCCCGCGCCCTCAGGGCCGACGGCGCGTCCTGCGGCCGGGGCAGCCCGGCGCAGGTCGCGTCCCGCGGAGCCGCGCCGTCCACCAGGTAGGCGTCCACGGCCGCGGTCACGCAGTCGTGGCCGGGCATCCCGTAGAACCCGTGCCCGCCCTCGTCGGTGACGGTGACCAGGGCGTTGCCGAGCCTGTCGGCCATCCGCGGCCCGCCCTCGTAGACGGTGTTGGCGTCGAACTCCGCCGCGATCACCAGGCCGGGGGCGTAGCCCTCGCGCTCCAGCTCCACCAGCGGCTCGGCCGGCGCCCGCGAGGCGAACGCGCAGGGCTGCGGCGAGTCCCAGATCGCCCCGATGCCGTACGGGTTGTACTCGCGCGCCTCGCGCATGTCCCGGTAGTAGCCCGACAGGCGCGATGGCCACTCGGCCTCGCAGCTCACCGCCATGAGCAGGGAGTCGTTGGAGAGCTCCACCTCCGGGTCGGGGTACTCGGGGAGCTCGTACCCGGGGAAGGGCACGTCGTTCACGAAGAACCCGAGCTCGACCGAGATCAGGTCCCAGTACATCTGGTTCCGCGACGCCGAGCCGATGTAGAAGTCGAAGTCGTCGGCGGTGAAGGGCGTCCCCTCGGGCATGCCGGGGACGTCGTCGCGGGGCTCCTCCTCCAACCGGGCGCGGGTCTCCTCGACGGTGGCCAGCACCTCCTCGGGGGTGGACCCGAACCCGTACTCGTCGTGGCGCTCGGCGACCCACGCGGTGTACCGGTCCACGTTGGCCTTGTAGCCCCGGTTCTGGGTGCGGAAGAGCTCCCGCCACATGCCGTCGGGCAGGACCGAGGAGTCCAGCACGCTGAGGTCCAGCCTCTCGGGGAACAGGCTCCCGTACACCGCTCCCAGGTAGGTGCCGTAGGACACCCCGTAGTAGGAGGTCCGCTCCTCGCCCAGGGCGGCGCGGATCACGTCCATGTCCCGCGCGGTGTTCGCCGTGGTCATGAGCGGGATGAGGTCGCCGTGGGCGCTCTCACAGGACCGCTGGACGGAGACGGCCGCCCGGGTGACGGCCGAGAACTCGTCGTCGTCGGGGCGCGAGGGCGGGAGGGGGAGGTCCGCGCCGCAGTCGAGGTAGGGGGTGGAGGCTCCGCTGCCGCGCGGGTCCATCCCGATGATGTCGTACACCTCGGCGATGCGCTGGGTGCCCAGCCCGTAGCCGAACCCGAGGTCGGGCCGGGGCTCGATGGGCATGTAGCGGCCCGCGCCCCCGGGCCCGCCGGGGTTGGTCAGCAGGATGCCGCGCCGCTGACCGGGGTCGGTGGCGCGGTGGCGGCTGATCGCGATGGACGCCCGCTCGCCGCCGGGGTCGGCGTAGTCGAGGGGCACCTCGATCCAGGCGCAGTCCAGCCCCTCCAGGAGCCGTTCCTCGCAGGGGGCCCACTCGACCTCCTGCTCGTGGAACACGGCCAGGGGGTCGGCGGGCTCGGCGGCGGCCGGGGCGGCCGCGGCGAGCGACAGGGTCAGAGCGGACACCAGGGTGCCCACGGCGATCGATGGGTGTGCTCTGCGCACGGGGGTTCCCTTGCTGTTCCGGCCCGGGCCGCGGGGGCGGCGCCGAGGGAGCGTGCATCGGCCCGGTAACCGTATGTATTTCCGGTTCGCGTAGAACACCGACGAAAGTCATGTATCGCGGAGCGTGGCCTGATCCGGCCATGAAGTGAACGGGGGTTCATCCCTATATGTACGTTTCGTGACTTTTGCGATGCCGATCACATCGCACAAAGGACGCCATTTGGTCACGGGGGTGGTGTCCGCCACACTCCGCGGGCTACCTTGTCGTTCTATTAGGAAACTTTCCTAATAGAACAGGCCGGGCGCATTCCGCGCACCCCGGCCCTTCCCCCGTCCTTCCGCCCCCCGTTACCGACGAGCCCCCGCTCCCCTCCGACAGCCCCACCTCCCGCTCGAAGGAGACTCGTGGCCACCGAAATCGCGGCATCGCCACCGCCGCCGGAAGCCGGGACCACGGCGCCGCCCGGCGGCGCCCCCCTCTCCCTGCCCCTCCGGATCTGGCGCCACTACGCCCTGGTCAAGGTCCGCAAAGCGGTCGTCGTCGTCTTCGTCGTCGCCAACGTGACCTTCTTCCTCGGCCGCGCCATGCCCGGAGACCCCATCGACGTCATGGCCGGCCGCCTCACCCAGGGCGGGATGAGCCTGGAGGAGGCGCGGATCATCGCCGCCAACTCCCTGGCCTACGACCCCGACGCGCCCCTGTGGTCGCAGTGGTGGGACTTCATCGTCGGCCTGGCCACCTTCGACATGGGCATGACCATCAACCGGCCCGGGTTCACCGTCGCCGAGTCGATCGGCGCCTACCTGCCCTGGACCCTGTTCAGCATCGGCGTGGGCACCCTCGTCTCCATCACCCTGGGCCTGGCGCTGGGCATGGTGATGGCCTACCGCCGCAACCGCCTGCTGGACCACGTCCTCAGCGTCGTCGCCTCCGTGCTGGGCGCCATCCCCAACTACCTCATCGCGATGCTGCTGGTCGTCGGCGGCGGCATGTACCTGAGCTGGTTCAACCCCATCGCGCTGCGCGGCACCCTCAGCCCCGGCGTCGAGCCCGGGTTCAGCGCGGAGTTCGTCGGCGACGCCCTGTACCACGCCGGACTGCCGATCTTCACCTACGTGCTGGCCATCATCGGCACCTGGATGCTCGTCATGAAGGCCTCCACCACCGAGGTCCTCAGCGAGGACTACGTGACCGTCGCCCGGGCCCGGGGCCTGCGCGACCGCCGCATCGCGACGTCCTACGTCGGGCGCAACGCCATCCTGCCGCTGGTCGCGCAGATCGCCATCTCCTTCGGAACCCTCGTCGGCGGCGCGATCTTCGTCGAGCAGGTCCTGGTCTACAAGGGGGTCGGCGGCCTGCTGCTGGACGCGGTCAACTACCGCGACTACCCGCTCCTCCAGGGCCTCCTGGTCGTCCTCACCACCTGCGTGGTGGCCGCCAACCTCATCGCCGACCTGCTCTACAGCAGGCTCGACCCGCGCATCCGGAAGTAGGAGACCATGGCAGTCAGTACCGCCGCCCCCGGCGGAGCCGGGGTCTGGGGCGCCATCTGGCACGGCGTCACCCGCAGCACCAGCGGATTCGTCGGGCTGTGCATCGTCGTCGGCGTCCTCCTGTTCGCCTTCGTCGGCCCCTTCTTCGTCGACACCGACAACCCGACCGACGTCACCAAGATCTGGGGCCCGATCACCGCCGAGCACTGGCTCGGCACCAACCACGAGGGCAAGGACACCTTCGTCCAGCTGGTCCTGGGCGGCCGCGAACCCATCTGGGTGGGCATCGTCGCCGCGCTGATCACCGTCGCCATCGCCGTCGTCCTGGGCGGGATCGCCGGCTACGTGCGCGGCCGGATCGACCACTTCCTGCTCCAGCTCACCGACATCACGATGACCATCCCGTTCATCGTCCTGATGCTGGTCGTGGCGTCCTTCTACCGCACCGCCTCGCCGATGGTCGTCGCCTTCATCATCGGCCTGGTCACCTGGCCCTACCTCATGCGCTCCATCCGCGCCCAGGTGCTCACCCTGCGCGAACGCGAGTTCGTCGAGGCGGCCCGGCTCCAGGACCTGGGCACCGCGCGCATCCTCTTCGCCGAGGTGCTGCCCAACATGGCCGGCTACATCTTCGTCAACTTCATCATCGCGATCACCAACGCGATCTACGCCGTCGTCGGCATGTACCTGCTGGGACTGCTGCCCAGCACCGCCGCCAACTGGGGGCTGATGATCCAGCAGGCCTGGGACAACAACGCCTTCCTGGTCCCCTCGGCCGCGCCGTTCCTGGTCGCCCCGATGGTGATGATCATGCTCTTCCAGATCGGCCTGGTCACCATGACCCGGTCCCTGGAGCAGGCCCTCAACCCACGACTCCGGGACAGGTGAGCCACGTGACCGCTTCCCACGCAGCGCCGGCCCCGGCCGAGGGGCCGCTGCTCTCCGTCCGCGGCGTCGACGTCGGCTACCGCACCGGTCGGCGTACACAGGTGACCGCCGTCCACGGCGTCTCCTTCGACCTCTACCCCGGCCAGTCCATGGCCCTGGTGGGGGAGTCCGGCTGCGGCAAGACCACCCTGGGCCTGGGGCTGCTGCGCCTGCTGCCGCGCACCGGCGTCGTCTCGGCCGGGGAGATCCTCTTCCGCCGCAAGGACGGGCGCACCGTCGACGTCCGCTCCCTGGCCAGGGAGGACCTGCGCCGGTTCCGCTGGAGCGAGGCCGCCATGGTCTTCCAGGGCGCGATGAACGCCTTCAACCCGGTGCTCAAGATCGAGGACCACTTCGTCGACACCTTCCGCGCACACGAGACCGGCCGCGCCCGCCGCCGCTCCGCGATCCGGGAGGAGTCGGCCGCCCTGCTGGAGATGGTCCGGCTGGACCCGGCCCGGGTCCTGGACGCCTTCCCGCACGAGCTGTCCGGCGGCATGCGCCAGCGCGCCCTCATCGCCCTGGCCCTGGCGCTGAAACCGCAGCTGCTCATCCTGGACGAGCCCACCACGGCCCTGGACCTGCTCACCCAGCGGGCCATCGTCGAGCGCCTGTCCGAGCTGCGCGAGGAGCTGCGCTTCTCGATGGTCTTCATCACCCACGACCTGGGACTGGCCGCCGAACTCGCCGACCGCGTCGGGACGATGTACGCGGGCCGCCTCATCGAGACCGGCACCACTCGCGACATCTTCTACCGGCCGCGCCACCCCTACACCTCGGCTCTGATCAACTCCGTGCCCCCGGTCAGCGGCGACCTGGTCGTCCCCGAGTCCCTGCCCGGCGGCCCGCCCGGCCTCTCCTCCCTGCCTCCGGGCTGCTCCTTCGCCCCCCGCTGCAGGCACGCCGCCGAGCGGTGCCGCGAGACCCGCCCGGAGCTGGAGGTCCTGCACACCCGCGGCGACGGCCTCAGCCACGCCGCCGCCTGCCTGCGTACCCGCGAACTCGCCGCCGAGGGGGTCACCCGTGATTGACCGTTCCGTGCCCGCGCCCGCCCCGGCCGCCGGGGCGGCCGCCCCCGGCCCCGACCCCGCCCCGGTGCTGAGCCTGCGCGGCGTGCACCAGGTCTTCCCCAGCGCGCGCGGCGACGTGCCCGCCGTCGCGGGGGTCGACCTGGAGGTCCGCCCGGGCAAGGCCCTGTGCCTGGTGGGGGAGTCCGGCTGCGGCAAGACCACCACCGCCCGGATGGCCGCCGGGCTGGCCGACCCCACCGCCGGGTCGGTGCTGTTCCGCGGCCGCGACATCACCGCCATGGACAAGAAGGAGCGCTCGGGGTTCCGGCGCGCGGTCCAGTACATCCACCAGGACCCCTACGCCTCCCTCAACCCGGTGCGCACCGTCTACTCCACGGTCTCCGCCGGGCTGCGCCGCCACCGCATGGTCGCCGACCACAGGGAGGCCCGCAGGGTCACCGCCGAACTCCTGGAACGGGTCGACCTCACCCCGGCCGCGGACTTCATCGACAAGTACCCGCACCAGATGTCCGGCGGCCAGCGCCAGCGCGTCGCCATCGCCCGGGCCCTGGCGATGAACCCCGAGGTGATCATCGCCGACGAGTCCACCTCCATGCTCGACGTCTCCATCCGGGTCAGCCTGCTCAACACCCTGGGCCGGCTGCGCGACGACCTGGGCGTCGGCTTCCTGTTCATCACCCACGACCTGGCGGTGGCCAAGTACTTCGCCTGGGAGGGCGAGATCGCCGTCATGTACCTGGGCAAGGTCGTCGAACACGGCCCCACGCCCCGGGTGGTCAACGACCCGCGGCACCCCTACACCCGGGCGCTGATCTCGGCGGTCTGCGAACCCGACCCCGACCTGGCCCGGACCAAGGAGCGGATCCGGCTGCGCAGCGCGGACATCCCCGACCTGACGGCCCTGCCCCCCGGCTGCGACTTCCACCCGCGCTGCCCCCTCTACGCCCCGGGGGAGTGCGACACCCTCCGGCCGCCACTGGTGCGCGGCCATGACCGACTTCTCGCCTGCCACGTGGCCGGCCAGGGGTGAGCGGATGCTCCTCATCGGCCGTTTCGGCCTTCTCGTCGGAGCCTTCCTCGCCCTGGCCGCCGGCCTCACGGCCCTGCTGAATCCCCCCGGCACAGCCGAGTTCGTGATCAGCGTCGTCACCGTCGTGATCGGCCTGACCGTGCTCTCCCTCGGACTGCTCGCCGTCCTCATCGAAAGGAAGCGCCAGGAATGACCCTCACCCCCGACCGCAACACCCTCCTGCAGGACCTCAGCCGCAGGAGACTCCTCAAGGCCGTCGGCTTCGGCGCGGTCGGCGTCGCCGGAGCCAACGTCCTGGCGGCCTGCGCCGGCGGCGACAACGCGTCCAACGCCGTCGCGGGCCAGTTCACCGGCGTCTACGACTACGACATCGACGCACAGACCCGCAACGTCGCCGTTGAGGACGGCGCGCTGCTCATGAACTCGGTCTACGCCGACCTGTTCCTGCCCGCGGGCGGGTTCTACAACTGGAAGACCCACGAGTGGGACTACCTGCTCATGGAGAACGCGGTCTGGGAGGGCGACGACCTCATCGTCAGCCTGCGCCCCGGCCTGAAGTGGAGCGACGGCACCGACCTGAACGCCGACGACCTGCACCAGAACTTCGCCATCCGCGTCCTGGAGGCCCCGGCCTGGTCCATCGGCTTCCCGCAGATCACCGAGCTGGAGAAGCTGGACGACCTCAGCGTCCGGGCCCGCTTCGACAACCCGTTCCCCGGCATCGAGCTCCAGGTCATCGACCACCGCCTCTTCTCCAAGTCCACCTACGGCGACTTCGGCGAGCGCGCCATCGCGATGGTCGCCGACGGGGTCCGCCAGGGCGACGACGAGCACAACGAGTTCAACGCCGAGTTCATCGCGTTCAACCCCACCGACGTCATCTGCAGCGGCCCGTACAAGTTCGACCCGGCCCAGACCGCCGACGCGCGCATCACCCTGGTGCGCAACGAGGACGGGTACCAGGGCACCGAGGTCGCCTTCGACGAGGTCGTCATCCACAAGGGGGACAACCGGCAGGCCTCCCTGCTCATCCAGCAGGGCGAGGTGGACTACTCCACCCTGGCGACCTCCGCCGCGGACCAGCAGGCGTTCCAGAGCGTGGAGGGCCTGCGCTGGATCGAGCACCCCGGCTACGACGGCTGCGGCCTGATGTTCAACTACCAGAAGAAGCCGGAGCTGAAGGACGTGCGCGTCCGCAAGGCGCTGGCACACCTGTTGGACAGCGACCAGATCGGCCAGGTCGCGCGCGGCGAGGCCTACACCCGCGTCAACTACTACGCCGGCCTGGTGGACATGCAGGCCGAGCAGGTCTTCAGCCAGGAGGAGCTGGCCGGGTTCGCGACCTACGACCTGGACCACGACAAGGCCACCGAGCTGCTGGAGGAGGCGGGCTGGACCAAGCAGGACGGGATCTGGCACCTGCCGGACGGCGAGCCGGCCTCCTTCGAGGTCGTCGGCGTGGTCGGCTGGGGCGACTTCGAGCTCACCGCCACCCAGGTCGAGGAGGCGTGGAACGACTTCGGCATCCAGACCACGGCGTCCAACGTCCCCGCCGACAACCCCTGGGGCATCTGGGCCGCCGGCGACTTCGAGGTGGCCGTGCGCCACTGGGGCAACCCGGAGATCCCGTCCTACTGGGGCGCCTTCCAGATGAACTTCCTGGTGGAGAACGCGCGCACCGGGGACACCCCGGGCCAGGACTTCGACCTCAAGGTGGACAGCCCCAGCCAGGGCGAGGTGGACCTGGAGGCCCTGGTGGAGGTCGCCAAGACCGCGCCCACCGAGGAGGAGCAGATCGAGGCGGTGAGGACGATGGCGATCGTCTTCAACGAGCTGCTGCCGCGCATCCCCGTCTGGACCTACAAGTACCTGGCCCCCGCCCTGGAGGGGGTCCGTGTGGCGAAGTTCGACGACGACCACCCGGCGTCGCAGAACCAGATCTACATGGACAACCACGTCATCCTGTCGCTCATCCAGGGCGACCTGAAGCCGGTCGAGTAGCCGCCCGCCGGAGGTGGGAGTGACCTCCGGGGCACCCGGGGCGGGCCCTGCACGGGCCCGCCCCGTTTTCGGTCCCGAGGTCAGGACGCTTTTATGTCGGCTACCGGCTCTCCGTAAGCGATCTTGCTCCCAAAAGCCGCTACAGTGCTTTTCCGAGGCGTTCGCGGCGATCCTCGCAAAGTGTCGTGGCCCCTGCCCCGTGTGCGCCGTACGTCCGGCCGCCCCCACCCACTCCCGGATATGGAAGGACTGCTCTCCTCCCATGACCAAAGAGCTGTACGACCTCGGTGAGATGCCTCCACTGGGACACGTGCCCGAACGCATGCACGCGATGACGATCAGAGCGGAGCGCTACGGCCCTCCCGAAGAGGCGTTCGCGCACGAGATCGTCCCCGTTCCGAAGGTCGGACCGGGCCGCGTCCTCGTCTACACCATGACGGCCGGCATCAACTACAACAACGTCTGGGCCGCCCTGGGCCGCCCCGCCGACGTGATCGCGGCCCGTCGCAAGCTGGGGGAGCCCGAGGACTACCACGTCGGGGGTTCCGACGGCGCGGGCATCGTCTGGGCGGTGGGCGAGGGCGTCACCGGCCTGGAGGTCGGCGACCACGTGATCCTGTCCCCGGGGGACTGGGACGAGCGTTCCGACGACATCCGCCAGGGCCGCGACCCGGCGGCCTCGCGCAGCATGCGGGCATGGGGCTACGAGTCCAACCACGGCTCCTTCGGCCAGTTCTGCCTCGTACGCGACGTGCAGTGCCACCCCAAACCCGAGCACCTGACCTGGGAGGTGGCCGGAGGGTTCCTGGCCGCGGCGGCCACCGCCCACCGCCAGCTGTTCGGCTGGCAGCCCCACACCGTCCGACCCGGCGATCCCGTGCTGGTGTGGGGCGGGGCGGGCAGCCTGGGGGCCTTCGCGACGCAACTGGTCCGCAACGCGGGCGGACGCGCGGTCGCGGTGGTGTCCACCGAGGAGAAGGCCCGGGTGTGCCGGGACCTGGGGGCCGTCGGGACGATCCTGCGGACGGAGTTCGACCACTGGGGCCGTGTGCCCGAGGACGACGATCCCGCTTACCGGCACTGGGCCGACGGAGTGCGCGCCTTCGGCCGCCGGTTCTGGGAGGAGCTGGGGGAGCGGCGCTCGCCCAGGATCGTGTTCGAGCACAGCGGTGCCGACACCCTGCCGACCTCTCTCTACCTCTGCGACAACGAGGGCATGGTGGTGACCTGCGGGGCCACCTCCGGGTACCGCTCCGACATCGACCTGCGCTTTCTCTGGATGCGCCTCAAACGGCTCCAGGGATCGCACTTCGCCACGACGGCGGACTGCCGCATCGTGACCGACCTGGTGGCGCGGGGCCTGCTGGACCCCTGTGTGTCCTCGGTCGTGGGTTTCGACGAGATCGGCACCGCGCACCAGGAGATGCACGACAACGTTCACCCGTGGGGCAACCGGGTGGCGCGGGTCAACGCTCTCGGATAGTCCGGCCCAGGTGTGAAAAACCAGACAGATGACTTAAAAGTGACTATAGTCTGAAAGCGGAAATATGTAACAAATCAGGTGCCCACCCGCCTCCCGGGACGCCTTCCGATCCTTGTTCTGCCAGGTCGGAGGCGTTGTCCGGTCCGGTTTTCCGTGGCTTCTCCGAATCGTCTGCCAAGCCGGTCCACCTTTGTTAGTCTGACGAACCGAACGACGATTACCGGCGGAAGTGCAGGAATTCGTGCGGGCCGTGGGTGCTCGTCCCCCGACGGGGCAACCGTCCCGTACCCGAGCTGGGACGGTGCGTCCACCTGAACCGAGGAGACGAGACAGTGGCACAGGCGCCACCGCCGGCAGACGGCTCCGCACCCCGGTCCCCCGCGGACGGGTCGAAGGCGTCGGCGGGGGAGGAGCCCGAAGTCAGGCGAGAGGGGCGTTTCCGCCGAGCCATCTACCGTATGGTCAGGATCCAGGAAAACCGCTCCATGGAGACCGAGCAAGGAAGTCCCGTGCATCAGCCCGTGCATCCGCACTCGCAGGAACCCGGCCGCCACTCGGACCGGGACAGCGGTCGGTATGCCGCCGGGTCCTCGCCCGCCGCCGGAGAGGCGAAGGCGGGCGGCGACAGCGCCGCCCCCAAGGAAGTCCCTCCCGCGGAGCGACCCGTCGGCCCCTTCTCCGGCTCCGCGGAGAACGGCTACCGGCCGACCTCCCGCGTCGGCGGCCCCAACCCCTACACCACCGCTCGCCGCGTCGAGGTCGACGACGTCGCACCTGACGCCATGCCCGTCGGCCAATGGCGCGGTGCCGGACTCGACGAGCCCGAACCGCGCACGCCCGAAGTCACCGCTCCGACGGAGCGCGACCGGTCCGAGCAGGAGGCCCCGGTGCGGACCCCGTCCGCACCCGCGGACCAGGCCCCGCCCGCGACCGGAGCAGCGTCGGAGCACCCCCACACGGAGCAATTCGAGGCCCCTGTGTCATTCACCCCTGCATCCTCCTCGTCGGAGGCACCGCTGCCCGAGCCCGCCCGCCACGAACCGCCCCGTGAGGACCGGCGCAGCCGCTCCCCGGAGAGAGAGGGCGGGGCCGAACCCCGCCCGACGGCCGATCCGGCTCCCGCCTTCGACCGGCGGTACCGCCAGGACACCTGGTCCGGGTACCGTTCCCCGGCGGACGACGACCGTCGGCTCCCGCCCGACGGCACCGGCCACACGGGCCCCTACGATCGCGGACGCTCCGAGCGCGCCGCCGTGCCCGGCGATCGCGTCCCCCCGCCCGAGGGCCAGCGCTACGAGCGTGCGTCCTGGGACGACCGCTACCGGGACCCCTACGCGCCGCAGGAGCCCCGCGCGGACCGCTACGACGCCTACGCCGACCGCGGCCGGCGCGGCCATGACGGCTACGGTCCCGGCGGCCACGGTCCGCAGGGCTACGGTCCGGACCCGAGGGCGCCGCGTCCGGAGGACTACCGGACCCCGCCGCCCCAGCGGCCCGACTACCCCTATCCGCCGCAGGCCCCGATGGCCTATCCGTACCCCGTGTACCCGGCCCCCCTGGCACAGCCGATGCCCTACCCCAACGTCTACCCGGCGCCCTTCCAGCCGCCCGGTTACGTGGTCCAGGGCCAGCCGGTGTTCTACCCGGGACAGGCCAACCCCTACGGCCAGCCGGTCCAGCACGTCATCGTGTTCACGGCGGGGCAGCCCCCGCAGGTGATCACCGCCGACACCGCCGCCACCCTGTTCGCCGAGCAGGCGTCGGCCACCGAGGTCGGTGAGGACAAGGCCCTCACCCGCGCCGAACCCGAGGAGGAGGCGGCCACCGCTCCCGAGGAGGAGGCCGGGGCCGAGCCGGAGGCGATCACGCCCTCCGAACCCGTCGCGGAGCAGGAGGAGTCCGAGGCCCCGACCGCTCCCGGATCCGAGGCGCTCGACGCGGTCCGCGCGGCGGCCCTGGTGACCGAGAGCGGCGACGGTCTGCTCAACGAGGCCCTGGCCGGTCTGGCCATGCGCGACCTCTCCCTCGTCGACGCCCTTCTGGAGATGGTCGAGGAACTGGAGTCCGACGCACAGGACCCGGACCTGCTCGAAAAGCTCTTCCAGATCGACAACTTCGCGACCCGGATGCGGCGCAACGGGGAGAACTTCCTGGTGCTCACCGGACATGACGGCGGCGAATCGGACGCCCACGACGAGATCGTCCCGCTTCTCGACGTATCCCGCGCAGCGGTGTCCGAGATCAAGGACTACCCCCGCGTCATGCTCGGCAAGCTTCCGCAGACCTCCATCACCGGTATGGCGGCCGACGACATCAGCCACCTCCTGGCCGAGCTGCTCGACAACGCCACCGCCAACTCGCCGGAGCACTCCCAGGTCGTCATCAGCGGCCAGGAGATGGATGACGGCCGCCTCATGGTCATCGTCGAGGACGAGGGAGTGGGCATCCCCGACAGGCAGCTCGCCGAACTCAACGAGCGCCTGTCCGGGGAACCCGTGCTCGACGAGGAGGTCCCCCGCCACATGGGCCTCTATGTCGCCAGCCGGATCGCCCAGAAGCACGGGTTGGAGGCCAAACTCGAATCCCGGGCCTTCCGCGGGGTGAGCGCCTACGTGATCATCCCCAAGGAGCTGTTGCGCGTGGCCACGCCGCGGACCCCGGGGCAGCAGCGCACCTCGGCGGTTCCGTCGGGCCCCGTCGCTCCGCGCGCCGCCGCCCCCGCCGCTCCGCCGTCCACCACCGCCAACGGCAGCGCCCCGAAGGCCAAGGACACCGGCACGGCGGGCGGCCAGGGCACCTCCACCATCACCGCGGCCGGCCTGCCCCGGCGCAGCGCCACCCCGCACGGCTCCCCGCTGCGCATGATGCCGCGCCCCGAACCGGGCGGTACCCCGCGCAAGCGCGAGGACACGCCACCCAAACTCACCGGTGAGGCCCGGGCCGAACAGATCCGGGACGAACTGGGCGACTTCCTCGAGGGCGAGCGCGCGGCCCTGGAGGGTGAGGACCTCGACGGCAGCACGGACGATCCGGGCGGAAAGGCCGAGAAGTGAACGGTCTCCTCCCGCCGCGCCCGTCCGCGGGCGCGGACTCCTCCCACACCCCTTTGATACTCGGCCCAGGCAGGTAGAGCATGACTGAATCCGTGAACGACAGTGTTGAGAACTTCTCGTGGCTCATCGACCGGTTCGTCCGCGACGTGCGCGGTGTCGAGCACGCCGTCGTGGTCTCCTCCGACGGCCTGGTCCTCACCCACTCCAGCGACTTCCCCGAGGAGCACGCCGAGCAGCTCGCCGCCATCGCCAGCGGGCTCCACAGCCTGGCCGTGGGCGGGGCGAGCCTGTTCCAGCGCGGGGAGTGCGAGCAGCTGCTCGTGCGCTTCAACCACGGGCACCTGTTCATCATGGCGATCAGCGACGGCTCCTGCATGGCGGTGCTCACCGCCCCCGGGACCGAGCTGAAGATCGTGGGCTTCCAGATGGCCAAGCTCGTCGAGAACGTCGCCCACGTCCTCACGCCGCAGCTGCGCTCGCAGCTGCGCGAAGTCATCCAGAACTGACGACGGTGACCCGTTACGGTTCAGCAGGAATGAGGTTGCCACGTCAATGAGCTTCCGCAGGCGAAGGAGTAACCGCGTTCGCCCGTTCACCTTCACCGGTGGGCGGACGCGGTCGCGGCATCCGCTGATGGTGCAGACCCTGGTCTCGACCTCCGAGCCCGGGCAGGAGCCTCCTGGCACCCTCATGCCGGAGTCGATCAGTATTTACAAGCTGTGCCGGGAGACCCGGTCGCTGGCCGAGATCTCGGCCGAGTTGGGCATTCCCCTGGGCGTCACCCAGGTTCTGGTCAGTGACCTGGCCGAGCAGGACCTGGTGTACATCCACCCGACCATCACCGGCAGCAGTCCATCGGAAAACCAGGTTCTGGAGAGGGCTCTTCGTGGTCTCGAACGACTTTTCCAGTGACAAGCGGTCCAATCGCAAGAAGATGTCGAGCAAGATCGTCATCGCCGGCGGCTTCGGCGCCGGCAAGACGACTCTGGTGCGCTCGGTGTCGGAGATCCCGCCCGTCACAACCGAGGCGATCATGACCGAGGCGAGCATCGGTCACGACGACACCTCGATCACCCCCGACAAGACGACCACCACCGTCGCGATGGACTTCGGCCGCATCACCATCGACGACGAACTCGTCATGTACATGTTCGGCACACCGGGCCAGGCGCGGTTCTGGTTCATGTGGGACGATCTCGTCAGGGGCGCGGTGGGCGCCGTCGTCGTGGTCGACTGCCGTCGGCTGGCGGACTCCTTCGACGCCGTCGACTACTTCGAGACGAACAAGCGCATCCCCTACATCGTGGCGCTGAACCGGTTCGAGGGGCAGCTGGACTACACGGCCGAACAGGTCCGCGAGGCCCTGGAGGTCAGTCCGGAGGTTCCCATCATCGACTTCGACGCCCGCCAGCGGCTGTCCGGGGGAGAGGTCCTCAAGGCCCTCCTGCGGTACGCCCTGGAACACAACCGCGCCAGCGAGCCCGTCGCCTGACGGGCGGGAGGTCGCCCCGGCGTGCTCCCCCCGGTCGTCCCGAAGATTCCCCAGGAAAGTTAGCGACACATGCGCAAGATCCTCATCGTCGGCGCGGGCCACGCCGGCCTGCACTTGGCCCATGGGCTCCTCACCCACGGCTACGACGTCACGGTGATCACGGGGCAGTCCTCACTGGAGATCCGGACCGGCCGCCCCTCCATCTCCCAGTTCACCTTCCCCACCGCTCTGGAGTACGAGCGCAAGTTCAACCTGGACTTCTGGAGCGCGCTGTCCCCGCAGATCCGCGAGCAGAAGCTGTTCATGTACATGGGCGGTGCGCCGGTGGCCACGCTCAGCGGCAGCTCGCACCCGGGGAACGGGTACACGGTCTCGGTCGACCGGCGGGTGAAGATGGCCGACTGGCTGGAGTTCTTCGAGGACCGCGGTGGCAAGGTCGTCATCCACGGTGTCACCGTCACCGACCTCGACTACTTCTCCCGGATGTTCGACCTGATCGTCGTGGCCGTCGGCCACGGGGAGCTGGGCCAGCTCTTCGCCAACGACACCAGCCGCTTCAGCGGGACCCGGCCCAGGTCCATTGCCCAGGCCTACATCTACGATGTCTGGCCCGATCCCAACGAATCCGAGAACATCGGTTGGGCGGCCGTCACGCAGGAGGCCGGCAACATCATCTTCATCCCGGCTCTGAGCCAGGAGGGCCCCTGCCACAGCCTGCTCATGGTCGACAAGAAGGGCAGTCCGATGGACGCCTGGCCCGACAGGCCCGGCCCGGAGGAGCAACTGCGGCGCATGAAGGACCTGACCCGCAAGTACGCCCCGGAGTTCTTCGACCGGGTGCGCGATGCGGAGCTGGTCGACGGCCGCAGCACACTGGTCGAGGACCTGACCCCGCAGGTGCGCAACCCCGTGGGCACCCTCCCCTCCGGGGGCAAGGTCCTGGGCATGGCCGACGTGGTCGTGACCATGGACCCGTTCGTCGGGCAGACGTGGAACAACTCCACCCGCTGTGCCGAGGCGTACCTGGAGGGCATCCTGGCGCACGAGGACCGGCCCTTCGACGAGGACTTCATGGTCTCGGCGTTCGAGAGCTTCTGGAGGTTCGGCCAGGACAACCAGATGTGGGCGGAGTTCGCCTCCACCATGTGGGAGGCGGACCTGCCCGACTACCTCCAGAACGTCATGGGAGCCGCCTCCCAGTACCGCGAGATCGCCGACCGCTGGATCCAGGGGTGGGATTGCCCCTCCGATTACAAGAGCTGGTTGTTCGATCCGGAGGAGGCGCAGAAGTACATCGCCGAGGTCGTGGCCAGGCACGGAGGCTGAGGCGCGAGTCCCGTAGCGTTCCGGGGCGACCACGAATTCCGGCCCGGTGCCCCCTGGGGGCACCGGGCCTTTTGTGTTGCGCGATACGGATGTGATAGAGGGCGCCGGCATCCGTTCGGTGAAGTCCGAATTGCGTGTCCGAAAAACATCTTTCGTTGTCAGGGGTTGTGAGCGGGGGATACGCTTATTCAGGTTGGTGCCTGTTAGTCCCAAATGGTCACTCGTGAGCCTTGCCTCTCCTCGGCGCAGAACCCGGCGTACCCCCGTTTCGTCGGACGCCTTCACCTGGGAAAAGAGCGCATGGCGTGCAAGTGCACGGGCGGATGCGAGCTCATTCGGCACGGGCGCTTCGGCAACCCCGGGCCGGACGAGCAGACGAGAGTGAGAGGCAGCGATCGTGAGCGGCGGATCGGCCGGGGCTCCCACCCCGGTTCCCTGGGAACCCATCGCCATCGTCGGGATCTCCTGCAGGTTGCCCGGTGCACCGGACCCGGACTCCTTCTGGCGCCTGCTCTCGGAGGGACGTGAGGCCATCGTCCCCCCGCCGGACCGCCTGGGACCGGCACCGGCCGAACGGGGCCCGGGCTGGGGCGGCTACCTGGACGACGTCTTCGGTTTCGACGCGGAGTTCTTCGGGATCTCCCCGCGGGAGGCGGAGGCCATGGACCCCCAACAGCGTCTGATGCTGGAACTGAGCCGTGAGGCCGTCGAGCACGCGCGCATCGCTCCGGGTTCTCTGAGAGGAACCCGGGTGGGGGTTTTCGTCGGCGCCATCGCCGCCGACCACGCCCTGCTGTACGACCGGGCCGGGCGCGACGCCCTCACCCGGCACAGCCTCACCGGTACCCACCGGAGCCTGATCGCCCACCGGGTCTCGCACACCCTGGGGCTGCGCGGTCCCAGCATGACCCTCGACGCCGGACAGGCATCCTCCCTGGTGAGTGTGCACTCGGCGGTGCAGAGCCTGCGCAGTGGCGAGTCCGACGCGGCGCTCGCCGGGGGTGTCAGCCTCATCCTGGTCCCGGAGGGCACCGAGGCCGTGTCGCGGTTCGGCGGCCTCTCCCCCCAGGCCCGCTGCCACACCTTCGACGCCCGGGCCGACGGTTACGTGCGGGGCGAGGGGGGCGCCGTCGTGATGCTCAAGCCCCTCGCCCGGGCCCTGGCCGATGGCGACCGCATCCACGCGCTCGTCCACGGCGGAGCGGTCAACCACTCCGGGGGCGGCGGCTTCCTCACCCGTCCCACCCCCGAAGGGCAGGCCGAGGTCATCCGGGCCGCGCTGGAGGACGCCGGGCAGCGGCCGGACCGGGTCGGCCATGTCGAACTGCACGGCACGGGCACCCCCGTGGGCGACCCGGTGGAGGCCCGGGCCCTGGGCGAGGTGTTCGCCCCGGGCCGCACCGACCCGCTCCGTGTGGGATCGGCCAAGACCAACGTCGGCCACCTGGAGGGGGCCGCCGGCATCGTCGGCTTCGTCAAGACGGTACTCGCCCTGGAGCACCGGACCCTGCCGCCCTCCCTCAACTTCTCCGAGCCCCATCCCGACATCGACCTCGAAGCCCTGCACCTGTCCGTGCAGACCGCCGATGAGCCCTGGCCGGCGCACGCGCCCCTGGCCGGGGTCTCCGCGTTCGCGATGGGCGGGGCCAACTGCCATCTGGTGCTGGGGCCCGCCCCCCTGCCCGAGCCCGGGGCCGCCGAGCACAGGTCCACGGCCGGACCAAGGGTGCTGGACCCCGTTCCTTGGGTGCTGTCGGCCCGCTCGCAGGCCGCGCTGCGGGAGCAGGCGTCCGCCCTGCACGCGCATGTCTCCTCACGGACCGGGACACGGCCGCAGGACGTGGGGTTCTCGCTGGCCACGACCCGGGACGTCTTCGAGCACCGGGCCGTGGTCTTCGCCTCCGACGAAGGCGGCGCCGGAGAGTTGGAGACCGTGCTGCACGACGGCAGGTCCGGCTTCGAGGCGGACACCGCCGGACCCGTCCTGGTCTTCCCGGGCCAGGGCGGCCAGTGGGCGGGCATGGGGCGCGGCCTGCTCTCCGGCGACGGAGTGCTCGCCCGGGCCTTCGCGCGCCGGATCCGCCAGTGCGAACGCGCCCTGGCACCCCACGTGGACTGGTCCCTGACGGCGGTGCTGCGCGGCGACCCCGAGGCCCCCGGCCTCGTCGGCCCGGGCGCCGGAGCCGAGGTCGTGCAGCCGGCACTGTGGGCGGTCATGGTGTCCCTGGCCCGGGCGTGGGAGGTGCTGGGGGTCCGACCGGCGGCCGTCGTCGGCCACTCCCAAGGGGAGCTGGCGGCGGCGTGCGTCGCCGGGGCGCTGTCCCTGGAGGAGGCGGCACGCGTCGTGGCCCTGCGCAGCAGAGCGCTCAGGGAACTGGCGGGCAGCGGGGCGATGGCCTCCCTGGGTGTGGCCGAGGCGGAGGCACGGGTCCTCACGGAGGACCTCCCGGACCTGTACGTCGCCGCGGTCAACGGGCCGCACGCGGTGGTGGTGTCGGGTGACCCGGAGTCGGTACGCGAGGCGGTGCGCCGGTGTACGGACAAGGGCTTGCACGGGGCCCTGGTGGACGTGGACTACGCCTCGCACTCGGTGCACGTGGAGCGCGTGCGCGCGACCCTGTTCTCCCAGCTGGGCACCGTGCGCTGGCGTCGGCCCCGCGTGCCCTTCTACTCCACGCTCACCGGAGGCGCTCCGGGGGCGGACCCGCTGCCCCTGGACGCCGCCTACTGGTACACGGGGCTCCGGGAACCGGTGCGGTTCGCCGCGGCCGTAGCTGCGCTCGCCGACGCGGGACACCGCACCTTCCTCGAGGTGGGGCCGCACCCGGTGCTCTCCCACGGGATCCGCAGCACTCTCGTGGACCGGAACGTGCAGGGCAGGGTCCTCGAAACGCTGCGCCGCGGTGAGGACGACGAGGCCCGGCTGCTCACGGCCGCGGCACGGGCGTTCACCGCGGGCATCGACATCGACTGGGCGGTGCTGTTCGAAGGGACGGACGCCCGACGCACGGATCTTCCCACGTACCCGTTCCAGCGGGAGCGGTTCGGTCCGCCGCCGGCGCCCGCGCCCTCACCCGCGGTCGAAGACACCGCGGAGAACGGCACCGGGGCGTGGCTCGATCCGGGCGTGGAGTTGGTGGACGGCCGCACGGTCTTCACCGCGCGGCTGGACCCCGCCGGCCTGCCCTGGCTCCGTGACCACCGGCTGTTCGGCCGGGCCGTGCTGCCCGCCGCGGCCCTGGCCGCACTGGTGCAGGATGCCGGTGCCACCGTGGGCGCCGGGGTCGTTTCCGACCTCCTCCTCGAAGAGCCCCTGGTCCTGCCGGGCGGTGACCGGGAGGTCGAGGCCCAGGTGACCGTCGGGGCCGCGGACGACCGAGGAGACCGGGAGGTCACCGTGCACACACGCGGCTCCCGGGCCTGGATCCGCCATGCCCGAGGGCACCTGGCGGCCGACGGGCCCGAAGGCGCCCGGGCCGCCGTGGCCACGACCGAGGCGACGTCCGCGGACACGGATCCGGACGAGGCCTACACGCGCCTGGCCGAGCAGGGCCGGGTGTACGGTCCACGCCTGCGCGGGCTGCGCCAGGTGTTCCATCGGAAGGACACCTTGCTGGCGCGAGTGGCCGTGCCTCGCGAAGCCGGTCCCTCTCCGGCCGGACTCCACCCGGTGCTCCTCGAATCGGCCCTGCACACGGCGCTGCTGTACGGGCCGGGTACGGACGGCCCGCTCCTCACCCCCGTCTCCTGGCGCGGACTGCGCGTCCGGGAGGACGCCGACCCGGTCGAGGTCTCGGTGGAACTGGAACGGCTGGGGCCGGACCGGTACCGGGTCATCGCCCAGGACACCGGCGGCGTACCGGTCCTCTCCGTGGACGAGGTCACCCTGGCCCCGATCCAGGCGCAGCCGCTTCCGCCCGCACCCGGCGACGAGCCGGAGCTCTACCGCCTGAGCTGGCAGCCCGTCCCGGCCCCCGGCCCCCTGGGCGCGGTCCCCCTCGACCTGCCGTCCCTCGACACCCTGGACCGGGACGGACCGGTGCCGGAGGTGGTCTATGCCGAACTCCCCGCACGCGCGGTGTACGCCGACCACGGAGCCGTGCCCGAAGCGGTCCGCGAAGGACTGGCCACAGCCCTCGCATCCGTGCGCCGGTGGCTGGGGGACGCGCGGTTCGCGCACGCCCGCCTGGCCCTGGTGACCTGGCGGGCCGTCGTGACCGGCCCCGACGACCGCGTCAGCGGGCTGGCGGCCGCCCCCGTGTGGGGCCTGCTGCGTTCGGTGCAGCGCGAATTCCCCGGTCGCCTGGTCCTCGTGGACTCCGACGGGTCGGAGAACTCCCACCGCGTCCTGCCCGGCGCGGTCCGCTCCGGGCACCCTCAGTCGGCGCTGCGCGCGGGGCAGGTCCTGGTCCCCCGGCTGGTCCGCGCGGTCGACGGACGCCACCCGGTCCCGCCTGCGGCCTCCTGGCGGCTGGGCACCCGCGAACCCGGGGCTCTGCACGACCTGGCGTTCCTGGAGGTCCCCGTCGTCCGACCGGGTACGGGCCAGGTGCGCGTCGCCGTGCGGGCGGCCGGGACGACCCACCGCGACGTTGCGGTCGGCCTGGGCCTGCGGGACGACCGGACCGGAGCGGGTATGGGCATCGAGGGCGCGGGCGTGGTCGTGGAGGTCGGTCCCGGCGTCGAGGGCCTGTCCGTAGGGGACCGGGTCGCCGGTGTGTTCACCGGGGCCTTCGGTCCGATGGCCCTGGCCGACCACCGCTGCCTGGTGCCGATTCCCGACACATGGGACTTCGCCGAGGCGGCCGCCGTCCCGGTGGCCTTCCTGACGGCCTACCACGCGCTGGTGAACGTGGCCGCAGTACGGCCGGGAGAGAGTGTCCTGGTGCACTCGGCCGCGGGCGGCGTCGGCATGGCCGCGGTCCAGCTGGCCCACCACATGGGGGCCAAGGTGTTCGGCACGGCCAGTCCGCACAAGTGGCCGGCGCTGCGCGAGATCGGACTGCCGGAGGAGCGGCTGGCCTCCTCGCGGGACCCGGGTTTCGAGCACACGCTGCGCAGGGCCAACGGCGGCCGCGGGCTGGACGTGGTGCTCAACTCGCTGACCGGGGAACTCGCCGACGCGTCTCTGCGCCTGCTGCGTTCCCCCGCGGACGGGGCCGGCCCGGGCGGGCGGTTCGTCGAACTCGGAGCCGAGGACGCGCGTTCGGAGTCCGACGTCTCCGCCGACCATCCCGGTCGCACCTACCTCACCTTCGACCTGCTCGAGGTCGAGCCGGAGCGCATCGGGCAGATGCTGGCCAGGGTCATGGAACTGCTCGCCACCGGTGTGGTGCGGCCCATCCCGGTGAACGTCCGCGACATCCGGGACGCCGGAGAGGCCTTCACCGCTCTGCGGCGGGGCGACACGGTCGGCCGGACGGTGCTGTCCCTGCCCGACCCGTTCCCCGCGGGGACGACCGTCCTGATCACCGGCGGCACCGGAGCCCTGGGACACCGGTTGGCCCGCCATCTCGTCGGGGCGTACGGGGTCGGCCACCTCACCCTCGTCGGGCGCCGCGGCGCGGCCGCCCCGGGACAGGATTCGCGTACCGCGGAATTGCGGTCTCTGGGCGCCGAGGTCCAGGTCAAGGCCTGCGACGCCGCGGACCGGGCCTCGCTCGAGCGCCTGCTCGCCGGACTGGACCGGCCGTTGGGCGCCGTGGTGCACACCGCGGACGTGGTCGACGGCGCAGGGATCCTGGAGGGCGACCCACAGCGGCTGGAGGAGGTCCTGCGGGCGAAGGTGGACGCGGCCTGGAACCTGCACGAACTGACCGCCGACCGCGACCTGGGGTCTTTCCTGCTGTTCACCTCGGCGGGCGGAGTCCTGGGCGCCCCCGGACGCTCCCATCACGCGGCCGCGGCGGTGTACTCCGATGCCCTGGCCCATTACCGGCGCGAGCGCGGACTGCCCGCCGTTTCGCTCGCCTGGGGCCTGTGGGGTGATCCGGAGGAGGGCGGGCCCGCGAGTGACGAGGCCACGGCAGGCGGAGTGCTGCGGCCCATGCCGCCGGACCGGGCACTGGCCAAGTTCGACGCCGCCCTGTACCTGGACCGGGACGCACTGGTCCCGGCGCTGCTCGACGCACACGGCCCCGACCTGCCGCTGCTGCACGGGCTGATCCCGTCCGCGCGCGGACGGCGCCGGGCCGTTCGGGACCCGCGGCCGCCGATGGTGCCCGTGGAGAGGACCGCCCCGTCGCGGGCTCCCGGTTCTCATGCCCTGGGCCCCCTCATCCCCGGCACTCTCGCCTCCCTGGCAGCGCACGAGCGGGAGAAGGTCCTGCTGGCCGAGGTCCGTGCCCGTACCGCAGAGGTCCTGGGGCACTCCGGCACGGGAGGGGTCCCCGACGACCGGGCCTTCCGCGACCTCGGACTGGACTCCATGGGCGGGGTGGAACTGCGCAACCGCCTGGCCCGGGCAACCGGGCTGGATCTGCCTCCCACGGCCGTGTTCGACCACCCCACCCCGCGGGCCCTGGCCCGCTTCCTGGCGCAGATCGCGGCACCCCTGCCGGCCGAGGCGCCCCCGTCCGACCCCGCTCGCGGGGAGACGGGCGACCCCGCGTACGACGACATCGACGACATGGGCGTGGACGAGCTACTGAACCTGGCCATGGGCTCCATGCACGATTCCCGACCCGACGGCGAACAGGAGACCGCCGATGGCTACCGATAACGATCAGAGCGCCAAACTCGTCGCCGCCCTGCGGTCGGCTCTGAAGGAGAACGCCCGGCTGCGGGAGCGCAACCGTGCTCTGGAGGCCGGACCCGAGCCCATCGCGATCATCGGCATGGCCTGCCGACTGCCCGGGGGCGTCGACTCCCCCGAAGACCTGTGGGACCTGGTCTCCCAGGGCCGGGAAGCGCTGGGCCCCCTGCCCCGCGACCGCGGCTGGGACCTGGACGCCCTGTCGGGCGCCGATGGGTCGCCACCGCTCTCCGCCACGGACCAGGGGGGCTTTCTGGAGGGGGTCGCCGACTTCGACGCGGACTTCTTCGGGATCTCGCCCAAGGAGGCCGCGGCGATGGACCCCCAGCAGCGGCACCTGCTGGAGGTCTCCTGGGAGGCCCTGGAGCGGGCGGGGATCGACCCCGCGTCCCTGGCCGACTCCGAGACCGGTGTCTACATGGGTGTCTCGGCCGCCGAATACGGTCCGCGCATGACCGAGGGGCCGCCGGAAGGGCACCTGCTCACGGGGACGTACCCCAGTGTCGCCTCGGGCCGGGTGGCGTACCAGTTGGGGCTGAGGGGGCCGGCGCTGACCGTGGACACGGCCTGCTCGTCGTCCCTGGTCGCCGTGCACCTGGCGGTCAGGGCACTGCGGGAGGGCACCTGCACGATGGCCCTGGCCGGAGGCGCCACGGTGATGAGCACCCCCGGCCTGCTCGCCGAGTTCACCCGCAAGCAGGGACTCGCCCCCGACGGCCGCTGCAAGGCGTTCGGCGCGGGCGCCGACGGTACCGGCTTCTCCGAGGGCGCCGGTGTGGTGGTCCTCGAACGGCTCTCGGACGCCCGCCGTAACGGGCACCCCGTGCTGGCCCTGCTCCGCGGCAGCGCGATCAACCAGGACGGCGCATCGAACGGGCTCACGGCCCCCAACGGCCCGGCCCAGGTGCGTGTGGTGCGCTCCGCACTGGACGACGCCGGCCTGGGCCCCACCGAGGTCGACGCCGTGGAAGCCCACGGGACCGGGACCACCCTCGGCGATCCGATCGAGGCCCGGGCCCTCATCGAGGCGTACGGCCCCGGCCGGGAGCGGCCGCTGGTGATCGGCTCGCTCAAGTCCAACATCGGCCACACCCAGGCGGCGGCCGGGGTGAGCGGTCTGATCAAGGCCGTGTGCGCCCTGCGCCACGGTTCGGTCCCGCCCACCCTGCACGCGGACGAGCCCACTCCGCACGTGGATTGGTCCGGCGGAACGGTCGTCGCGGCCACGACCACGCGACCTCTGGAGGGTTCGGGCCGGCCGGCGAGGATGGGCGTGTCCTCGTTCGGGATCAGCGGGACCAACGCCCACGTCATCATCGAGTCGGCGGCCGTGGAGGAACCGCCGACCGCCGACACCGCCGACCCGGCGGCGGACCTGCCGTTCGTGATGTCCGCGCGCACCGGTGCGGCCCTGCGCGCCATGGCCCTTCGCCTTGCCGACCACGTGCGCGGAGCCGACGGGCGGGTCGCTCCGGCGGCCACGGCGCGAGCCCTGGCGACCACACGCGCAGGCATGGAGCACCGCGCGGTGGTCCTGGCCCGGGACAACGGCTCCCTGGCGGCCGGCGCGGCGGCTCTGGCCGCCGGCACCCCTGACCCGCGTGTGGTGACCGGCCGTGTCCGCTCCGGCGCGGGGACCGCCTTCGTCTATCCCGGGCAGGGTGTCCAGCGCCCGGGCATGGGCCGGGACCTGTACCGGGCCCACCCCGCCTTCGCCCGGTCCCTGGACGAGCTGGCGGACGCCTTCGACCAGTACCTGGACCGGCCGCTGCGTTCGGTCATGTGGGCCGAGCCGGGAACGGCCGACGCCGCCCTGCTCGACGAGACCCTTTACACACAGGCGGGGGTGTTCACGATCGGGGTGGCGCTCACACGCCTGCTGGAGACCCTGGGGCTGGTCCCGGACTTCGTGTTCGGCCATTCCGGCGGCGAACTGGCCGCCGCCCACGTCGCCGGCGTGCTCTCCCTGGAGGACGCCGTGGCACTGATGGCCTCCCGCGGCCGGACCATGCAGGACCTGCCGCAGGGCGGTGCCATGGTCGCCGTCCAGGCCGCCGAGGACGAGGTTCGTCCGCTGCTGGCCGGTACAGGGGGAGCGGTGTCCATCGCAGCGGTCAACTCGCCGCGGGACGTGGTGCTCTCCGGCGAGGAGGCCGCAGTCACGGCCCTGGCGGAGCGCTTGGCGCATGCGGGCCGCAGGACCAGGCGGCTGAGGATCCCGCTCGCGTCCCACTGCGCGCTCGTCGATCCCGCCCTCGAGCCGTACGGGAAGGTCGCCGACTCGCTCACCTACCATCCGCCGCGCCTGCCGATCGTGTCCAATCTGAGCGGGGTCCGGGCCGGGGAGGAGATGCTCACCGGCCACTACTGGGTGCGGAACATGCGTGAGGCGGTCCGCTTCTCCGACGGGGTCGCCCACCTGTACGAGGCGGGCGTCGGCGAGTTCGTCGAGGTGGGACCCGAGAGCGCCCTGGCGTCCATGATCACCGCCTCCCTGCCCGAGGGCGCCCCGGCCCAGGCCACCGCTCTGCTCGGCGGAAGGCTGCCCGAGACACGCCTGCTCACCGAAGGGCTCGCGGCGTTGTACACCCGCGGCGCACCGGTCGACTGGACAGGGCTGCTGCCCGGCGCCGCCCGGACCGCCGACCTGCCCACATACCCCTTCCAGAGGCGCCGTTACTGGATGAGTCCGCCTTCCGAGGGCCGGGTCGTCGTCGAGACGGGTGCTGCCGCGGCACCGGACCGGGGCCGTTCCTACCAGGACGCCTGGGTCCCCGTCTCCACCGGATCCTCTGCCACCGTGCCAGGGACATGGTTGCTGTTCGAACGCGGGGACCGTGACCCCGCCGTGTCCGCCTGTGTGGCCTCATTGGAGCGCAGGGGACACACGGTCACCCCCGTGTCCCTCGCGGGACCGGCCGACCGGGCCACCGTCGTACCGGCCGTGAGCGGCCGGCTCGCCGGAGCCCTGCTCGCCACCGCCCTCGCTCCGGCCCTCGAAGGGCCGTCCCTCCCCTCGGAGACGACGGCGCACCGCGACGCCGTCGCCGTCCTCCAGGCGCTCGGGGACGCCGGCACCGCCGCTCCGCTGTGGTGCCTCACCCGGGGGGCGGTCACCGCGGGGAGAGAGGTCACCGACCCGGCCGGGGCACTGCTCTGGGGACTGGGCACCGTGGCCGCCAGGGAGCACCCGGACCGCTGGGGAGGCCTGGTCGACCTGCCGGCGGCGGACGGCCACGGCGCGGGAGAGGTCCTGGCCGAGATCCTCGACGGCGGTGTCGAACGCGGCGAGGACCGGTTGGCCGTCCGCGACGGCCGCGTGTTCGCCCGTCGGCTCGCCGCCGCGCCCCTGGACACGACCGCGCCCGTCCGGGACTGGAAGCCCCGCGGAACGGTGCTCGTCACCGGTGGGACCGGCGGGCTGGGAGCCCGGACGGCCCAGTGGCTGGCCGAACAGGGGGCGGAACACCTCCTGCTCGTGAGCAGGCGCGGCCCCGACGCCCCGGGCGGCACCGCGCTGGCCGACCGTCTGCGCGCCGCAGGAGCCCGGGTGAGCCTGGTCGCCTGTGACGTGGCCGACCGGGACGCACTCGCCCGGGTCCTGGCCGACATCCCGGAGGACGCCCCCCTCGACGCGGTCTTCCACACCGCGGCGGAACTCGACGACGCGGCACTGGACAACCTGCGGCCCGAGCAGATCGGGAACGCACTCCGGGTCAAGGCGGACGGTGCCGTGCACCTGCACTCGCTGACCCGGCACCTGGACCTGTCGGCCTTCGTCCTGTACTCCTCGGTGACGTCCCTGCTCGGCATGGAGGGACAGGGCAACTACGCACCCGGCAACGCCTTCTGCGAAGCCCTGGCCCACCACCGCCGGGCACAGGGCCTGCCGGCCACCTCGGTCTCCTGGGGGACCTGGGCCGACTCCGGGATGGCCGAACGGGAGGGGGTGACGGCGCTCCTGCGCGGTCACGGCCTGCCCGCCATGGCCCCCGAAAAGGCGCTCCGCACCCTACGACAGGGGCTGGACCGGGACGTCACCGCGCTCGCCATCGCCGAGGTCGACGGGTCCGCCCTGCGCTCGTTCCGCGTCGGCGAACGGCGCAACCCGCTGGTCGAGGGCCTGTACCCCCCGGCCGGAGGGGAGGCACGCGAACCCGCCGACGCCCCCGGAAGCCTCACCGAACGGCTGGCCGGACGTGACCGCGCCGGTCGGGTCCTGAGCCTCACGGAACTCGTGTGCGACCAGGTCGCCGCGGTGCTCGGACACACCTCCGGAGCGGAGGTCGAGGCCGACCGGAACCTGAAGGACCTGGGCCTGGACTCCGCCTCCGCGGTCGTCCTGCGCAACCGGCTCAGCGGTCTGACCGGGCTGCGCCTGCCCGCCGCGATCGCCTTCGACCGACCCTCGTGCGCGGCCCTGGCCCGCGACATCGAGGAACGGATGTTCGGCGATCCCGAACAGGCCGTCATGACCGGACTGGACGGGTTGGAGGCGGCCCTGCGGGAGTTCGACGGGGCCGACGGGCGCCGGGAGGCGGTGGCCGACCGCCTCCGGCGGCTCCTGGACCGGCTGTCCCCGCCACCCCTGGAGCAGGCGGACGTCGACCGGGATCTGGAATCGGTGTCCCGGGAGGAGCTCTTCGCCTTCATCGACGACACCCTGCGCGACTGACCGGGGCCCTTCCGGGCCCCGGTCCCGGACCAGTGCGAGCAGTGCGCTTCCTTCGGAGCGCCTGGAACCGAAGTGATGAGGCAGAACCGATGACCGACGACGCCCGACTCCTGGACTACCTCAAACGGGTCACCGCCGACCTGCGCCGCACCCGGGCCGAACTCGACGCGCTCAAGGAACGCGACAACGAACCGATCGCGATCGTGGGCACCGCGTGCCGCCTGCCCGGGGGGACGGACACCCCCGAGGCCCTGTGGGACCTGGTCGACGGCGCCCGCGAGGCCATCGGAGACCTGCCCGCCGACCGGGGCTGGGACGTGGACGGCATGCTCGCGCGCCCGGGTATGGCGAGGTCCGGCGGGTTCCTCGACGACGTCGCCGGGTTCGATGCGGCGTTCTTCGGTATCTCCGCGCGCGAGGCCGAGGCGATGGACCCGCAGCAGCGTTTGATGCTCGAGGTCAGCTGGGAGTCCCTCGAACGCGCCGGGATCGACCCCACGGCTCTGGACGGCACCCCGACCGCCGTGTTCACGGGCATCAGCACGGTCGACTACGCAGAGGGGCTGCGTTCGGGGATCCTGCCGGCCCCCCCGGAGAACGAGGGCTACCTGATGGCCGGGACCGCCGCCAGCGTGGCTTCCGGGAGGATCGCCTACACCCTGGGACTGCGCGGCCCCGCGCTCACCGTCGACACGGCGTGCTCCTCCTCGCTTGTGGCGATCCTGCTGGCCGTCCGCTCCCTGCGCCGCGGGGAGTGCTCCCTGGCACTGGCGGGCGGCGCGACCGTGCTGTCCGGCCCCGGACTGTTCACCGAGTCGGCGAAACAAGGCGCACTGTCGCCCGACGGCCGGTGCAAGGCATTCGGAGCCGGCGCCGACGGAACAGGCTTCGGGGAGGGCGCCGGATCGATCGTCCTGGAACGGCTGTCGGACGCCGTCCGCAACGGCCGTCGCATCCTGGCGGTGCTCCGCGGAGGGGCCGTCAACCAGGATGGGGCCTCCAACGGTCTGACCGCTCCCAACGGGCCCGCGCAGACCCGGGTGCTACGGGACGCGCTGGCCGACGCGGGCCTGGAGCCGCAGGACATCGACGCGGTCGAGGCGCACGGCACCGGCACCCGTCTGGGCGACCCGATCGAGGCCGAGGCCCTGCTCCAGGTGTTCGGCCCCGGAACGGGCCGGGAGCCGCTCTGGCTCGGATCGGTCAAGTCCAACCTCGGCCACACCCAGGCGGCGGCCGGGGTCACGTCCGTGATCAAGATGGTCCTGGCCCTGGAACACGAGCGGCTGCCGTCGACCCTGCACGCCCGGGAACCCTCCCCGCTGGTGGACTGGGAGTCGGGCCGTGTACGCCCGTTGTCCGAGCCGGTGCCCTGGCCCCGCCGCGAGCGCCCGCGCCGGGCGGGGGTGTCCTCGTTCGGGATCAGCGGCACCAATGTCCACCTCATCCTCGAAGAGGCCCCCGAACCGGCGGCGGCCGAGCCCCCTCGGAACCCGGCGCCCCCCTTGGTGAGCGGCGGCCGGATCTGGACCCTCTCCGCCCGCGACGAACAGGCCCTGACCGACCGCGCCGACCGCCTGCACGACCACCTCAGCGGACCCCGGCGGCCCGCGCCCGCCGACACCGCCCGTGCCCTGGCCACCCGCGCCCCCCTCCTGCCCCGCCGCGCCGCCGTGATCGGCACCGGCGAGGACCGCCTGATGGAACGGTTGCGCGCCCTGGCCGACGGCCGCGAGGACAGCGGCATCGTCACCGGCGTGGCCCCCCGGGCCGGCCGTGAGCGCAGACCCGTCTTCGTGTTCCCCGGGCATGGGGGCCAGTGGGAGGGCATGGCCCGGGAACTCCTCGACACCTCACCGGTCTTCGCCGCCGCCATCCGGGAGTGCGCGCTCGCCCTGGCCCCCCTCACGGACTGGTCCCTCGAAGCCGTGCTGCGCGGCGAGCCGGGAGCACCGCCCCTGACGGGCCCGGACGCCCGGGTCGAGGTGCTCCAACCCGCGTCGTGGGCGGTGTCGGTGTCCCTCGCCGCGCTTTGGCGGGCGGCGGGCGTGGAACCCGTCGCCGTGGTCGGCCACTCCCAGGGCGAGGTCGCAGCCGCATGCACGGCCGGCATCCTCACCCTGGAGGACGGGGCCCGCGTCGTCACCCGGCGCAGCCGCGTGCTCCGTGAACTCGCCGGCCAGGGCGGGGCCGCCGTCGTCTCGCTCGGCGCACACCGCACCGCGGAGCTCCTCGCCCCGTGGAAGGACCGGATCGGGGTGGCCGGGGCCAACGGCCCGGAGTCGACCGTCGTCACCGGTGACGGCGCGGCGATCGCCGAGTTCGTCGCCGAGTGCGAGAGGCGGGGCGAACACGTCCGCGACTTCGCGGTGGACTACACCTCCCACTGCTTCCTCGTCGACAAGGTCGAGGACCTGATGCTCTCCGGGCTGGCCGGGCTCGCGCCCCGGGCGGGAGAGCTCCCCTTCCACTCCACCGTGGCCCCCCGCCCCGTACTGGAACCCGGGGACGAACCCTTCCCCGGGCCGGCCGACGGGTCCTCCCTCGACGCGGACTACTGGTACCGCAACCTCCGCCACGGCGTGCTCCTGGAGCCCGTCGTCCGGCGGCTGGCCGCCGACACCGACGCCTTCATCGAGATCGGACCGCACCCCGTCCTGTCCGTTCCCATGGGCCAGACCCTGCGGGCCCACGGACACCCCGACACCCCGGTCCTGCACACCCTGCGCCGCAACGAGGACTCCGCGGAGGGGTTCCTGCGGGCCCTCGCCCGGGCGCACTGCCACGGGGTCGGCATGGACTGGGACAGGGTCCTGGGGGAGGAGGGCCGCACACCGCCCGCCGTGCCGCTGCCCACCTACCCCTTCCGGCGCGAACACCTCTGGCTGAACCGCCCCCGGGCCGCCGGGGACCCCTCCTCGCTCGGCCTCGACCCCGCCGGGCACGCCCTCCTCGGTGCCCGGGTCCCGATCGCGGGCACCGACCGGTTCCTGCTGACCGGGGTCCTGGACCCCGAACGAACCCCCTGGCTCGCGGACCACGGCCTGGCCGGGCGGCTGCTGCTCGCCGGGTGCGCGACCGTCGACATGCTCCTGTACGCCGGCCGGACCTGCGGCACTCCCGAGATCACCGACCTCACACTCCACACACCCCTGGAACTCGCCCCCCAGGGCGGGACCGCCGTCCAGATCGCCGTCGACGCCCCCGACGTCCGGGGCCGCCGCGCCGTGCGGCTGCTGTCGGGGTCCGCCGACGGCCGGACCTGGACGGTGCACGCCGAAGGGCGGCTCGCCCCGGACTCCGGTACCGCACCCGTCGATGTGTCCGCCCCCGGACCCGAAGCCTCCCCCCTGCCGGTGGAGAAGGCCCACGCCCTCTTCGAGGCGTACCGGATCCACTACGGTCCGGCCTTCCGCGGCCTGCGCGCGGCCCGCGCCGACTCCACCCGGGTGTGGGCCGAGGTCGCCCTGGACCCACTGCCCGGGGACGCCCACACCATGGCCGGCCCCCATCCGGCCCTGGTGGACGCGGGACTCCAGACCTTGTTCCTGCGTCGGCTGACCCGCGAGGGGGGCGGCCGGCCGCTGATGCCGTTCGCCTGGAGCGGTGTCCGCCTCCACGGCGCGCCGGTCCCCGCGAAGGCGGTCGTCCGGCTCGCGGAGACCGGGCCGCAGACGTACTCGATGCTCGTCACGGACCCGTCGGGGACCCCCGTGCTGTCGGTCGACTCCCTGGTCGTCCGGGACGCTCCCGCCGACCGGGACGGCGACGGAGGGGCCCTCTTCCACCAGGAGTGGGAGGAACTGGACACCGCTGTGGACGAGGGGGCACCGGTCCCCCCCGGGACGACCGTCCTGGACGTCCGCGGCCCGGAGGGCCCGGCCCGGGCCGAACCCGAGCAGGTGAGCCGCGAACTGCACCGGGTCCTGGCGGTCCTCCAGGAGTGGCTGGACGACGAACACCGGTCCGGCTCCCGTTTCCTCGTCCTCACCCGCGGGGCCGTCCGGCTCCCTGACGAAGGCGCCGGCTCCGGGGCGGCGGATCTGGCCGGGGCCGCGGTGTGGGGCCTGGTGTCCTCGGCGGAGACCGAGCACCCCGGGCGCTTCGTCCTGCTGGACACCGACCACGCCACGGACGGGGCGGTCGCCGCGGCCGCCGCCTCCGGGGAACCCCGCCTCGCCCTGCGGGGCGGCCGCCTGTACGCGCCGCGCCTGGCTCAGACCCGGACCGGCGGCGGGGAAGGACTGCTCGCCCCACCGGCCCGGACGTCCTCCTGGCGGCTGAGCACCACGGGCGGCGGGGTCGTCGACGGGCTCGACGTCCTGCACGATCCCGACCAGCAACGGCCCCTGGGGCCCGGCGAGGTCAGGGTGGCGGTCCGCGCCGCCGGCCTGAACTTCCGCGACGTGCTCATGAGCGTGGACATGTACCCCGACCCGGGCGACATCGGCAACGAGGGCGCGGGTGTGGTCCTGGAGGCGGGGCCCGACGCCGGGGGCCTCGCCCCCGGAGACCGGGTCATGGGCATCTTCCCCGGAGCGTTCGGCCCGGTGGCCGTCGCCGACCACCGCTTCCTCACCCGTGTCCCCGACCGCTGGGACCTCTCCTACGCGGCCTCCGTACCCGTCCCCTACCTGACCGCCTACCTCGCTCTTGTGGAGGAGGCCGGTCTCCGGTCCGGTGAGACCGTCCTCGTGCACTCCGCCGCCGGCGGGGTGGGGATGGCCGCCCTGGACATCGCCCGGCACCTGGGCGCCCGCGTCCTGGCGACCGCGAGCCCCGAGAAATGGGACCTCCTCGCCTCCCGCGGACTCCGGGAGGAGGAGATCGCCCACTCCCGCACCCTCGAATTCGAGGAGAGGTTCCGCGCGGCCGCGGGCCGGGTCGACGTGGTCCTCAACTCCCTCACAGGGGAGGCGATCGACGCGTCTCTACGGCTGCTCCAGCCCGGAGGGCGCTTCTCCGAACTGGGCCGTAACGAACTCCGCGACCCGGGACGGATCGCCGTGGACCACCCCGGAGTCCGCTATCTCGTCTTCAACGTGCTCGAACTCGGGCCCGAACGCATCGGGCGCGCCTTCGCCGCGCTGGTGCCCCTGCTGGAGAGCGGCGCGCTGCCTCCGCTCCCGGTCACCCGCTACCCGATCGAGAACGCCGCCGAGGCGTTCCGGGTCATGCAGCAGGGCCGCAACGTCGGCCGGACCGTTCTGGACCTGGCCTCGCGCCTGCGGACCGACGGCACGGTACTGATCACCGGCGGCACCGGACGGCTCGGCGCGGTCTTCGCCCGCCACCTGGTGGTCCGGCACGGTATCCGGGACCTGCTCATGGTGGGGCGGCGGGGCCCGGACGCCCCCGGAGCCGCGGAACTGGCCGAAGAGCTGGGCCGCCTCGGCGCCCGGGTGCGCTTCGAGGCGTGCGACATCGCCGACCAGGAGGAGCTCGGCGCGGTGCTGCGGGGCATCCCCCCGCACCGTCCGCTCACGGCGGTGGTGCACGCCGCCGCCGACATCGACGACGCCACCGTCACCGGGCTGACCGCCAAGAGCCTGGACCGCGTGCTGCGTCCCAAGGTCCACGGGGCGTGGAACCTCCACCGACTCACCGGCCACCTGGACCTGGACGCCTTCGTGCTCTTCTCGTCCGCGGCCGGCGTGCTCGGAAACCCGGGGCAGTCCGCCTACGCCGCCGCCAACCTCTACCTGGACGCCCTGGCCCGGCACCGCCGCGAACAGGGCCTGCCCGCCCACTCGCTGGCCTGGGGCAACTGGGGCGACGGGAGCCGGACCTGGGAGGAACTGGACGACGTCACCACCTCCCGCCTGACCCGGCTCTGGGGCCTCACGGCCATCGGCGAGGACGAGGGGTGCGCCCTCATGGACGCGGCCCTGGCCACCGACCACGCCCACCTGGTCCCTGCTCCGCTGGACCTGCCCGGCCTCAGGGCGAGGGCGGCCTCCGGGGAACGGCTGCCCGCGATCCTGCGGGGCCTGGTCCGGGCCCCGGCCGGAGAGCAGGGGGCCGAGGCCGTGGCCGACCGGGTCCGGAAGGCGCGGCCGGGACCGGAACGCACCGCCCTGCTGGTCCGGCTGATCGGCGAACGCGCCGCCGAGATCCTCGGATACCGGACGGCGGCCGGGCTGGGTCCGGACCAGGACTTCCTGGAGAACGGGTTCGATTCGCTCACCGCCGTCGAACTGCGCAACCACCTACAGGCGGTCAGCGGTCTGCACCTGCGCTCCACCCTCGTGTTCCAGCACCGCACCCCCCGGGCACTGGCCGTCCACCTGGACCGGGAGATGAGCGCGGATACGGTGCACCCCGGCCGGGAGGACGCCGAACGACCGGCCGCCGGCCTGGTCGGCCGCTTCCTGGATGCCTGCCGGGCGGGACGCCACCAGGATGCCGTGAGCCTGGCGATGAGGGCCTCCCGCGAGAGGGAGACCCACACCGAAGAGAACGCCCCGGCGCCCAGGCTGGTCAGACTGGCCTCGGGAGAGCGGGAGCCGGTCCTCATCTGCCATCCGTCGCTGGTGATGACCTCCGGCCCCCAGGAGTACTCCCGGTTCGCCGCCGCCTGGCGCGGCGATCGGGACCTGCACGTCCTGTCCGCCATCGGCTACCTGCCCGCCGAACCCCTCCCCGCCGATCTGGGCACCTTCGTCCGGACCCAGACGAACGTCGTCCTGGAGGCGGCGGCGGGCCGCCCGTTCGTCCTGGTCGGCCGTTCCTCCGGGGGGTGGGCGGCGTACGCGGTGGCCGAGGAGCTGGTGGCCCGGGGGACACCGGCCGACGGAGTGATCCTGCTCGACACGGCGGTCCCCGGAGACGACGACCTCCTGCCCCTGGTCACCGAGTTCGCCACGGAGCGCGCCACCGAGTTCGACCTCATGGACACCGTGCGCCTCACCGCGATGGGGGCCTACCTCGACCTCTTCGCGGATTGGCGGCCGGCCACGACGGTGCCCGGCACCGTCCAGCTCCGGCCGACCAGCCCGGTCGTCACCTCCGGCGGGGTCGAACTGGCGGCGGACTGGACCTGGCCCGGTGACCACACGAGCGTCGACGTCCCCGGCGACCACTTCACCATGATGGAAGAGCATGCCGCGGCGTCCGCGGCGGCCGTGGCGGCCGCCGTCGAGGCGCTCACCGCCGGGCTCAGGAGGAGGTGACGTGGTAGACCTTGCGCAGGGTCTCGTGGACCGTCCAGCGGGTCCGGTCGCCCGCGCGCAGCAGGCACACGTCGCCCGGGCCGACCTCCAGGACCGGGCCGCCCTCCACCTCCACGGTCGCGCGCCCGCTCAGCACCACGAACACCTCGTCGGCCTCGGTGTCGGTGACCGTGCCCGGGGTGATCTGCCAGACGCCGCGGCTCTGGGAGCCGTCGGCCGACTCCCACAGGGTGCGGGAGGAGACGCGCGGGTCGCCCGCCTCGACCTGCCCGGGGTCCAGGGGTTCGGGTTCCAGCTCCACGTCGGCGACGCGGGCGGCGAAGGGGGCGGTGCCTGAGAAGGGGTCCATACCCCGATGATGGACGCGAGGGCCCCCGGCGGGAACGTTCACGGTGTTCCCGGCGGGGGCCGGATCCTGACAGGGTGACCGGTCCGGCTGCGCTCCCTAGCGGGTGGAGCGCAGCAGGTCCAGCAGGTCGTCGACGATGGCGTCCGGTTCGGTCCCGGAGGTGAGGTGTCCGGCCAGCTGCAGCTGGACGGCGCCGTGCACCGCGGCCAGCAGCAGGCAGGTGCACCGCTGGGGGTCCCGGTCGGGCATCTCGCCGCTGTTCTGGCACCGGCGCACCACGTCCGACATCAGCTCGGCCGTGCGCTCGGCCGCCTTCTCCAGTTCGGGCCGGGGGCAGGTCCACGGCCCCCCGTAGATCAGCCGGAACCGCACCGGGTGCTCCAGGGCCCAGGAGACGTAGGCGTGCAGGACGGACCGGAGCGTCCCGCCGGGGTCGTAGGGGGCGTCGGCGGCGCGGTCGATCATGTCCGCCAGCCGGTCGAGCTCCCGGGTGGCGATCACCGCCAGCAGGGACTCCTTGTCCTGGAAGTGCTTGTAGGGGGCCATGTGGGACACTCCGCTCAGGCGACCGACCTCCCGGAGTGTCACCGCCTCGACGCCGCCGCCGTCCAGGAGGGCGGTGGCCGAGGCCAACAGCACGGTACGTGTGTCGTGGGGCATCCCTCCATGCTAGGCCGTGAGGCGGTACAGACCACGGCCGTTACCCGACGGAGACCGGAACAACGGGGGCCGCCCGGGTGTTGAGCCGAGGGGCCGCGAGGACCCCGTCCGCGCCCGTTTCCGTGCGGCCCCCGGGAAAACCGGTTGCCGCCCCTCCTACCCTTGACTATTGATGAGCACCACCACGCCCGCGCCCACCGCGGACCATCTCCGTTCCCGGCTCCGCGACCTCATGCCCGTGGACCGGCACCGGCTGCGCCGCCGTATCGACGGCCTCGCCAAGATGCGCGACGAGCGCCGCCGCGCCTCGGTCCTGGCCCAGATCGCCAGGGACGTCGACGAGGCGCGCCTGCGCGTGGACCTGCGCCGCGAGGCCGTCCCCGAGCTGACCTACCCGGAGTCGCTGCCGGTCAGCGCCCGGCGCGACGACATCGCCGAGGCCATCCGCGACAACCAGGTCGTCATCGTCGCGGGCGAGACCGGTTCGGGCAAGACCACCCAGCTGCCCAAGATCTGCCTGGAGCTGGGCCGCGGCGTCATGGGCACCATCGGCCACACCCAGCCCCGCCGGCTGGCCGCCCGCACCGTCGCCGAGCGCATCGCCGAGGAGGTCGGCACCCCGCTGGGCGCCACCGTCGGCTACAAGGTGCGCTTCACCGACACCTCCGGCGAGGACACCCTCGTCAAGCTGATGACCGACGGCATCCTGCTGGCCGAGATCCAGCACGACCGGATGCTGCGCGCCTACGACACGCTCATCATCGACGAGGCCCACGAGCGCAGCCTCAACGTCGACTTCCTGCTGGGCTACCTCAAGCAGCTGCTGCCCAAGCGCCCCGACCTGAAGGTCGTCATCACCTCGGCGACCATCGACCCCGAGCGGTTCTCGCGCCACTTCGACGACGCCCCCATCGTCGAGGTCTCCGGCCGCACCTACCCGGTCGAGGTCCGCTACCGGCCCATCTCCGAGGACATCCTCGACCCCGAGGAGAAGAACCCGGGGGGCGGGACCGACCGCGACCAGACCCAGGCCATCCTCGACGCCGTCGACGAGCTCTCCCGAGAGGAGCCCGGCGACGTCCTGGTCTTCCTCAGCGGCGAGCGCGAGATCCGCGACACCGCCGAGGCGCTGGAGAAGCAGAAGCTCCGCAACACCGAGATCCTGCCGCTGTACGCGCGGCTCTCGGTCGCCGAGCAGAAGCGGGTGTGGTCCTCTCATTCCGGCCGCCGCATCGTCCTGGCCACCAACGTCGCCGAGACCTCCCTGACGGTCCCCGGCATCAAGTACGTCATCGACCCGGGCACCGCGCGCATCTCCCGCTACTCGCACCGCACCAAGGTGCAGCGCCTGCCCATCGAGGCGATCTCCCAGGCCTCCGCCAACCAGCGCAAGGGCCGCTCCGGCCGCGTCTCCGAGGGCATCTGCATCCGGCTGTACTCCGAAGAGGACTTCCTGTCCCGCCCCGAGTACACCGACCCCGAGATCCTGCGCACCAACCTCGCCTCGGTCATCCTCCAGATGGCCGCCCTGGGCTTGGGCGACGTCGCCGCCTTCCCGTTCGTGGACGGCCCCGACCACCGCCAGATCAAGGACGGCGTCAACCTCCTCACCGAGCTGGGCGCCCTGCACCCGGACCCCTCCGGTGCCAAGCGCCGCCTCACCCCGCTGGGCCGCAGGCTGGCCCAGCTGCCGGTCGACCCGCGCCTGGGCCGCATGGTCCTGGAGGCCGAGAAGCGCGACTGCCTGGCCGAGGTCCTGGTCATCACCTCCGCGCTGTCCATCCAGGACCCGCGCGAGCGCCCCACGGACAAGCAGCAGCAGGCCCAGCAGATGCACGCCCGGTTCACCGACAAGGAGTCGGACTTCCTGGCGTACCTGAACCTGTGGAACCACCTGCGCGACAGACAGAAGGAGCTGTCGGGCAACCAGTTCCGCCGCATGTGCCGCGAGGAGTTCCTCAACTACCTGCGCGTGCGCGAGTGGCAGGACATCCACGGGCAGCTCAAGCAGGTGCTGCGGCAGATGGACGTGGAGGTCCCGCCGCTGCGCCCCGAGGCCGCCGACCCGCGCGCCGTCCACATGTCCCTGCTGTCCGGGCTGCTGTCCCACGTCGGCCTCAAGGACCCCGAGAAGCACGAGTATCTCGGCGGCCGCGGCGCCCGGTTCGCGATCTTCCCCGGTTCGGCGCTGTTCAAGAAGCAGCCCCGGTTCGTCATGGCCGGCGAGCTGGTCGAGACCTCCAAGCTGTGGGGGCGCATGGTCGCCCGCATCGAGCCGGAGTGGGCCGAGGAGCTGGCCGGGGACATCGTCAAGCGCACCTACAGCGAGCCCCACTGGGAGCGCAAGCGCGGCGCCGTCATGGCCTACGAGCGGGTCACCCTCTACGGGGTGCCCATCGTCGTGCAGCGCAAGGTGTCCTACGGGAGGATCGACCCGGAGATGTCCCGGGACCTGTTCATCCGCCGTGCCCTGGTGGAGGGCGACTGGGACACCCGCCACCACTTCTTCCGCGACAACCGCGCCCTGCTGGACGAGGTCGAGGACCTGGAGCACCGGGCCCGCCGCCGCGACATCGTGGTGGACGACGAGACCCTGTTCCGGTTCTACGACGCGCGGGTCCCCGCGGACGTCGTCTCGGCCGCCCACTTCGACGCCTGGTGGAAGAAGGCCCGGCACGAGCAGCCGGAGCTCCTCGACTTCACCCGCGAGGACCTCATCAACGACGGGGTCGCCGCCGTCAGCGAGGACGACTACCCCGACACGTGGCGGCAGGGGGCCCTGGTCTTCCCGCTCACCTACCAGTTCGAGCCGGGCAGCGACTCCGACGGCGTCACCGCGCACATCCCGCTCAAGGTCCTCAACCAGGTGGAGGCCGACGGCTTCGACTGGCAGATCCCGGGCCTGCGCGCCGAGCTGGTCACCGCGCTCATCCGGTCGCTGCCCAAGCCGCTGCGCCGCAACTTCGTCCCCGTGCCCGACAACGCCGACCGCGCCCTGGGCGGGCTCACCCCCTACGAGGGGGCGCTCACCGCGGCGCTGGCCGCCGAGCTGACCCGCATGTCGGGGGAGCGGATCCCGGCCGACGCCTTCGACCTGACCCGGGTGCCCGACCACCTGCGCATCACCTTCCGCGCGGTGGACGACCGGCAGCGCGCCCTGGCCGAGGACAAGGACCTGGAGCGGCTCCGGGCCAAGCTCAAGCCGCGCCTGCGCGAGGCCATCTCCGCCGAGGCCAAGGGCGTGGAGAAGAAGGGGCTGACCGCCTGGGACTTCGGGCCGCTGGAGCGCACCCTGGAGCGCAAGGCGCTGGGCCCCAAGGTCAAGGGGTACCCGGCGCTGGTCGACGAGGGCGACAGCGTCGCCGTGCGCATCTTCGACACCGAGGCCGAACAGCGGGCCGCCATGCGGCTCGGCACCCGCAGGCTCCTGCTGCTCAACCTGCCCTCCCCGGCGGCCGCGGTCAGCAAGGGGCTCAACAACCCCGACAAGCTGGCCCTGGCCGACAGCCCGTACGGGTCCGTCAAGAAGCTCCTCGCCGACGCCGAGGCGGCCGCCGTCGACCACCTGCTCGTCCGCGAGGGCGGGCCGGTGTGGAACGGCGACGACTTCGCGGCCCTGGCCGAGCGAGTCCGCGCCGACCTGGGGGACACCGTCGCGGAGATCCTGCCCAGGGCGGCCCGGGTCCTGGCGCTGTGGCGCAAGGTCACCAAGAAGGTCAAGGGCACCACGTCGCTGGCGGTGCTGCCCTCGCTCAACGACGTCCAGGGGCAGCTGGGCTCGCTGGTCGGCGACGGGTTCATCACCGCCGCCGGGGTCGGGCGCCTCGACGACCTGCACCGCTACCTGCGCGGGGTCGAGTACCGGCTGGAGAAGCTGCCGGAGAACCCGCGCCGCGACCAGGTCGGCATGTCCAAGGTCGAGCAGATGCGCCAGGCCGTCGCCCGGGCCACCGGGGCGCTCAAGCCCGGCCGCGCCGCCGACCCGGATGTGGCCGAGCTGCGCTGGATGCTGGAGGAGTACCGGGTGAGCCTGTTCGCGCAGGGGGCGATCCGCACCGCCTACCCGGTGTCCGACAAGCGGATCATGAAGGCCGTCGAGGCGGTCAAGGCCGCCTAGGTGTACTGATCACGGAGGCCGGTGGCACCGGCCCCGCCCGACACGGATCAAGAGGGCCTCCGGCATCGGTGTGGATCGCGACGTCCCACCGGCCGCCAGGAGGCCCTCGACGCCCCTGCACCACCCGCGCCGGCGCCCGCCTCACGGCGCCCGGGCCGCCTCCCGCGGCGCCGCCTCCGCTCGGCCGGCCGGCCCCGGGGCGGCCCTCGCTCATCGTCCAGCGGGAGGCCGCCCGGAGGCCGCCCGTGCTCCTTCGGCGCGGGCGCCGAGCCGCACGGGAGCGTCCGCCGGACACGCCCCGGGAGGGGCCGTCCGGGTGGGGGCCGCGATACGGCCCCCGCCCGGACGGCCCGGCGCCCGGCTCAGATCCCGAGGACGTCCCCGCCGCGCCGCGCGTCGTTCTCCTGCTTGGCGCGGAAGAAGTCCCCGCCCTTGCGCAGGGTGTCGTCGGTGCCCCAGTCCTCCTCCGGGCCGACCTTGCGCAGGTGGGGGATGTGCTTGCGGCAGTGGATATAGGCCTCCTCGACCTGCACCAGCAGCCACATCTGCGCCCGCTGGCCCGGGACCTGCGGCAGGGGCAGGTCCCGCACGTGCGCGCGCAGGCGGTCGTCCTCCATGATCTTCACGCGGCCGTTCACGTGCAGGCCGATCCGGTCGCGCTGGAAGTCGAGGAACATCAGCCCGATGTGCGGGTTCTGGGCGATGTTGCCCGCGCTGGCGAACACGCCGTTGCCGCGGTACTCGGGGAAGGCCAGGGTGCGCTCGTCGATGACGTGCACGAACCCGGGGGGCCCGGCCCGGAAGCTGGAGTCGCACTCGCCCCGGTCGTCGGCCGTGGCGATGAAGAGCATCTCCTGGCGGGCGATGAAGGCCCGCATGTCGCTGTTGAGGTGGTTCAGCATCTGGTCGCGGTAGAAGCGCGCCGCGCGATCGGACGTCCCCATGACCTGCTGGACGTACCGTTCGCCCTCGGTGCCGGTCGCGGTGTTGTGGCTGGTCTGAGTCATGAAACCGGGCTTTCGACGGTGGACGTGCGTGCGTTCGGGGAGGGGCCGGGCGGGCGCCCCGTCAGCGTGAGTGCCGGCCCGGGGCCCCGGCCGGCGCCCGCCCCGGCACCTGGTACTGAGGTCCGTTCGGGATCCGGTCCTCGCCCAGGCCCCGGGCGCGGGGCGGCGCGGGCGGCGTGTCGTCGCCCTCGGCCCCGGCGATCATCTGGGCGGTGATCCACTGGTAGACCAGCACCCAGGCGGAGCTCATGGAGGAGGTCCAGGTGGGCGAGACCTCGCTGACGGCGCGGACCAGGGCGCGCCCGACGTACGGGTAGTGCTCGGGCAGCACGCCCAGCTCCCGGTGGTGCTGGCGGCCCAGCCTCCTGAGGTGGTGGGCCACCTCGTCGGGGTCGTCGAGGTGGCGGACCACGGACAGGAGCGCGTCGGCCATCCGCTGCTGCTGCGGCCTGATGTCGTCGGCGAACATGCTCCGCACGGAGGGCACCATCTCGAACAGGTTGTCGTAGAAACTCCTGGCCAGGCGGGCCGAGCCCTCGGGGATGTCCACGGACGAGAGGCGGACCAGTTCGATGGTCCCCTGGTCGGGAAGCGGCACTTCGGATACACGGCGAAGGGTCAAGGACGGTCCAAGGTTCGAATGAGCGGGGAACCACGGCTGGTGAGCGCACGAGGCGGCGCGCACTCACGGTCACCGGGGTCGGAGGGGCCGGCGCCGGCGTCTCTCGGCGGGTGCGGCGCGGTCTCGCGCGGGCCCGGGGCCGTGAGTCCGTCCGCGGGCCCAGAGGTCGTTCCACCTGGGCTCCGAGGGAAGCGAACGGACGCGTGGGGTGTCAGTGTTCCTTGTTGCTTTTGTGGCCTTTTGGGGAGGACTGTAACAGATCCGCTACGTGGAGGAACCCCCCGCGAGGTCCCGCGCCGGTTCTCCGGCCCGGAGCGCGGGACGGTAGCATGCGGCGGTGGCGCAGGCCACGGTTCGTGCAGACGCGTGAGGAAACGAGGTCCCCGGTGGGCGACTGGGCAAGCGGACGACGGCTCCTGCTCGTGGGCACCTACACCCCGGACTCCGACCCCCCGGGCGCGGGCCGGGGCATCCACCGGGTCGGCTTCGACCCGGTGACGGGGGAGCTGTTCGACCAGGGCGTCGCGGCCGAGACCCCCGGACCCTCGTTCCTGGCCTACCGGCCCGAGCCGCCGACCGTCTACGCGGTCAACGAGCGGGCCGAGGGCACCCTGGCGGCCTTCCGCGTCGACGGCGACGCCGGCCTCACCGGGCTCGGCGAGGTCCCCACCGGCGGCGGATCGCCCTGCCACGTCCGCTACCTGGGCCCCGAGCAGGTGGCCGTCGCCAACTACGCCGACGGCGTGGTGAGCTTCGTGCCCACCGACGCCGAGGGCCGCCCGCACCCGTCCGGCCGCGAACTCGGACACCGCGGGCACGGCCCGGTCTCCGACCGCCAGGAGGGCCCGCACGCGCACAGCACCGCCGTGGTCATGAACTCCCACGAGCGCCGCCTGCGCTACCTGCTCGCCGCCGACCTGGGCGCCGACGAGCTGCGCGTGTACCAGTACGCCGTGCCGGTCGAGGACGAGGAGCCCGCGCGCCCGGAGGAGGGCCTGGTCGGCACGGTGAAGCTGCCCGCCGGCACCGGCCCCCGCCACATGGCCGTCAACGGCGACCACGTCTACGTCGCCGGGGAGCTCGACTCCCGGGTCCACGTCGTCCGCTGGAACCCGCGCCGCGGCACCGGCGAGCACCTGGGCTCGGTCCCCTCCCTGGGGGGCCTGCACGAGGCCAACTTCCCGGCGGAGATCGCCCTGCACCGCCTCAAGGTCGACGGCCGCGACATCGCCGACGGCGACGCCCTGCCGATGACCACCACCTACGAGGGCCGGGTGTACGTGTCCAACCGGGGCGCGAACGCCGTCTCGACCTTCGCCGTCCGCGACGAGGGCGCCCGGCTGGAGCACCTGGCCGACACCCCGGTGGGGGACTGGCCCCGCCACTTCGCGGTCATCCGCGGCCACCGCGACGAGCCCGACCACCTGGTCGTCGCCGCCCAGAATGGCGACGAGCTCCGCTCGCTGCGCATCGACCCCGACACCGGCGTCCCCGCCGACACCGGCCACCGCCTGGAGATCCCGGTCCCGGTCTGCGTCCTGCCGGTCCCCATCAACCGCATCCGACGCACCTGCGACCGCCCCTGAACCCGGGCGAGGCCCGGGTCCGGGGGCGCGGCCCGGCGGTCACCCCCCGGCGACCGCCGTGCCCCTGAACCCGATGGGCCCCTCACCGGCGCGCTGGTAGTAGCCGAGGAACCCCGCGGCCCTCTCCCCGAACGCCACGGAGCCGGTGTTCTCCCGCTGGTCGCGCCAGGTCACCCGTTCCAGCGGGGCGCCGCCGTCGTCCACGGCCAACCGCAGCTCCCCGGAGGAGTGCCAGCCCCCGCCCCAGCCCTCCTCGGTCCGGAAGCGGTGCACCGTCGCCCCCTCCGTGCCCCCGGGGTGGGCCCGGCGGTCCCGCAGGCGGCCGCGGTACTCGGCCACGCCGCCGTCCGCGTCCCGGTGGAAGCCGTGGAACTCCTCCAGCGCCGACTGGAAGGACACCGAGGCCTCGGACCCGTCCGCGCGGCGCCAGGAGAGCTGGGCGATCGGGGCCCGCTCGCCCCGGTCCACGTGGACCACCAGCGTCCCGGCGTCCTCCCAGCGGTGCGGTCCGCCCTCCGGGTCGTGGACCAGCGTGCGGGTGGCGTAGCGCAGCACCGACCGCTCGTCGGCGGCCGCGAGCATCGCCCGCGCCGAGAGGCCCCGCTCGTGAACCGAGTCGAACGTGATCCGGTACAGCCACAGCAGGGTGCGGGCGTCGGCGCCGCTGCGCACGGTCACCCGGTTGCGGCCCGGCCGCAGCAGCGCGCCCGGGACGGAGAACACGCAGTCCTGCGGCAGGTCGCCGCCGCCGGGGACGGTCATCCGCGACGCCACGGGCTCGCCGTTGACCAGAACGGTCAGGGGGGCGTACCCGGCGGAGCGGCCGCTCTTGGAGACGAGCGCCGTCACCGTCAGGATCCCCTCGGCGATCCTCTCGGCGGCGTCCAGATCGAAGTCGGCCCTGACGGAGCCCCCGGCGTTCAGCGCGAGGTGGTTACCGCCGAACGAGCAGTGCTCGTACTCCACGGCGGTGTTGGCCAGGCGCGCCGGCTCGACGGACAGGTCGGCGTAGACGGGTTCCATGGGGAGGTCTTTCCAGTGGGCGCCGGGCCCGGGGACCGCGGCGGCGGGACGGGGAGACCCGGAGCGTACCGCCCGTCCGCGACACTCACGCCCGCCCCGGTGCCCGCGGCACGGGCCGGGGCCCGTGGAGGCCAGGGGTGTGAGGTGCGTCTCAGGGGGAGGTCGACAATTCCCGCCGGGGCGGTTCTGTGCATCCCCGCCATCCCGCCGGCGGACCCCGATAACGGACAATGGGTGCTGTTCCACTCCTGTTCAGCCTCCCGAGGGGAAGCCCATGCCCACGACCCGGACCGCCGGCATCCGCTACCGCGGCCTCACCGCGCGCGACCTGGCGCTCATCGCCGTGTTCGCCGCGTTCATCGCCGTGCTCAGCATCTCCGGCCAGATCACCGTGCCGCTGTCCCCGGTGCCGATCACGCTCCAGACCCTGGGCATCATGCTGGCCCCCGCCCTGCTGGGGTGGAAGCGCGGCACCCTCGCCGTCGCGGTCTTCCTCGTCCTGGGCCTGGCGGGCCTGCCCCTGTTCGCGGGCGGCGCCGGCGGCCTGGGCGTCCTGGCCGGGCCCTCCGCCGGGTTCATCGTCAGCTGGATCCCGGCCGCCCTGGTCATCGGGTTCCTCACCGACCTCATGGTCCGCGGCGGCCGGTACCGGTTCTGGGCGGGCCTGGCCGTCAACGTCCTCGGCGGCGTCCTCGTCGTCTACGCCGTCGGCGTCCCCTGGCTGGGCGTCGCCATGGGCAACGACCACCTGGCCGCGCTGGTGGCCATGGTCGCCTACCTGCCCGGCGACCTGGCCAAGGCCGTTATCGCCTCCCTCATCGCCGCCGCCGTCTACCGCGCCTACCCGATCCCGCCCGCCGGGCGCCCGGTGATCGAGGAGGCCGGGACCGGGGACAAGGGGGACGGTGCGGCCAGGGGCGAGGGCGCCTGATGCTCCGCCTGGAGGGTGTCTCCCACTCCTACGAGGCGCGGCCGGTGCTGCGCGACATCACCCTGGACCTCGCCGAGCACCGCATCGGCGTGATCGGGGCGAACGGATCGGGCAAGTCCACGCTCGCCCGCACCCTCAACGGCCTCGTCGTCCCCGACGCAGGCCGGGTGACGCTGGGGGAGTGGGACACCCGGCGCCACGCCAGGCACATCCGCCGCAGGGTCGGGTTCGTCTTCTCCGACGCCGCCAACCAGATCATCATGCCCACGGTCGCCGAGGACGTGGAGATCGGGCTGCGCTCCCGCAGGCTGGGGCGCGAGGAGACGGCCCGGCGGGTCGACGCCCTGCTGGAGCGCTACGGCCTGGCCGGGCACCGCGACCACCCCGGCCACCTGCTCTCCGGCGGCCAGAAGCAGCTGCTGGCCCTGGCCTCGGTCCTGGCCACCGAACCCGAGATCCTCGTCTGCGACGAGCCCACCACCCTGCTCGACCTGCGCAACACCCGCATGGTCCACCGGGTGCTCGACACCCTGGAGCAGCAGGTCGTCCTGTTCACCCATGACCTCGACCTGCTCGGCTCCTTCGACCGGGTCCTGGTGGTCGACGAGGGCCGGATCGTCTTCGACGGCCCGCCCGCCGACGCCGTCGACCACTACGTGAAGCTCATGGACGACCGCCTCCTGGACGACCGGTGAACACGCTCGGCCTCTACATCCCCGGCGACGGCCTGCTGTACCGGTTGAGCGCGGGCACCAAGCTCGCCGGGCTGCTCGCCGTCTGCGTCGCGGTCATCGCCCTGGCGCACCCGTGGGTGTCGGTGGGGCTCCTGGCGGGCGCGGTCCTGCTGTACCCCGCGGTGGGGCTGCCCTTTCGGCGGGTCCTCGGGGTGCTGCGCGGACTGTGGCCGTTCCTGCTGGCGATCGGGCTGTTCCAGGCGGTCTTCGGCGACCCCCTGACCGCGGTCCGGCTGTGCTCCCAGCTGCTGGGGCTGGTGGTGCTGGCCAACGCGGTCACCCTCACCACCCGGGTCCGCGAGATGCTCGACCTGTTCGAGCGCCTGGCCCAGCCGCTGGCCCGGTTCGGCGTCGCCCCCGAACGCGTGGCCCTGGTGCTGGCGCTGACGATCCGCTCCATCCCCATGGTCGCCGCCGCCTGGCGCGCCGCCGTCGAGGGCTACCGCGCCCGGGGCCTGTCGGGGCGCCCGTACCTGCTGGTCACCCCGCTGATCGTCCAGCTGTTCCGGATGGCCGAGGCCACGGGCGAGGCCCTGGTGGCCCGCGGCATCGACGAGGACGCCGGTGCCTGAGCCCGCGTTCCCGCCGAGGAAACGCCGTCTCACGGCCGTGTTACGTCCGTACCGATTCCGTATCGGCCCTCGGGACAGAGGGATTCGAGCGGGATAATGGGTGCACCAAGTCACTGAGCGACGTTCGATGAACCGGTGATCGTGTGCCCCGGCGCCTCCCCGCCGACCTCCCCCCGTTCCCCCGCGGCCTGAGCACCCTCCTGGTGGCCGCCCTCGCCCTCCTCCTGGCCGTGTCCCCGTCCGCTCCCTCCGGGGTCCTGCCCGAGGCGGCCCCGGCGCTCGCGCGCGCGGTGCCGGCCGGGGGCGTGCGGCCGCAGGCCCTCCTCCCGCTCGTGACCGCGCCCGCCACCGGCGGGGCCGTGCTCACCCCGGAGCGGTACGAGGAGCTGGACGCCCGCGTGGCGCGGACCATCGCCGACAGCGGGGCCCGCGCCGGGATCGCCGTCCAGGACCTGCGCACCGGCGCGACGTTCAGCCACGGCGCCCAGGAGGGCTTCGCCACCGCGAGCGTGGCCAAGCTGATGATCACCGCCATGCTGGTGCTGCACGCCCGGGACGAGGGGCGCGAGCTCACCGCGGTCGAGCGGTCCCAGGTCGAGGCCATGATCCGCTACAGCGACAACGACGTCGCCAACGGGCTCTACGAGAGGATCGGCTACAACCCGGGCTTCGCCGAGGGGGCCGAGCGGCTCGGGTTCACCGGGACCGAGCCCCACCCGAACGGCGTGTGGGGCGGTACCCTGACCACGCCCGCCGACCAGATCCGGCTGCTGCGCGCCCTGTACACCGAGGAGGGGCCGCTCACCGCCGACGAGTGCGCCCACATCCGCGGCCTGATGGAGACGGTCGCCCCGGAACAGGCCTGGGGCGTGTCCGCCGCGGCCGGACCCGGGGACGTCGTGGGCCTGAAGAACGGCTGGACGCCCCGCGAGTCCGACGGCGGCCGCTGGCTGGTCAACAGCGTCGGCTACGTGGCCGGGCCCGACCGCCAGTACCTCATCGCGGTCATGTCCGAGGGCAGCCGCGACTACACCTCGGGCGTCGCCCTGACCGAGGAGCTGGTCACCGCGGTCACCTCGGCCCTGGAGGACCCGCCGGGCGGACACCCGGCGGGCCGACCGGGTCGCTAGTCGAGGGGGCCGCCGGCCACGTAGAGGACCTGGCCGGAGACGAACCCGGAGTCCTCGGAGGCGAAGAAGGCCACCGCGTTGGCGATGTCCTCGGGCAGGCCCACCCGCCGGACCGGGATCTCCGCCTCCTTGAACTTCTTCATGTCGTCGTAGGAGATGCCGATCCGCTCGGCGGTGGCGCGGGTCATCGCGGTCTCCACGAAGCCCGGGGCGACCGCGTTGACGGTGACACCGAACTTGCCCAGCTCGATCGCCAGGGTCTTGGTGAAGCCCTGCAGGCCCGCCTTGGCGGCGGAGTAGTTGGCCTGGCCGCGGTTGCCCAGCGCCGAGGAGCTGGACAGGTTGACGATCCGGCCCCAGTTCTGCGCGGTCATGTGCGCCTGGGCGGCGCGGCTCATCAGGAAGGAGCCGCGCAGGTGCACGTTCATGACGGTGTCCCAGTCCGAGGCGGACATCTTGAACAGCAGGTTGTCGCGCAGCACACCGGCGTTGTTCACCAGGATCGACGGTGCGCCCAGGCGCTCGGCGACGGTGTCGACGGCCGCGGTGACCTGGTCCTCGTCGGCGACGTCGCAGCCGACGGCCAGGGCGGTGCCCCCGGCGGCGGTGATGCGGTCGACGACCTCCTGGGCGTCGGACTCCTTCAGATCCAGCACGGCGACGGCCCGGCCGTCGGCCGCCAGGCGCTCGGCGGTGGCGGCGCCGATACCACGGGCCGCTCCGGTCACAATGGCCACACGAGGCGTTGCGGACATGGGTTACCTCCAGAATTCACGTGGTGGGCGCGGGGGAATCCTATCGACATTCCTACCGGTCGGTAAGCGGCCGGGGGGCCTTATCCGGCCCCTTCCCGGCCGGGCCCGTACGCCGCCACCTGGGCGTCCCCGCACCGCGGAAAGAAGTGCGCCATCGGGTCCCCCCGTTTTCCTGCACACCGCCCCCGCTTGGCCTACGATGTCTGCAAGGCCAGGATGCACGTGCATTCGATCCGTGCAGCAGCACGCGCCCGACCTGCTCGGGGAGGAGTGGAAGGCATGGAGTGTGCGGAGGCGGTCATGGAGCCCGCCGGAGGTTGGTGGCTCAGGGTCCTCACCCACGGCTCCCGGCGCTGGAACACACCCCTGTGCGGGGACCGGCACGACGCCGTCACGTGGACCTTCGCGCCGCGCCCCCACTCCGTGTCGGCCGCACGCGAGATTTCCGACGCCCTGCTCCGGGAATGGGGTATGGGGCACTTGTCCCCCGATGTCTCCGTGGTCGTTTCGGAATTGGTCACCAATGCGGTACGCCATGGCGGGCCGCTGGTCTCGACCGGTCCGGGCGGCGGGGGTATTCAACTCTCCCTGATGAGAAGCGGCCGTGAATTCATCTGCGCGGTTCGCGACGGCGGAGATCGGCTGCCGCGCAGAAGGAGGTCCGACCCGACCATGGAGGGTGGTCGGGGACTTGCCTTGGTGAGCGCCTTCGCGCGAGAGTGGGGTGTGATTCCCACTCCCCCCGGGGGAAAGTTCGTTTGGGCGCAATTCGTGTGAACCGCCGGTGCCGGGCCGGCGTCCTTCGCACCGCCCCCGAGCGGACCGGATCCGCGGAGTGGCGGGGACCGGAGGAGCCGACCCCGGTACCGCGATCACATCGGCTATATCGTGTACCCGGGTGTCCCGCGCAGCGGACGCCCGTTGCGGGAATGACAGGGAGGCGGCGAACGTGGATATCGCTCGATTGCGCAAGGGGAGCGGCCCCACCGTGCGTCGCATGCTGCTCGGCCAGGAACTGCGCAGCCGACGCGAACAGCGTGGTATCAGCCGGGAGGACGCCGGGGCGCGGATTCGGGCTTCGGCGTCGAAGATCAGTCGCATGGAACTCGGCCGGGTCGGTTTCAAGCTGCGCGATATCGAGGACCTCCTGAAGTTGTACGGCACCGACCGCCGCACGATCAAGGAAATGCTCGAAGTCGCGAAGGAATCCAACAAGCCCGGATGGTGGAAGGACTACGGCGACTCCCTCCACAAGTGGCTGACCCAGTACATCGGGTTCGAGGAGGCCGCCGACCAGATCCGCATCTACGAGTCGCAATTCGTCCCGGGCCTGTTGCAGACGGAGGAGTACGCCCGCGAGATCATCTTCGGCGGCGTCGACGCCCCCGACACGGTCGCCGAGCAGCGGCTGGCGGCGCGGCTCAAGAGACAGAAGCGGGTCGAGACGGACGAGGGCATGCGCATGTGGGTGGTCCTCGACGAGGCGGCGGTCCGCCGCCCCATCGGCGTGGGCATCCGGGGCTTGGGCGTGATGCGCCGCCAGATCGAGCACCTGATCCGGCTCAGCACGGAGAAGGACAACATCACCATCCAGATCATCCCCTTCTCGGTGGGCGCGCACGCCGCCGAGGCGGGCTCGTTCACGCTGCTGCGCTACTCCGACTACGAGCTCGCCGACATGGTGTACCTGGAGCAGCTGCACGACGGCGAGCTCAACGACCGCCCGAACGTGGTCGAGGCCTACACCAAGGCGATGACCAGGCTGAGCGTCTCGGCGGCGACCCCCGACGAGAGCCTGGAGATGCTCCGGTCCATCCTCGCCGACTTCACCGAGGCCGACGACGACCCCGACGGTGAGGCGGCCGGCCTGGGCTGACCCCATCGGACCCCGCAGCGGTACCCCCGAGCCGGCCCGCCGAAGCGGCCGGAACGGCACACGGCCGAAGGACCCCGTCCCCCGACGGGGTCCTTCGGCGTTCCGCGCGGTCTCTTTCGCGGTGTGCCTGGGGTGTCCGCCGCTCTCCGGGCGGTGCCGGTCCACGCCTGCGCGGGGGGTCCCACCCCTGGGGTGCGACCCCCCGCCCGTGGCCTGGAGGGAGAGCGGTGCGGCCTCAGCCCAACAGGTTGTCGAAGTCCCCGTCCTTGGCGCCCAGGATGAGGCAGTCGATCTCCTCCTGGGTGTAGACCAGGGCCGGGCCGGCCGGGAAACGGGAATTGCGGACGGCGATGGAGCCGTCGGCCAGGCGGGCCATCTCGACGCAGGCGCCCTGGGAGTTGCTGCGCTTGGCCTTCTGCCAGGCGGCCTCGGTCAGCTCGGTCGCGTTGATGCCGTTGTACGGGGTCATGCCCACTTCTCCTTCGGAGTCACTCGAGGGGATGTGCCGTGCGCCTGCACTGCCAAATGCACGTGCAAGAGCATTGGCACGTTCATAAGCATAGCGTGACCCTCGCCACTTGTCCGAGAGTTAGCCATCCTGAGTCCCACGTGATACACAGGGCGCCCGACCAGGGGTGTTCTCCATGACGAACCGTGCTAACCCGGACACGGCCTCCCGGTGCGCAGCACGACGCGGCCCCGCCGGACGCCTCGGGGGCGTGTCCGGCGGGGCCGCGCGGAGTGCAGGGGTCAGGAGCAGGCCAGGGCGGTCCGGAGCGTCTCCAGGTTCCCGCGCATGATCGACGGGTAGTCGTCGCCGGGGGAGGCGTCGGTGACCCCCTCCAGCGGGTCGAGCACCTCGACCGCCGCGCCGGTCTCGCCGGCGATGGTCTGGGCGGTCTCCTCGGGCATGAGCGGCTCGGTGAAGATCGTGGTGACCCCGTGCTCCTCGACGAAGTCGGCGATCTCCGCGATCTGGCTGGGGGAGGGCTCGCTGTCGGGGTCGACCCCGGAGATGCCCACCTGCTCCAGGCCGTAGTGCTCGGTCAGGTACGAGAAGGCGGTGTGGCCCACCACGACCTCGTTGTGCTCGCAGGAGGCCAGGCCGTCCTCGTACTCCTGGCCGATCGCCTCCAGTTCGGCGGTCACCGCCTCCGCGTTGGCGGTGTACTCGGCGGCGGCCTCGGGGTTCAGCTCTCCCAGCCGCTCGCCCAGGGCGCCGGCGACCTGGGACATGAGGTCCACGTCGAGCCAGAAGTGCGGGTCGAGGTCGCCGTGGTCGTGGCCGTCGCCCCCGGCCCCCTCCTCGGCGTGGGCGTCCTCCTCGGAGTGCTCCTCCTCGGCGTGGGCGTCCTCCTCGTGCCCGTGCGCGTCCTCCTCGTGCCCGTGGGCCTCCTCGTCCCCGTGCTCGTGCCCGCCCTCCCCGGCCGGGTGCAGCTCGACCACGTCGGCCACGTCCAGGGCGCGGTCGGACGCCTCCTGCTCGACGGCCTCGTCCACCGCGGGCTGCAGGCCGGCCACGTAGAACGCGAGGTCGGCCTCGGTGAGCTCGCCGATCTGGCGGCCGGTCAGCTCCAGGTCGTGGGGCTCCATGCCGGGTTCGGTCAGCTGGACCACCGCCACGCCTTCCCCGCCGACCTCGCGGGCCAGCCACTCCAGGGGATAGACCCCGGTGACCACGGTCAGGTCGGCGTCGGCGGGGTCGGGGCCCTCTCCGCCGGCGGGGGAACCCTGGCCACCGCAGGCGGTGGCCGTCATCAGTGCCACCGCGGACAGGGCGGCGGTTCGCAGGATCGTACGCATGGGACCATCATCGGGAAAATGAAAATGATTGTCAATTTGACCCATATGCCCGGCCCCGGCCCCCGGCTCAGGTGACCTCGGCGAAGCGCTCCACGTCGTCGGTCCGCCCGGCCACCACGATCACGTCGCCCTTCTGCAGCACGGTCTCCTCGGTGGCGTAGGTGAAGGCCGAGTGGAGGCGCTTCACGGACACCACCGTGATCCCGTACTTCTGGCGCACCTTCGTCTCGCGCAGCGGCTTGCCCAGCAGCTCCTTGGGCGCCTTCGTCTTGCCCAGGGAGAACCCCTCCTCGAGCTCCACGTAGTCCAGCATGCGGCCCGACACCAGGTGGGCGACGCGCTCGCCCATGTCGTGCTCGGGCAGGACCACGTGGTGGGCCCCCACCTGTTCGAGGATGCGGCCGTGCCGCCTGCTGATCGCCTTGGCCCAGATGTCGGGCACGCCCATGTCGACGAGCTGCGACGTGGCCAGGATGCTCTCCTCCAGGTGGGTGCCGATGGCCACCACCGCGCGCTGGAACTGGGGCGCGCCGACCTGCCGCAGCGCCTCGTCGTCGGTGGCGTCGGCGATCACGGTGTGGGTCAGGGCGTCGGCGTAGGCCTGGACGAGGCGGGGGTTGGAGTCGACGCCCAGCACCTCCCAGCCGTGGTTGACCAGTTCCAGTGCGAGGGAGCTGCCGAAGCGGCCCAGCCCGATGACCAGAATGCGCTTGTCCCTGAGTTTCGTCTGTTGGGGCATGTGGGTGCTCCTAGAGGATTCGTGGTCAGCCGATGATCGGGCGGGCCTCGGCGAGATCGTAGCGGCGCTTGCGTTCGCGGAAGGCGATCGCCGTGGCGAAGGTGACCGGGCCGATGCGGCCCGCGGCCATGAGGAGGGTGACGAAGGTCTGGGCCCAGGGGTCCAGCTGCGGCGTGATCCCCGTGGAGAGCCCGACCACCCCGACGGCCGACACGACCTCGAAGAGGGTGTCCATGAAGCCGAAGGGTGTGGTGTGCAGGAGGATCACCGTGCTCACCGCGACCACGGTCATCGACAGGAACGTCAGGCTCAGCGCCTGCCGGATGACTTCAGGCGCCAGCCGGCGGCCGAACACGTGGACCCGGTCGTGCGCCCGGATCTCGGACCACACCACCAGGAAGAGGACGGCCAGGGTGGCGACCTTGATCCCGCCGGCGGTCCCGGCGCTGCCGTTGCCCACGAACATCATCATGGCGGTGAGCAGCAGGGTCGAGTCGTACATCGAACCGGTGTCCGTGACGTTGAACCCGCCGCTGCGCGGCATCACCCCGTGGAAGACCCCGTCGGTGATCTTGGCCCACCAGTCCAAACGCCCCAGGGTGAGCGGGTTGTTCCACTCCATGGCGGTCACCAGCACGATGGTGATGAGGAAGAGGGCCGCGCTGGTGGTGATGGTGATCTTGGTGTGCAGGCTCCAGGCCTGCGGGGTCCGGTAGCGGCGGCGCAGCTCGATCAGCACGGGGAACCCGACGCCGCCGAGGATGACCGCGAAGGCGAGGGGGAACAGGATGAACGCGTCCCCGGAGAAGCGGATCAGGCTGTCCCCGTACAGGGACAGCCCGGCGTTGTTGAAGGCCGAGACCGAGTGGAAGACGCCCGAGTAGAGGGCCTCCCAGAAGGTCATGTCGTAGCCGAGCCACATCCTCGGGAGGACGAGCGCCAGGACGGCGCCTTCCAGGATCAGGCTCACCTTCAGCACCCGGGTCGCGATGCCCCGGACGTCCCCGACCGCCAGGGCCCGGTTCTCCGCCTGCACGTTCAGCTCCATGCGCAGGCTGAACCGGTGGATGATGGCCACGCCCATCAGCGAGGCCAGGGTCATGATCCCCAGCCCGCCGGTCTGGATCATCACGAGGATGACGAGGTGGCCGAAGAACGAGAGCTGGTCGCCGATGTCGATGACGCTCAGGCCGCACACGGCCAGGGCGGACGTCGCGGTGAACAGGGCCTCGGTGAAGGTGAGGGGCTCGCCCGTGGCCGCGAGCGGGGTCATGAGCAGGAGCGTCCCGAGCAGGTCCACGACGAAGAAGATCAGGACGAAGGCCCGGGCGGGCTTGCCCCAGGCGGTCTTGCGGTGGTGGACGGGCCCGCTGTCGAAGCCGGTGTGGCGCCGGCGCGGAGTCAGCCGCACGCGGATGTCCCGGAGCGCGGCGGCGCTCCGGGACATCCGGGTCGTGAAGGCTCTCAGGGCTTGCCTCATGTCCTCGTCATTCCACCGCTTCGTGCAGGTCACCGTCGTTCGACCCGAACGATTGTGCCAGCAGGGGGCGACCGGTCCGTCCCAGGGTGGGACGGGCGAGGATGTGTCGCCGTTCCCCGTCAGTCGTGGCGTGCGCCCTCGTGGTCGGCGTGCCCGGGCGGCTCCAGTTGGAGGGTGGAGTGTTCGACGTCGAAGTGCCCGGCCAGGCAGGCGTGCAGTTCGTCCAGGGTGCGCCCGCAGTCGCGCAGCCGTTCCTCGGGGACCACCACGTGCGCCGACATGACCGGTACCCCGGAGGTGATGGTCCACACGTGCAGGTCGTGCACGTCGACCACGGCCGGGTGGTCGAGCAGGTGGCCCCGCACCTCGTCCAGGTCCATGCCGCGCGGCGCGGACTCCAGCAGGATGTGCACGGCCTCGCGCAGCAGCGACCAGGCGCGGGGCACGATGATCGCGGCGATGAGCAGGGAGACGACGGTGTCGGCCTGCGTCCAGCCGGTGAGCCAGACGACGAGGCCGCCGACGATGACGCCGACCGAGGCCAGGGCGTCGCTGACGACCTCCAGGTAGGCGCCCTTGACGTTGAGGCTCTCCTTGGCGCCCGAGCGCAGGACCAGCGCGCCCGCGATGTTGGCGACCAGGCCGATGGCGGCGACCACGACCATGCCGGGACCGGACACCTCGGCGGGGGAGCGCAGCCGCTCGACGGCCTCCACGACGATGAACGCGCACAGGACGAACAGCACCAGGGCGTTGACGGCGGCGGCGAGGATCTCGGCCCGCTGGTGGCCGAAGGTGCTGCGCCCCCGGGCGGGGCGGGCGGCGATCCACACGGCGACCAGGGCCAGCGCCACCCCGAAGGAGTCGGTGACGGTGTGCCCGGCGTCGGCGAGCAGGGCGAGGCTGCCGCTGAACGCGGCGCCCGCGACCTGGACGACGGCGACGCCGAGCATGAGCGCGAGGACGAGCGCGAGCCGTCCCCGGTTGGCCGCCCCCGCGGTGTGTCCGTGGCCATGGCCGTGGCCGTGTCCGGCGCCCATGGGTCCCCCTTCTCGTGTGCGTGCTCCCGTGTGCGTGCGCACGTCGGTTCAGTCACCACTGTTTATACAGCCTGGGCTGTCTATACAGCAAGCTATGTACAATGGTTTTCATGTTGACCTCCGAGCAGCGCCTCTCCGCCATCCACCGGCTCGGCCGCGCCCTGTCCGACCCGACCCGCTGCCGCCTCCTGCTGGCCCTGCTCGAGGGTCCCGGCTACCCCGCCGACCTGGCCGAGCACCTGGGGCTGACCCGCCAGAACGTCTCCAACCACCTGGCCTGCCTGCGCGACTGCGGACTGGTGCGCACCCACGCCCACGGGCGCCGGGTCGCCTACGAACTGGTCGACGCCTCCCTCGCCCACGCCCTGGAGGACCTGCTGCGCGTCGTCTGGGGCACCGGGCGCCCGCACGAGGCCCCCGGGGGCGAGGCCGGGAGGGACGCCGGGGCCGAGCGCCGCGCGGGCTGACCCGTCCGGCGCACCCGCCCCCCGTGTCGCCCGGCTCCCCCATAGCGCGTTCCCGCCGCCGTTGTTGCGGATGACCGGAACCTGCCACTGTGATGCCCGTTACAGGGTGCGGAGGGTGGGGGAGTGTGACGAAGTCCCATGTCCCGCCGGGGAATCTCCGACTTCTGTCGGATGTCCCTAACTTTGGTCAGGGGCCGACCCTGACAGAAGACTGACGCGTCCCTGAAAGCCCCCCGATCCGCGTCCGAGGACGAGAAGTCCCGATATAACGCGACGTATCGTGGGGAGGCGCCCGGCGGATGCAGTGCCCGGCGGAGCACCCGGGGGACGGGACGGTCCCGCGGGCGGGCCCCGCCCGGACGAGGGCGGCACGCCTTCGACGGCATCCCCACCACACGACTTCGAGGACCGACCGCCGCCCGACGGCGACGACCCGGCGCGCACCGCGCCGACCGGTCCAACGTCCGCAGCGAGTAGGAGCGAGAACCTCTCATGTCCAGATCGGCTTTCAGGACCCCGCACGCGGGCTCCCCCCGCACGGAAGGGACGACCGGATGAACCGCCTCGCGGTCATGTCGCTCAAGAACCGGGCGCTGGTACTGCTCGTCACCCTGGCCGTGCTCTTCTTCGGCGTGCTCGCCGCCGGAGCCGCCAAGCGGGAGCTCTTCCCGCAGATGTCCCTGCCGATGGTGATGGTCACCGGCACCTACCAGGGCGCCTCCCCGCAGGTCGTGGAGAACCAGGTCACCGTGCCCCTGGAGCAGGCCGTCCAGAGCGTCGCGGGGGCCACCACCGTCACCTCGACCTCCAGCAGCGGGACCGCCCAGGTCACCGTCGAGTTCGACTACGGCGCCGACCAGGACGACCTGGTCCGCCAGACCCAGATCGCGGTCGACCAGGTCGCGGGCATGCTGCCCGAGGACGTCGAGACCAGCGTCATGTCCTTCAGCCTCGACATGATGCCCGTCGTCATGCTCGCCGCGGGCGCCGAGGACGGCGACGACCAGGGCATGGTCGAGCCGCTGGAGACCCACCTCATCCCCGAGCTGGAGTCCGTCGAGGGCGTCCGCTCGGCCACGGTCACCGGTGCGATCTCCTCCGACCTGGTCATCACCCCGGACGAGGACGAGATGGCCGAGGCGGGCCTCACCGCTCAGGACATCACCCAGGCCCTCCAGGGCAGCGGGCAGCTGGTGCCCGGCGGCGACGTCGACTCCGACGGCCGCACGCTCAACGTCACCACCGGCGCCCAGTTCACCTCGGTCGAGCAGGTCGAGGACATCTGGATCCGGCCGGCCGCCCCGGAGGCCGGCGCCACCTCGGCCATGCCCGGCGCGCCCCCGGCCGCCCAGCCCGAGCCCGTCCGCCTCTCCGAGGTCGCCGCCGTCGAGCTGGTCCGCGACGAGGCCACCACCCTGGCCCGCGTCAACGGCGACCCGAGCATCGGCGTCATGATCATGAAGACCCCCGACGGCAACACCGTCGAGGTCTCCGAGGGCGTCCAGCGCGTCCTCGACGAGCAGGCCGACGTCCTCGGCGACGACATCGAGATCAGCGTGGTCTTCGACCAGGCCCCCTACATCAACGAGTCCATCCTCGCGATGCTCGAAGAGGGCGGCATGGGCCTGGCGGCCGCCGTGATCGTCATCCTCGTCTTCCTGCTGTCGATCCGCTCCACCCTGGTCACCGCGGTGTCCATCCCGGTGTCGGTGCTGATCGCCTTCCTGGGCATGCAGGCGTTCGGCTTCACCCTGAACATGCTCACCCTCGCGGCCATCACGATCTCCATCGGCCGCGTCGTCGACGACTCCATCGTGGTCCTGGAGAACATCCGCAGGCACCTGGACTACGGCAAGGAGAAGATGGAGGCGGTCAAGACCGGTGTCCGCGAGGTCGCGGGCGCGGTGGTCTCCTCCACCCTCGCCACCGTCGCGGTGTTCCTGCCGCTGGCCTTCGTCGGCGGCATGGTCGGCGAGCTCTTCATGCCGTTCGCGGTCACCGCCAGCCTCGCCCTGCTCGCCTCGCTGATCGTGTCGATCACCATCATCCCGGTGCTCTGCTACTGGTTCCTCAAGCCGCGCGACATCGGCGACGCCACCCAGGAGGAGATCGAGCGCGAGGAGACCGAGCGCGAGCTGCGCAGCCCGCTGCAGCGCGCCTACATGCCGGTCATCCGGTGGATCACCACCAAGCGCAGGCAGGCCACGATCGTCACCCTGGCAGCCTCCGCGGTCATCTTCGGCGGCACCGTCTACATGGCCGGCCAGCTGGAGACCGACTGGATGGGCCAGTCGGAGGAGAACACCTACGCCCTCAGCCAGGAGCTGCCCCCGGGCACCTCCCTGGAGGAGGCCGACGCCGAGGCCGTCAAGGTCGAGGAGATGCTCGCCGGGTTCGCGTGGGTGGAGTCGTACCAGACCAACGTGGGCGGCAACGCGATGGCCGGCCCGTTCGGCGGTGGCGGCGCCTCGCAGATCGACTACACGATCACCGCGGACCCCGACACCGACCAGGAGCGCAACCGCGAGGTCCTGCGCGACTCCCTGGAGGACCTGGACACCGACTACGAGCCGACCATGAGCGCCATGGGCGCGATGGGCGCCGGCTCCGGCATCGAGGTCCGGGTGACCGCCGACGACCAGGAGGTCCTGGCCGAGGCCGCGGGCCTGGTGGAGGAGGAGCTGAAGGGGATCGACGGCGCCGCCGACGTCGTCAACGGCATCTCCGCCACCCAGCCCGCCATGGAGGTCCGCGTCGACGGTGAGAAGGCCGCCGAACTGGGCCTGACCGAGGCCGCCGTGGGCGGCCAGGTGAGCGCCGCGTTCAACGGGCAGAACACCGGGACCGTCACCGTCGACGACAGCCGCCGCGACATCGTGGTCCGCGCCGTCGAGGCCCCGACCACCGTCGAGGAGCTCGAGGAGCTGGTGGTCGTCTCCCCGACCGCCGGGCCGGTGGAGCTGTCCGAGGTCGCCGACGTGGTCGAGGTGGAGCAGCCGCCGCAGCTCACCCGCATCGACGGCATCACCAGCACCACCGTCGAGGCCAGTGTCACCGCCTCCGACCTGGGCGCGGTCAGCGCCGAGATCACCCAGGCGCTCGACACGATCGACCTGCCCCAGGGCGCCACCGCCACGCTGGGCGGTGTCAGCCAGGAGCAGAGCGAGGGCTTCATGCAGATGGCCCTGGCCATGCTGGCCGCCGTGGTCATCTGCTACCTCATCATGGTCGCGACCTTCAAGAGCCTGCTCCAGCCGTTCATGCTGCTGATCTCGATCCCGTTCGCGATCACCGGCTCGCTGGCGCTGCTGCTCGTCACCGACACGGCGCTGGGCATCGCCGGCCTGGTCGGCATGCTGATGCTCATCGGTGTGGTCATCACCAACGCCATCGTCCTGATGGACCTCATCAACCAGAACCAGAACCGGGGGATGCCGCTCACGGAGGCGATCGTGGAGGGTGCCCGGCACCGTCTGCGCCCGATCCTCATGACGGCCCTGGCCACCGTTGCGGCCCTGACCCCGATGGCGCTGGGCATCACCGGCGGCGGCGCCTTCATCTCGGCCCCGCTGGCGCTCGTGGTGATCGGCGGTCTGGTGACCTCGACCCTGCTGACGCTGATCCTGGTCCCCGTCCTCTACCAGCTGGTGGAGTGGGGCAAGCAGCGCCGGGCGGCCCGCAGGGCCTCCCGCGAGGAGCTGCGCCGCTCCAAGCGCGCGGCCGCCTCCGCGTCGGCGCGCGAGAAGGAGACCGTCGGCTGACGCCGGGGATCTCCAGGTGAGAGGGCGTCCCGTGCTCCGGCACGGGGCGCCCGTCGCCGTTCCGGCCCCGGGAACGGGGCAGTGGTGGCATGCTGTGACCGGAGCGTTGGTTTGTGTCATCGGCGCAGGAACGGCAGGCTGCGATACATGACGGAAACGCAGAAGAAGTCACTCGACGATCTCGTTCGGGAGGAACTGGGCGCCGAGCCCTCCCAGGAGGCGAAGGACTACGCCCGCCTCCTCTACGAGCGCTACCGGTTGCCGGAGGCGCCCGCGACCGCGGGGGAGGGGACGGCCCCGGAGGAGGACACCGCGACGGGCGGGTGACCCCGGGTCACCCGTCCTCGGCGGTCTCGTCCCACACCAGCTCGAACCAGACCTGGCGGCCCATGCCGTCGCCGCGGGGCTCGCTGCCCCACTTGCTGGAGAGCGCCTCGACCAGGTCCAGGCCCCGGCCGTGCTCGGCCGTGTCGTAGGGGTCCCGGTGCTGGGGTCGGGGCGTCTCGTTCAGGTTCCCCAGGTCGCGCACCTCCACCCGGGCCCAGCCCGGGGCGCGGTGGACGCTGACCTCGAACTTGCCGGTGGAGCGCCCCGAGGCGCTGTGCGTGATGGCGTTGGTCGCCAGTTCGCTGGTCAACAGCGTGGCGGTGGTGGGATCGGGGCAGTCGGCCAGCTGCCGGGCGACGAACCTGCGCGCGTACGCGATCTGGCTCGGCAGACCGGGGAAGCGGCGTCTGGCGGGTCTGTTGTGCTCTTCCATTGCCGGACCACATACGGGAGGAGAGGAGTCGACGCTCGCGGCCCGCTCCGGGACGGACGCACCGCGCACACCGAGGTGGACGAGGGGGTCGTGGGGTGCTGCTGCGGTCATGTGCTGTTCACTCCACGGTGTGTTCTCGGAGGACAGGGCGGAGCAGCGCCTGCCCCTCGGTGTCGCGTCCATGCCCGGAACGGGTCACGGCGCGGGGCGGACACACGGGTCGAGGCCCCCGGGTACAGGGAGGGGTGCGGTGCCGCACGACCGGGCGCGCGGCGGGAGGGCGGCGGACGGGGTGCGGGGGAGGTCCGGGGCGAATGGTCGTGTCTGGTATCGGATGTGCCCCACGACACTGAAGGGCGTATTCGCGCATAGCATACGCTCCGTGCTCTTCCGGGGACCCGGCCGACCTGGCCGTGTCGGAACGACCCCTCTTGACCTGGTTAAAGAGGGTGTTCGGCCAGGGTATGCGACCGGTCAAGGCGAGGGTTCCGTGACTGGTGTGACTCAGGGGAATGAGTAACGATGCGGTAACGCAATTGGGCTTTTCATCCCATACCGGGGTCTTGCGCACTTCGGGGACGACCCGTCAAGGTAAGGGGCATGGCCTCCCGCTCCCCCCTGCCGACCGGCCTCGGCGTCGAACTCGACCGCGCCGTGCGCCTCGCCGACGAAGGGCACCTCCTCGTCGGCGGCGACCCCACCCGCGCCGTCCGCCTGACGTCGCGACAGGTCAGCGGACTCATCAGGTGGATCAGCGGGGCCCCGGTGCGCGACGCCGAAGAGGGCGCGACCGCCGCCGACCTCATCGCGGCCGGGCTCGCCCACCCGTCGCCCTCCACCACCCTCAACGGAGAGCCTCCGGCTCACCCCTTTTCCCACCCGTCGCCCTCCACCACCCTCAACGGACGCCTTCGGCGCAGCCCCTCCCACTCGTCGCCCTCCACCGCCCTCGACGGAGAGCCTCCGGCTCACCCCTCGTCTCCCGCCATCGCCCCCGACGGACGCCTTCGGAGCGGTACCTCCCACCCGTCCTCGCGTCCGGTGGGGGAGCAGGGCGGTCCCACGGTGGACATCGTCGTGATCGACCGGGGCGCGGCGGGCGGACTGACCGCGACCCTGGACCGGCTCGCCCGGCTCCACCCCGGAGCGGAGCCGATCGTCGTGGGCGCCACCGGGCCCGCCGCCCGGGCCGCCCGGGAGCGCGGTGCCCGGGTGCTGCCCATCCCCGTGGGCGGCGCCGCGGCCCGCGCGCTCGCCCTCACCGTCTCCGACGCCGACCTCGTCGCCCTGGTCGACGCCGGCCACCTGCCGCGGCCGGGCTGGCTGGAGGCGTGCGCCGGGCACTTCGCCGACCCCGCCGTCGCCGCCGTCCTGCCGCGCACGCTCGTCGACCTCCCGGCCTCCGGCGGGGAGGGCTCCGCGGCCGTCGCCGCCGTCGCCGCGGCCCGGGTGGGACCCGACCGCGGACCCGACCCGGCCCCCGTGCTGCCCTGGGGGCACACCGCCCCCGGCCTCGCCCGCCCGGCCGGAGCCGACACCGGCGACCCGCTGGGCCCGGTCACCGCCCTGGTCCTGCGCCGCTCCGCGGTGGACCCCTCCCTCCTCGACCCGGCCCTGGGCACGGCCGCCGAGCCCGCGCTGCTGTGGTCCCTGGCCGACCGGGGACTCACCGTGCGCCACGAGCCCCGGTCCCGGGTACGGGTCCCGCCGCTCGCCGACCTCGGCGGGTACCTGCGGGCCTGCGCCGGGACCGGCGCGGCCGCGGCCCGGCTGGCCCGCCTGCGCGGCACCCGCGCGGCCGGCCCCGAACTCTCCCCGACCGGCGTCGCGGCCCTGGCCGCGCTGCTGGTCGGCCGCCCGCTGTCGGCCGCGGCCCTGGCCGTCGCCGGGGGCGGGGTGCGGGTGGCGGCCCTGGCCGCCGCCGGCGCGCCCGCGGACCGGACCGCCCCGGCGGTCGCGGCCGGGCTGGTGCGCCAGGCCCGCGCCGCGTCCCGGGCCCTGAGGGGCGCCTGGTGGCCCCCGGCCGCCGCGGCTCTGACCCTGGGCGCCGTGCGGATCACCCGGGACCTGCGGCGCGGCCGCAGGCCCGCGGCGGCGACGGTGCTGGCCACGGCGGCCACCGCCGCGGCCCTGGTGGCGCCGCATCCGGCGGCCTGGCGGACCGCGCGGGGCGCCGCCCCGGTCGACCCGCTCACCTGGACCGCGCTGGGGATCGCCGGCGACGCGGCCCGGGGCCTGGGGGCCTGGTGGGGGATGGCGCGGTCGCGCAGCGCGGCCCCGCTGCTGCCCCGGATGCACCGTCCGGACTTCGCCGTGGCGCAGGCGGCCCGCGCACGGGACCCCGCACGGGCTGAGGAGGACTCACGCACCCTCGTTAGGTCCGGTTAAGACCACTCACACCGGGTGATGTCCGCCGGTCCGGGGGCATGAAACCCCTTTCGCGGGTCCGGCCGCTCCCGGAGATGAGCAGGGGAGCGGTGGTCCGGCGGGGCGGAAGCGTGTTTCCCGGTGGTGACAACTTGCTGTCTTTTGGTCGTATGATTGCCGGGTTTGTCGGGTTTCATGTAAACAGTGATGACGTATCGCCCGGTTCGGCGGGTGCGTCTTCGCAGCTCAGCGCGCTTTTCTGGCTGCGAGTGACGCTCCCGTGGCTTTCTGTGCAAAAATTGACAAATCGCCACGAGTTCACCGGCCAAAAGGGCTCCGTTGTCTTTTCTTGATGCACTGGTTACCGTCGAGTGTCTAGCGATGCCCCAGACTCTTGACATTCCGGTCACTGATCGTGAATCGGACGCAATTGTGTTTCGGCAGTCACCGGGAGTGACCCCCGCCGGTGGTAGTGGGATCACGGATGCTTAACAGGCCAACAGCCTTGCGGATCCGTGCCTCCTCCACCGGTGCTCTTGGCTACGACCGCCCTGTCAGCAGACCGCCGCGCCGGGCTCGGCTGTGAGGTTCGGAGAGAGTTTTGGGCAAGTTCCTGGTCAGACGACTGTTGAACTACGTCGTACTGATCTTCCTCGCGACGAGCTTCGCGTACCTGCTCGCCGCCGCCAATCTGTACCCGCGCGGCTACTTCGAGCAGATGCAGCCGCCGCCGACGCCCGAGGCGATCAACGCCCAGCTCGACACCCTCAACCTGAACGACCAGACCCCCCTGGTGCAGCGGTACGCCACCTGGCTGAGCGGTGTCGCCCAGGGCGACTTCGGGCAGACCATCCAGGGCAGGGACGTCACACCGCAGATCTGGCTCAAGGCCGGTGTCACCCTGCGGCTGATCACGGTGGCCACCCTCCTGGGCAGTGCCATGGGCATCGCCATCGGCGCCTACGCGGCGGTGCGCCAGTACCGGATGTTCGACAAGGCCACGACGGTCGCCACGTTCTTCGTGCTGGCCATCCCCACCGTCGTCATCGCGCTCAGCGTGCAGGTGTTCGCCGCCGAGATCAACGGGGTCCTCGGCTTCCAGCTCTTCCTGTTCTCCGGCGAGTACTCGGCGGGCTTCAGGGGCAACGCCCTGGAACTCCTGCTCAACCGGATCCACCACGCGATCCTGCCGACCTTCGTGCTCGCCGTGGCGCTCTTCGCCGCCTTCGCCCGCTACCAGCGCAACATGATGCTGGACGTGCTCGGTGCGGACTTCGTGCGCACCGCGATGGCCAAGGGTCTCACCCGGCGCAAGGCGCTGATCAAGCACGCCCTGCGCACCGCGCTGATCCCCACCATCACGTACTTCACCTTCACCTTCGGCGTGATGGTCTCCGGCGCGACCTTCACCGAGAAGATCTTCGGCTGGCACGGGATGGGGGCCTGGCTGATCGACGCGATCTTCCAGCAGGACGTCCACGTCGTGGCCGCGGCCTCCTGCTTCATGGCCGTGACGATCATGGTGGCGTCGTTCCTCTCGGACATCCTCTATGCCTGGCTCGACCCGAGGGTGCGGGTGTGACCGTGACAAGGAACCGCGCGTCCGCGCACACCCCGTCCCGCCAGTACGCCCCCGCTGCCATCGAGCTGGAGATCCGGTCATGAGCACCACCGAAACGAGCACGGAGCTCGGAAAGGCCCCGACCGTACCGCCGGCGCCCAACCGGGCCAAGGCCATCGTCGGCCAGCTCCTGGGCACCCCCCGGGTGATCATCGGACTGGTCCTGCTGGCCCTGCTCGCGATCCTCGCCTTCGTCGGCCCGGCCGTCAGCGGCTGGGAGGTCGGCGAACGCGACTACACCGCCTTCCTGGACGGGCCCTCGGCCGAGCACTGGATGGGCACCAACAAGACCGGCCAGGACGTCTGGACGCAGTCCACCGCCGGCCTGCAGAAGTCGCTGCTCATCGGTCTGCTGGTGGCGCTGCTGTCCACCGGCATCGCGGCCCTGGTCGGCGCGTTCGCCGGCTACTTCGGCGGTATCACCGACCGCGCCCTGATGTGGATCGCCGACCTGGCCCTGGTGCTGCCCAGCTTCGTCATCCTGGCCATCCTCGCCGAGCAGTTCGGCGGCAACGGGGGCTGGATCATGCTGGTGGTCCTGCTGGCCGCGTTCAGCTGGATGGTCACCTCCAAGATGATCCGCGGCATGACCATCTCCCTGCGGGAGCGGGAGTACATCCACGCGGCCCGGTTCATGGGCGTTCCCCCGCACAAGATCATCCTCCGGCACATCCTGCCCAACATGTCGTCGCTCCTCATCGCGGACGCCACCATCGCGGTCAGCACCGCGATCATCGGCGAGACCTCGCTGAGCTACTTCGGCTTCGGTGTTCAGATGCCGGACATCAGCCTCGGCGTGGTGATCGCCGACGGGTCCAGTTACGCCAACACCAGCTGGTGGATCTTCGCGTTCCCCACGGTGCTCCTGGTGATCCTGGTACTCGCGGTGAACATGATCGGGGACGGGCTGCGTGACGCCCTGGACCCGCAGTCCAAGTCGCGCCGGTCCTAGGGGGGAAGCACACATGAGCGCACAGACCATCGAGAACACCGAGGCCGCCTCGGAACGCCGGGGCGACGAGACCCCGGTCCTGGAGGTCAGGGACCTCCACGTCACCTTCCGGGGGTTCAACGGCAACCCGGACGTGAACGCCGTGCGCGGCGTCAGCTACGCGGTCCGCCGCGGCGAGGTGCTCGGCATCGTCGGCGAGTCCGGCTCGGGCAAGTCCGTGTCGTCCATGGCGGCCATGGGCCTGCTGCCCGACCACGCCGTCATCACCGGCTCGGTCAAGCTGCACGGCGAGGAGATCCTGGGCCTGGACGACCGCGAGATGGCCACCCGCCGCGGCAAGGTCATCTCCATGGTGTTCCAGGACCCGCTGTCGGGCCTGACCCCCGTCTACACCGTGGGCGACCAGCTGTCCGAGGCCGTCCTGGTCCACAACCCCAAGGCGTCCAAGGAGGAGGCCCGCAAGCGGGCCGTCCACCTGCTGGACCTGGTCGGCATCCCCAACCCCGAGGGCCGCTACCGCTCGTTCCCGCACGAGTTCTCCGGCGGTATGCGCCAGCGCGTCATGATCGCCATGGCGATGGCCAACGACCCCGACGTCATCATCTGCGACGAGCCCACCACCGCCCTGGACGTCACCATCCAGGCGCAGATCCTGGACCTGCTGCGCACCGCCCGAGAGGAGACCGGCGCGGCGATCGTCATGATCACCCACGACCTCGGCGTCGTCGCCGGGTTCGTCGACCGGGTGCTCGTCATGTACGCGGGCCGCCCCGTCGAGATGGGCACCGTCGACGAGATCTACTACGGCAGCCGCATGCCCTACACCATGGGCCTGCTCGGCGCCGTGCCCCGCATGGACCTGGAGCGCCAGGGCGCCCTCGTCCCCATCAAGGGGACCCCGCCCTCGCTGACCGCGCTGCCGCCCGGCTGCCCCTTCGCGCCGCGCTGCCCCATCGCCGAGCCCGAGTGCTCGCTGGCCGAACCCGACCTGCTCCCGGTGGGCGAGCAGCCCTCCGAGGCGCAGATCCGGGCCGCCCAGGAGGCGGGCGCCCCCGCCGAGGCCGCCGCCGTCGGCGACACGGGCGTCCAGCGGGTGGCCTGCATCCGCTCCGGCGAGATCGCCGAGAACGGCTGGACCGCCCAGGACATCTACCCCATCCCGGAGATCCCCGAGGTCCCCGCCGCCGCGGTGCGCCGCGAGGACCGGACCGAGATGCTGCGGGTCGAGTCGCTGATCAAGCACCACCCGCTCACCAAGGGCGCTGTGTTCAAGCGCCGGGTCGGCACCGTCTACGCGGTCGACGGCATCGACTTCGACATCCGCGAGGGCGAGACCCTGGCCCTGGTCGGCGAATCCGGATGCGGCAAGTCCACCACCCTTCTGGAGATCATGGGGCTGGAGAAGCCGCAGGGCGGCTCCGTCACCGTGATGGGGCGTGAGACCTCCAAGATCAGCGGCGCCGACCGGTTCGCCCTCCGCCGCGACATGCAGATCGTGTTCCAGGACCCGATGAGCTCGCTGGACCCGCGCATGCCGGTCTTCGACATCATCGCCGAGCCGCTGCGTACCCACCGGTACAGCGAGGCCGACACCACCGCCCGCGTCTACGAGCTGCTGGATCTGGTCGGCCTCAACGTCGAGCACGCCACCCGGTACCCCTCGGAGTTCTCCGGAGGCCAGCGCCAGCGCATCGGCATCGCCCGCGCCCTGGCCCTGGAGCCCAAGCTCCTGGTGCTCGACGAGCCGGTGTCCGCCCTGGACGTGTCCATCCAGGCGGGTGTGGTCAACCTCCTGGAGGAGCTCCAGGCCCGGCTGGGCCTGTCGTACCTCTTCGTCGCGCACGACCTGTCCGTGGTCCGGCACATCGCCGACCGCGTGGCCGTCATGTACCTGGGCCGGATCGTCGAGATCGGCGACACCGAATCGGTGTACACCCGGCCCGCCCACCCCTACACCCAGGCGCTGCTGTCCGCGATCCCCATCCCCGACCCGGAGAAGGAGCGCGCGCGCACGCACATCGTCTTGGACGGCGACCTGCCCAGCCCCGCCAACCCGCCATCGGGTTGCAGGTTCCGGACCAGGTGCCAGAAGTTCATCACCCTCTCCGAACCCGAACAGGAGCGGTGCATGAGCGTCGAACCGGCCCTGGAGGCCACCAACGGTGGCGACCAGGCGACCGCCTGCCACTTCGCGGAGCGGCAGACGGTCCTGTAGATCCCGGACGGTTCGACACGGCACGGAACCGACGCCGCCCCGCGCGTCGGTCTCTCATCCCCATAGGAGGAATCCCCATGCGAATCGGGAAGGCGCGTTATCTCGCCCCCGTCGCGGCCCTGGTCGTTGCGGCCAGCGCCTGCAGCAGCGGCGACGAGCAGTCGCCCGAGGAGGCCCAGCAGGAGAACGCCTCCCTCGAGGCCGTCGACCTGAACCCGGCGGCCCGCGAGGACCTGCAGGAGGGCGGCCAGTTCGTCTGGGCCCTCAGCGAGTACGAGGACCAGTACAACATGGTCCACATCCAGGGCAACAAGGGCGACGTCCGCCGCGTCATGGGCGCCCTGATGCCCTCGATCACGCGCTTCCAGCCCGACGGCTCCTACGAGCCGCGCAAGGAGTACGTGCTCGAGTACGGGGTCAGCGAGGACGGCCTGACGGTCGACTTCACCCTCAACCCCGAGGCCACCTGGTCCACCGGCGAGCCGGTGACCTGGGAGGACTACGCCGCCACGGTCGCCGCCTACAAGGGCGAGCCCGAGGGCGACTTCGAGGTCGGCGGCGGCGAGAGCTACCAGTACATCGAGGAGGTCGTCGAGGGCGAGGACGAGTTCTCCTTCAGCCTGGAGTTCTCCCAGCCCTACTCCGACTGGCCCGCCCTCTTCGACATCGTGTACCCCAAGGAGTACATGGAGGACGAGGAGCTGTTCGCCGAGGGCTACACCGCGGGCGAGGAGTTCGTCACCGCGGGCCCGTTCGCGAACCCCGAGTTCGACGAGGTCACCCAGCGCATCACCGTCAGCCGCAACGAGGACTGGTGGGGCGACCCCGCCCTGCTCGACGAGATCGTCTTCGTGAACGTGGCGATCGACGGCCAGGCCACCGCGTTCAACAACGGTGAGATCGACGGCTTCTACCTCGGCTACGACTCCGCGGGCTACCAGCTCCTCGAGGGCAAGGAGGGCGCGTACTTCACCCGCGCCGTCAACAACGGCCACCGCTTCGTCTCGGTGAACGCCGGCAGCGAGATCCTGGCCGACAAGAACGTCCGCCACGCCCTCGCCATGGGCATCAACCGCGACACCCTCGCCGAGGTCGCCCTGAGCCCGGTCGACTGGCCCATCACCGGTGAGGTCAACCGCCTCCTGCGCTCCAGCCAGCACGGCTACCAGGACAACAGCGGCGAGCTGGGCGAGTACAACCCGGAGCGGGCCGGCGAGCTGCTCGACGAGGCGGGCTGGACCCTGGAGGAGGGTGCGGAGTTCCGCACCAACGCCGACGGCGAGACCCTGACCCTCAGCTACGTCGCCTCCGACGACATGCAGCTGGCCAAGGACGAGGCCGACATCACCCGCGAGATGCTCGCGGAGATCGGCATCGAGGTCGACGTCCAGCACGTGCCGGGCAACGCCCTGTTCTCGGACTACATCATCCCGGGCAACTACGAGCTGGCCGCGTTCGTGCTCACCGGCACCAACCCGTACCCGACCGACAGCGCCGGCAACTACGGCGGCCCGTACGAGGAGGGTCCGGAGTGGGGTAACAACACCAGCTTCCACTCCACCCCGGAGATCAACGACCTCTTCGAGGAGCTGGCCCAGGAGACCGACCCCGACCGGTACGCCGAGATCGCCAACCAGATCGACGCCGCCATCTGGGACGAGGTGCTGACCATCCCGATGTTCGAGCGCCCCGGCCAGTACGTCCTCAAGGACAACCTCCACAACTGGGGTGAGTACGGCCTGACCGGCGACTACGTCTACGAGAACATCGGCTGGGCCGCGGAGTAGCCCTCCCTCTGTGAGAAACGAGCACGGGCGGCCCTGACCCGCCGCCGGTGAACGTCCTCCGGGCGCCGACCCCCTCGCGGGGCCGGCGCCCTCCTGTGTTCCGGGGCCCGTGCGGGCCGGGTTGGGACCGCGGCCCGTGCTGTGGCAAGGTGTGGATCGGATCCCCCCTCCACCCCCCGCCCCGCTCGCTGGAAAGCTCCCCATGACCGCACGTTCGCTCCTCGCCGTCGCGACGGCCCTGGCGCTCGGCGCCGCCCTGGCCGCCTGTTCCGGCGGGGAGGACCCCGCTCCCGCACCCGCCTCCGAGCCCGCCCAGGCCGGGGCGGCCTCCCCGGCGCCCGACACGGGCGACGAGAGCGCGGGTCCCTCGGCCCCGGCCTCCGACGACGGGGCGGCCGCCCCCGTCGGCTGGGCCGCCCAGCCGCTGGAACGGGACGGCGAGGAGTTCCCCGCGGTCACCGGCGGCGCCGCCGGCGAGACCGTCACCGCCACCGGCGCCGACGAGCTCGCCCGGCACCTGAGCGCCGAGGAGCCGCTCGTGATCGAGGTCTCGGGCGGTATCGACCTGGACGGGACCGTCGAGATCGGCTCCGACAAGACCCTCGTCGCCGCCGCGGGCGAGGGTGCCGAGCTGACCGGGGGGCGCCTGGCCGTGGACGGGGCCGCCAACGTCATCGTCAGCGGCCTGACCCTGGACACCGACGGCACCGCGGTGTCGGTGAGCGGCGGAGCCCACCACGTGTGGATCGACGGCAACACCCTGCGGGACGGCGGCGGCGACCCGCTCGTGTCCGTCACCGGCGGCGCCGACCACGTGACCGTCTCCCGCAACCACTTCCGCGACGCCGACGCGGCGCTGAGCATCGGCGGCCGCGAGGAGGAGCCGGGGGCGCTGCGGGTCAGCGTCCACCACAACCTCTTCGACGGCACCGAGACCCGCAGCCCCCGGGTCCGCGGCGGCGAGGTGCACGTGTTCAACAACCTGTACCGGGGCGACGCCGAGTACGGCGTGGAGTCGGGGTACGGCGCCGCCGTCCTGGTCGAGGGCAACTACTTCGACGGCTTCGGGATCTCCGTCCGGATCGACCCGGAGGAGCCCGGCGCCACCCTCACCCGCGACAACCTCCTGGTGGACACCGCCCAGCCCGAGCTCTTCGGCTCGGTCGACGACCCTCCCTACGCCTACGAGCTCGACGACACCGCCGACGTCCCCGACATCGTCTCCGCCACCGCCGGCGCCCCCCACTGACCCGCGCCGCCCACGTGAGCGCGCCCCGGCCCTGAGCAACGGCCCCGCCGCCGTATCCGTCTCCACCACCCGCCGTCGGCGCCCGGGACCGGCGCGGCGCCCGCCAGGAGGCGCCCGGGGACCGGCCTCTAACGGTCGGTCCGCTCTCGTGCGCATCGGGTGGACCCGTCCACCCCGGGGTGCGGCCCCGGCATGCCGTCTCGGCCGCACCGCCGCTGGGCGGCGGCCGGCCCGCCCTCGTCCACATCAGGTGGCCCCACCCGGTCCGGCCACGGCGCCCCGGGGCGCGGATCCGGCATGCCGTCTCGGCCGCACCGCCGGTGGGCGCCCCCCGGCCCGCCCTCGTCCACATCAGGTGGGCCCACCCGGTCCGGCCACGGCGCCCCGGCTCGTCGCCTGCGGGCGATGGCCGGCCCGCCGTCGGCGTGAACGGGGCCCGCCCGGGTCCCCCCCCGTGGCCCTGGCATGGAACCCCGGGGCCGCCGTCGTCGCTGACCGGCAGAGGAAGGGCCCGGGGCCCGGCCCCTAGCGGTCGGTCCGCTCTCGTGCGCATCGGGTGGGCCCATCCGGTCCGGCCACGGCGCCCCCGGCCCGCCGTCGGCGTGGACGGGGCCCGCCCGGGTCCCCCCGTGGCCCTGGCACGGCGCTCCGAGACCGCCGTCCCTCGGCGGTGCCCGGACGGGCGGGGCCCGGCGGGCCCGCGGGCGGGCCGGGCCGGGCTCCGGCGAGGCCTCAGGCGGGCGGGGGGCCGTACTCGTAGAGCTCCTCCAGGCCGGTCGAGGTGCCGTAGGCCAGGCGCAGGGGGTCCCCCTCGGGCGTGAGCCACAGGGTGAACGGCACCCCCTCCAGCGACTCCAGGGTGTTGGTCCCGGTCCCGGAGTCGTAGCCGCCGACCCACGCGGTGAACGTCCCCTCGTAGCGCAGGGCGGTGACGTCGCCCGCACCGGTGTCGAGCTCCTCCCGGGACGCGAGTTCCAGGTCCTCGGAGGACTCGGCGATCTCGCGCAGCTTGGCCGAGCCGAACATCGCCGAGCACAGGTACCGGTCCGCCTCGGAGGGTTCCTCCGGGATCTGCAGCCCGTGCCCCGCCGTGGTGATCGGCACCCCGTCCCCCAGGTCGTAGTGGTACACCTCCGGGCCGTCCGCGTAGGCGAAGGACAGCTCGAACCGCGGGTTCCCGGACAGGTCGTAGGACGCGGTGCCCTCGCCCACCGGCCGCCCCTCCCGGAGCCGGGTGAAGGTCAGCGCGTAGGAGTCGGCCGCCTCCATCCGCTCGGCGGCGTCCAGCACGAACGCCGCGGCGTCCTCGGGGGAGGGCCGTTCGGGTTCGGGCTCCTTGAGGACCACCCGGGCCACCCACCAGCCGCTGGCGACCACGGCCAGGCACACGGCGAGGATCGCCAGGGTCATCGGCCACCCGGGCCGCCCGACCGGGGCGGCCGACTCGTCCTCGGGCGCGGTGTCGGGCAACGACGACATCGACGACACGGCCTCGACCTCGATTCTGCGGTTCACGCGACCACGCGCGGATCGCGGGGGGTACGGGGGGTCGCCGCCCGGGGTGTCCGGACGACATCGCGGTGTTGTGCGTGCCCAAGGTACGACGCGGTGACGCAGCGTTCTGTTCGAGGATCGCGTACACGCGATCACCACCCGTGCCCACGAACCTCAGGACCCAGTCCCCGGCGGGGGAGTCCAGGGCCTGTTCCAGGAACCCGAACGTCTCGGTCCGCGCCAGCCGGCGCAGCACCTCCTCCGCGGCGTGCTCCCACAGCAGCCGGACGGCGATCCGTGCGGCCGGCACCTCCGAGAAGGAGCGGCTGGAGAAGAGCTCGTACAGCTCCTCCGCCTCCAGCCGCAGCACGGTCGCCTCCAGCACCTCCGAGTCCAGCAGCGCCAGCACGGCCAGGGCGCAGTCCACCCTGCCCACCGGGTCTGGGCGCGGCAGTCCGCGCCCGCAGCGCAGCAGCACGTCCGCCGCGGCCACCGGGTCCAGGGTCCAGGCCGGGGCCGGGTCGGGGCCCTGCACCACCCGGTCCAGCGACCGCTCCACCCCCTCCCAGGCCGGTCGGGCGGGGAGCACCGCGACGACCAGTACCGCCACCAGTGCCAGCACGGCCGCGTACTCCGCCAGTGCGTGTCCGCGGTCCACGGCGCCCCCTCACCGCAGCCGGGGCGGCCGGCGCTCGAAGCCCCGGATGCGCCGCCGGATCCGCTCCCGCTCCCCGTGCGGGCACTCCCAGCCCCGGGCGGACAGCTCGTCGCGGATCCGGGTCAGCAGCTTCGGGGCGTGGCACTGGAGCATGTGGATCGTCACCGGCACGACCTGCCAGTCCGCCGTGCGCATCAGCGTGTACCGGGCCCGGTCGCGGCGCTCCATCCGCGGGCCGGTGTGGTGCAGCAGGCTGTCGTACTCCACCGCCAGCCGGTACCGGGGCCACCCCAGGTCGGCGTGGAGCGTCCGGTGGTGCACCCGGACCGGGCACTGCGCCTGCGGCGGGGGCAGGCCCGCCTGCAGGATCACCGCGCGCAGCCACGACTCGGCGGGGGACTGGCTCAGGGGCGACGCGTAGCCCACCGCCGTGCGCAGCCGCCGGAAGTGCGCCTCGGTGAACAGGTGCCGGTACCCCAGGACCCGTTCCGGATCGGCCAGCCCCCGGGAGAGGAAGGCGTCGATGCGCGCGGTCGCCATCGGCACCGACGGGGCCCGGGCGGTGATCTCGGCGGCGGTGCGCGCCGCGGAGGTGACGGGGATCCCCTCCACCACCACCCGGTCGGCGGCCGGCACCACCTCCCGGCGCACCGCCACCGGCAGGCCCCGCAGTGGTGTGCCCGGCGGCAGCGCCACCCGGGGCGGTGACCGGGTGACGTGCTCCTCGGGGCCGGTCAGGTCGACGCCCCACAGGTAGGCGGCGGTCAGGTCGCGCACCACCGCGTCCGGAGACAGCACGGGCACGATCGGCCGCAGTGTCCGCAGCAGCAGCTCCCGGTCCGGCAGGGGCTCGTGCGTCGACGCGGGGGGACTCTCGGTGTCCAGGGGGTCACGGGTCATGGATCCAGGTTCGGTGCGGGCCCGGGCCCGGACAAGCCCTTCTCCGAACCTGTGGACAACCCTCGCGCGCCGCTACCGCATGTTCCCCGGCCCCGCCGCCAGGTGGATGTGGTCCACGTGGTCCTGGGTGAGGTTCCCGGTGTCCTGGTGGAAGCGCCGCACCTCCATCCAGGGGCCCACCGGGTCCCCCCTGGTCGCGTTCCAGATGTGGTGGTCGTAGATCAGGCCCTTGACGCCCAGCCGGTGGGCGTTCTGGATGATCCAGTCGATCACGCCCACCGCGCTGTCGTGCATCTGCGGTGTGGGGACGGTCCCGATGGGCGCCATCATGTAGTCCACCGCCATGCCGTAGCCGTGGTCGCTGGTGGGCTCGCTGCGGTAGCCGCCCGCGGTCAGGTAGAACCCGCCGAACTCCGCCTGGAGGGTCTCGTGCACCTGGCACATGGTCGGGTGCAGCTGCCCCAGCGAGGCGCAGTCGACGATCGCCCCGGCGCCGAACACCACCCGGCTCGGGTCGAACTCGTAGCGCCCCTCCTGGTCGACCAGGTGCACGCTCACCACCCGGCGGGCCTGGTCCAGGCTGGTGACCTCGGCGCCCGAGCAGTAGATCCCGCCGTCGTCGCGCCCGCACTCGGGGAACTCCGCGATCGCGATCGCCGCGGCCGTCCCCACCCGCGTGCTCCCGTCCTCCTCGCCGTCGCACGTCACGTCGCCCCAGTGCCGTGAGCCGTCCTCCTCCAGCTCCTTCTGGCAGATGGCCCCGCGCACCTCGACCCGCACGATGTTGCCGTTGCGGCCCATGACGTTGTCGCTGGCCCGGAGATCGGTGACCACCGCGTCGTTGGCGCGGGCGTACTCCTCGGCGCGCTCCCGGGCGACCTCCTCGTCGAACAGGGGCATGGGGAAGCGCCCCTCCACCAGGTCCTCGGCCGCCGACTCCTGCAGGGCGCTCACCGCGGCCAGCGCGGCGGCGTCCGCGGCCGTCTGCACCCGCGAACGCTGGTCCCCGGCCGCCCCCACGCGCACGAACAGCAGCGTCAGCGCGAGCAGGGCCAGGGTCAGCCCGAACAGGAGCAGGATGTTGGCCTGCCCGTCGTCGCGGTGACCGAGCAGGTGGCGTCGTCGGGGGGCGGGGGTCGGCGATCCCATGCTGTCGTCCGAGGGGTGAAGGGGGCGGGCGGGGAAGGCCGCGAATGGCACGGGGTGAGCACCCGACCACGTTGGGGCCACCGGGCGCAGCCTACCCCGAGGCCCCGGCGATCGGTAGGGGGCCGGGGTTCCCTGTGGAAGGGCGGCCCGTGGCCGGGTGCGGTCGCCGGGGTGCGTCCGCCCGGGAACACGGGAAGGGTGTGTTCGGCATCGTTTCCGTGACACACCCGGCTTTCCAGCGCGTGTGTCCGACAAAAACCGACTCCAGCGGAGAGGATGGACGCTGTCCGACACATTCCGTATCAGCAGATCCACCGCCCGGCCGGCGGTGGCCCGGTGACCAGAAGGCGAGAGTATGAATCCCCGTACTCCGATGACAGCGGTAGAGCAGGACCGGTCCCTGCGCCGGATCGGGTCGGCGCTCCTGGAGGCCGCCCCGCAGGACTGGATCAAACTCCGCCTGGTGTACGCGGGCCTGGTCGACTGCGAGTCCATCCACCTGGAGGCCCTGCTCCCCGACGGCGGCCGTGTCGGCCGGGTCCCGCCCCTGGCGCTGCTCGACGAACTCCGGGAGCTGCGGGCGGGGATGGCCCGCCCCCGCACCGGGACCTGGTACACGGTCTACTACGACCTGGAGCGCCCGGCCCGCTACCGGGTCCGCTACGACCACGACAACGAACCCCACTTCGACGAGCCCCGCGACAACGACAGCTACCTGCTGGACCTGGAGCACTTCCCCCGGGACCGCGCCCACATGCCGGACTGGCTCCTGGAGCGCCTGGAGGGCGACCTGGTCCCGGAGACCGTGTCGCCGTGGATGGCGCTGGCCGCCCCCGGGGCCTCGCGCGAGGGCCGCATCGACCCGGGCGACATGACCCCGGAGGAGATGATGGACACCGTCCAGGAGATCGCCGACCGCACCGTCGCGGCGGTCTGGGGCGAGTGGAGGCAGATCGTCATCGACCACAAGGCGCTGGTCGGCGTGGCCTCCACCCGGGTGGAGGTCGCCCGCGAGGACGGCCGCGAGTGGGACCTGCTGCCGCCGGAGGCGGCCCGGCTGCTGGACCGGCTGCGCACCGGCATGTACCAGCCGGGCAAGGGCACCTGGTTCACCGCCAGGCTCACCGTCAAGGAGTCCCGCGAGATCGGCGTCCACTTCGACCACGGCAACCCGCCGGAGTTCGACGCCGAACCCGACCCCCGCGACTTCTACCGGGACGCGGTGCGCTTCCCCCGCAGCGCCGACCACATGCCCGACTGGCTGCTGGAACGGCTCGGCCGCGCCCAGCGCATGATCCGCACCGCGGACAACGGGGGCGACCCGTTCACCGGAGCCGCCGGTTGATCGCCGACCACAGGTGCACGTCGGCCACGGTGACCTTCAGGTCGCCGTTGGCCAGCGGCGACGCGGTCACCGAGCGCACGTAGGGGCCGTGGTTCCAGCGCCGGGCGGTGTGCCCGAGCACGCTCCCGGCGCCGATCCGGCTCAGCGCCCCGGCCGGGCCGACCAGCAGCCGCACCTGCCAGGTCGCCCGCAGGCCGTCGGTGCCGGTGTACTCGGGGCGGGCCAGCAGGGGCGGCGTCCCGGTCAGCAGGCGGCCCTCCACGTCCAACGGGTACCGCTGCCCGGCGTCGGAGCCCCGCACCACCTCCACCGCCGCCGCGACCCCCTCGGGCAGGGCGTCAGTGAGCCGGACCGCGAACCGGAGCCGGTCGCCCCGGGCGGTGGCGCGCACCCGCACGTCCTCGACCTCCACGGTGGGCGCCAGCGGCGAGGTCCGCAGCCCCAGCCGGTCGTTGACCGTGTAGTAGGGGCGCACCCGCGACCCCGGCCCGCGGGCGGGGCGCACGTCCTGGGCCGGGTACTCGATGATCTTCTTGTACCCGACGACCCCGGGCAGGTGGCGCCCCACACTGCACTCGGTGCCGTTGGACAGCACCAGCCGCATCTCCCAGGTCTCGGAGTCGCCGTGGCGGCCGCGCACCACCGCCGCCGGGTCGATGACGGCGGTGAACAGGCCGCCGATCGCCACCGGGGACGAGAACTCCCGCAGGGTCCGGGGCGAGTTGCGCAGCCGCACCACCATGCGGGCGCGGGCGTCGGCCTCGTCGTGCCCCAGCACCCGGCCCTGGACGGTGATGAGCCCCTCGGCGACCTCCACGTGCTCGACCTCCGCGTGGTGGGCCGACCGGCGCACATGCAGCAGCAGGCCGCCCTTGGCCGAGCGGGTCGGGATCACCAGGGACAGCTCCGGCGTCCGCTTGGGCGCCAACGGGTAGCCCTGCTGGTGGATCTCCAGGTCCCGCACCGGGGTGATGGCGTCGCCGTCGACCCGGGTCACCTCCCAGGTGACGGCGGCCAGCCGCTCCCTGGCCGGGTCCACCACCACCTGCCCCCGCCAGTCCGGGGCCAGGGTGACGCGCTGCCCGGGGCGCACCAGCTCGACCAGGTCGGGCGGGTCGGTGAACGACAGCGTCACCAGCCCGTCGCCGCCGGCGCGCACCCGGCAGGAGACGGGGGGCTCGGTGCGCGGCGCCGGGACCGGGACCGGGGGAGCGACGTCGGAGGCGGTCAGCGGCGTCCCGGCCAGGTCGGAGAACAGGCCCTCGTGCAGGCGCACCACGTTCGCCGGGTCGAACCGCTCGGAGTCGGCCAGCGCCGCCGCCGACATGCGCTGCCGCAGCCGGTCGTCGGCCATGAGCCGGGACATGCCCTCGGCGATGCCCTGCACGGACTTGTTGGGCACCAGGAAGCCGTCCTCCTGGTCGCGGATGATGGAGGCTGGCCCGTGCGGGCAGTCGGTGCTCACCACCGGCAGGCCCGAGCGCATCGCCTCCACGATGGTCATCCCGAACGGCTCCTCGCTGGAGGTCACCGCGGCGAACGCCCCCTGCGCCCACGCCTCCTCCACGTGCGTGTGCGGGCCCATGAGCCACACCCGGTCGTGCAGCCCCAGGGAGCCGACCAGCCGGGCCAGCGTCTTGCGCCGGTCGCCGCGGCCGTAGATGCGCAGCGTCCAGTCGGGGTACTCCTCGGCCAGCGACGCGAACGCCTTCACCAGCAGGTCGTGCCGCTTGCTGGGTGCCAGCCGCCCGGCGGAGACGATGGTGCGGCTGTTGTGCCCGTTGGTGGTGAACGGCGGGGCCGGGACCGAGTTGGGGATGGACAGCACCCGCACGCCCGGCAGCGGCATGTTCCGGGCGTAGGTGCGGGCGTCGGCCTCGGTGACGGTCACGAAGGCGTCCAGGCCCGGATACTCCTCGGCCATGACGCGTCGCAGCGATCCGGAGTGCTGCTCGTAGGTGAGGTGCTCCTGCCCGACCTTGACCACGCGGTCGGGGGCGCACCGGGCGATGACGACGTTGAGCCCGGGCCGGGTGCCGACGACGACGTCGGCGTCGGTGGTGGACAGGTACTGCTCGAGCCGGTCGTCGGTGAGCCTGCTGTGGGTCGAGCCCCGGGAGTCCTCGGGCGGGAAGAGGACGGGGGGAAGGCCGGCCCGTTCCGACCCCTCGTACAGCGGCCGGCCGCCCACCCCGGTGGAACCGTCGTGGTCGCGCACGTCGACGAGCGGGCGCAGGGCCACCCCCGGGGGCACGGGCAGGGCGGGCTCGTCGCGGTGGCGGAACACCGAGACGATCTCCACCTCGTGCCGGGCGGCCAGGGCCGCCGCCTGGTTGGCGACGGTACGGATGGTGCCACCGATGCCGTACATGTCGTTGATCAGATAAGCGATCTTCACCTGGCCCCCGTGTTCTCGGGGCCGGTCCGCGCCCCCGCACGGACCGGTCCCGGTCGTCGCCCACCCGTACCGGACGCCCCGCCGCCGAGGCGGGCGGAGCGGTGCGGGAATGAACAGGCTAAGAGCGGCGGCCACCCCCGACGTGCGGTCCTGTGAACTCCTGCCGGAAGGTTTGCCACGGTATGTCGGTGTTTTGCACGCTGTTCACAGGGCCGCCGGCGCGGGTCCGCAGGACACGGAGGGCGGCCCCGGGGCCGCTCCGGGCCCGTGCCGCCGCTCCGGCCCGCGCTCGTCCGCCGCGGACCCGTATCCGTCGGGACTGCCCCCGGAGCACGGTGACCTAACCTGGTCCGCGCACCCCCGTCGTACGAAGGACCGGCCCATGCCCGAACGCCCCTCGCCCGTCGCCACCGTCCGCCTGGCCCACAGCAGGCGCCGGAACCACACCGGTCAGTCGGTGACCGTCAAGGTGCGGCGCCCGGCCACGGGGGCGGTGATCCACCCGGTGGTCTGCCCGACCTGCGAGGAGGAGTTCACCGTCGAGGTCCACAGCCTGGAGTCGATCAGGGACCGCGTGCGCCCCAGGCGCCTGGTGCGGGGCGGCGCGCTGCTCGCCCTGGCGGTCGCGCTCCTGGCCGCCGCCGTGGCGGCCTACCCGAACATCTCGCTGACCTACTCCTGGGCGGGGGTCGCCGTCTTCCTCGCGGTCGTGGCGGTGGTCCACCTGGCGGGCACCCGCCATGACCAGGGCCTGGGCACCCTGCGCAGGGCCGCGGACGACCGCGCCCTGCCCCTGGCCGGCTTCGCCGGGCACTTCCTCTTCTGACCCGAGCGCCGGCCCGGGCCGGCCGATGGCGGGCGGCCGGGACCCGGGGCGCGTGCGCGGTGCCGCCCGTGCCTCCGGGGTCCGTACCGGGCCCCGCGGGCCCCTCGTCGGCCCACCGGGGCCGTTCGCCGCGCAGGCGCCCTCGGGGAGGACGGACCCCGCGGCGAGGGCCCGCCGTGCGCGCTCAGCCCGCCGCGGCGCCGGTCCGCGCCTCCGGGCGCAGCGCCGCGACGGCCCTCCGGTGCCGGGCGAGCCGCGCCAGCTCGTCGTCCATGCGCTCCAGCTCCCGTGCCAGCAGCGGGTCCAGGCAGGGCTCCACGTCGCCCCCGCCGCCGCACGCGCACTCCAGAACAGTGCGGATGACCTTGGTGCCCAGCCCCGCCTCCAACAGGCGGCGGATCCGGTGCACCGTCTCCACGTCACCGGGCTCGTACACCCGCTGGCCCGCCGCCGTGCGCCGCGGCGCCAGCAGCCCCTGCTCCTCGTAGTACCGGAGCAGCCGCACGCCGACACCCGTCCGCGCGGCCAGGTCCCCGATCCGCATTCCGGTGATCCGTGCCACGTCCCCTTGCCCCTCTCACCGATGTCAGCTCTTAACGTCCTCGCATGACAGAGAACACCACGGGCACCATCGAGCGGAACACCGCCCCCGCGCACTCCCTCTCCACCTCCCGGATCGGCCTGGGGACCATGCGCTTCGCCGACGCCCCGCACCGGCGGTCCGGGGCCACGGCCCCCGTCTGGAGCGCCCCCACCGACCGGGACGACCTCATCGCCCTGCTGCGCCGGGCCCTGGAGCTGGGCATCGACCACTTCGACACCGCCGACGCCTACGCCCTGGGCGAGGGCGAGCGGCTGCTCGGGGAGGCGCTGCGCGGCACGGGCGCCACCATCGCCACCAAGGTCGGCGTCACCCGGCCGGGCCCCGGGGAATGGGTGCCGCTGGGCCACCCCGCCTACCTGCGCCAGCAGGTCGAGGCGAGCCTGCGCCGCCTGGGCACCGACACGATCGACCTGCTCTACCTGCACCGCGTCGACCCGGCCGTCCCGGTCGAGGACCAGGTGGGAGCCCTGGCACAGGCGCAGCGGGAGGGGAAGGCGCGGGCGATCGGGCTGTCGGAGGTGGACGTCGCCACCCTGGAGCGCGCGCACGCGGTCGCCCCGATCTCGGCCGTCCAGAACCTGTACAACCACGCGGCCCGCGACCACGACCCGGTGGTGGACCGCACCGCCGAGCTGGGCATCGCGTTCGTGCCGTTCTTCCCGGTGGCGATGGGGGAGGCGGTGGCCGCCTCGCCGGTGGCGCAGGTCGCCGCCGAGACGGGGGCGAGCCCCGTCCAGGTGCAGCTGGCCTGGCTGCTGCGCCGGGGCGCCCACATCCTGCCGATCCCGGGGACGACCTCGGTCGGCCACCTGGAGGAGAACGCCGTGGCCGCGCGGCTGGAGCTGACCGACGACCAGGTCCGCCGCCTCGACGCCCCGCCGGCGGAGGCGGGCTGACCGCCCGCCACCGCCCGTGCCCCGTGGCCGCTCCCGGCCACGGGGCCGGAGCCCCGGCACCGTCCGTGTCCCCCCTGGCGTCCTAGAGGTGTTGCCGAGGAGAACACGACGGAGGTCGCACATGTCGGAGTCGTCCGGGAGACGCAGGGGGCTCGAGGGTATGCCCGCGCAGTGGCGCGATGACGTCACGGGCTGGAGGCAGGGCTCGTACGAGACCCTGCCCGACGGCACGCCCCCGACCGTCGGTCAGTGGGGCGACCCGACGAATTGGGGGGTGCGCCGCCCCGTCGTCACCACCGACGGAACGGCGGTGGTCCCGCCCTACGTCCCCCGCGACTTCGACGGCCGGCTCCGGGCGGCCGTGGACGCGGGCGGGCTCGTCCTCCTGACGGGTGAGAGGACCGCGGGCCGGTCCCGCAGCGCCTACGAGGCCGTGTCGCACCTGACCGACCACACCCTGCTCATCCCCCGTCCCGGGGCCGGGCTCGCACACCTGTGGCGGGAGGCGGACCGGCACTCCCGGTGCGTGCTGTGGCTGGACGGCGGCATCCAGTGGCTGTGGCTCGGCATGGATCCGGCGAACCCCGCGGAGGAGCTCGCCCGCTTCCTCGACACCCCGCTGGGCGGCCACCGCCTGCTGGTAAGGACCCTCTCCCAGGACGAGCGGTCCCTGCTGGCCAGGGCGGGGAGCATGACATTGCCCTCGTACGCGGTTCAGACCGCCACGCGGCCGGCCGGGCTGGAGGAGGGTGAGGAGGAGGACCTGAAGGAGTACATGGACACCCTCATGCGTTCCTCTCCCGGTCGGGCCGTGGAAGCGGAACCGGACCGGGCGGTCGAGGTGATGGTGCCCCGGGCCCTGTCGGAGGCCGAGTGCGACCGCGTGCGGGAGGTGCGATCCTGGTCGGGGGACGACCGGTTCGACCGGGTCCTCAAGAACAGCGGCCGCTACGGCTTCGCCTCCTGCATCGAGAACACCGACCTGCTGGCCGACCGCTGGGACCGGGCCCGGTCCGCCGACCCGGCCGTCGGCGGGACACCCCGCCCCCGGGGCGTCGCCCTGGTCACCGCCACGGCTCTGGTGTACAGCCGCGGCTTCCAGGGGACCGTTCCCCGGGAACTGGTGGAGCACCTGCACACGAGGTTCCTGGAGGAACGGCCGAGCGGGTCGGGTCCGGTCCCCGAAACGCTGGAGGAGGCGTGGGCCTGGGCGACCGAGGCCGTGGCCGAGTCCTCGCCCATGGCCCGGCTCTCGTTCTCGTCCGGGCCGATGGCGATGTTCGAGGCCCTGTTGGTCCCCTTCGAAGGTGACGGCGTCGGCATATCCCCACGGGTGCTGAACGAGGTCTGGAGCCTGTACCCGGACGACATCCCGATCACGGACGAGGAGTTCGACCGCATCCTGGGATACGCGTCCACCATCGGCTCGGCCTCCGGCCTGGGGCGCGACGCCTCGGGGCGTTCGCGTTACGACTTGGCGGAACGCGCCTACCGTAAGGCGGTCGGACTGCGCGCGGCCACCGTGGGCCCGGACGACCCGGTGCTCCTGGAACTCCGGGACTCCCTGGGAACGGTGCTGACCTTCGGGGGGCGTCTCACCGAGGCCTCGGCCGAGCTGGAGGGGGTCGCCCGCGCACGGCTCCGCATCCTGGGAGAAGCCCACGAGGACACGGTGTCGACCCGGTATTTCCTGGCGCTGGCGCTGCACCGGGCAGGCCGCCTCGAAGAGGCCCTTCCCGAGGCCGAAGCGGTTCGGGAGGCGCGTCTGCGCCTCTTGGGCGAGGACCACCCGGACACGGTGGCGGCCAGGAACCAGCTGGGCATGACCCTGGCCCTGCTCGGGGAGCACAGACGGGCCCGGGCCGAGTTCGAGGCCACCGTGGAAGTGCTGAGCCGGAGCGCGGGCGAGGACGCTGAGAACACCCTGTGGACCCGGTTCCGCCTCGCGCAGTCCCACGTGGGCCTGAAGCGGCTGTCCACCGCACGTGCTCAACTGCGGGAGATCCTCGACACGGCGGTGCGCGCCCTGGGCGAAGAACACCCGCTCATCCCGGCGGCCATGTGGGAGCTGGCGGTGGTCTCCTCGCGCGAAGGTCTGCACCGGGAGGCCGAGGCCGGGTTCCGGGCCCTGTGGGAACTGCGGTGTCGCACGATGGGCGAGGAGCACCCGGAAAGCCAGAGGGCCCGGTTCGAAACGTTGATGGACGGCTACGAGGCCGAACGAGCCGAAGGCGGTGACGTCGACCGGATCGGCCTGGAGGCGGAACTGCGGGACATCGCGGCCGTCCTGGACCGCCGACCCGATGCCGCCGATCCCCTCAAAGTGAGGGCCCGGAACACCCTGGTGACGGTACTGGTCAACGCGGGACGCTGGTCGGAGGCCGAGCCCGAGGCGCACTCGCTGTACGAGATCCGCTCACGGATGTCGGGCCCCGACGACCCCCTCGTGTTGGCGGACCGCCACCGGCTCGGCCGGGTGCTGTCGTCCCTGGGGCGGAAGGAGGAGGCCCTCACCGAATGGCGTGCGGTGTACCAGGACCGCGCCCGAGTGCTGGGCGCCGACCACCCGGACACCCTGGCCTCCCGGTACGCCATGACCACGGCGTTGCGGGACGCCGGGTGCTATGAGGAGCACTACACCGAGGCCGCCGCGGCTCGGGACGACCTCATCCGCGACCTCGGGGAGGACCACCCGGACCTGGTGGCCTACCACCAGGACCTCGCGATGACGTCCTGGCGGCTGGGGCGGATGGACGAGGCGGAGTGCGGGTTGCGGAAAGCCCTCGAAGTGTGGCGTCGTGACGCCGGGGAGGAGCACGAGACCACGCTCGAGCTCCGCAGCCGGCTGGCCGAACTGCACCGGGTGCAGGAGCGCTACGAGGAGGCGGCGGCCGAGTACCGGGGGCTTCTGGAGGTCCGGGCTCGGGCGGCGGGCCCCGAGAACGAGGAGGCGCTGGCCGACTGGAGCGGACTGGCCCTGGCGCTGGAGGATCTGGGCCGGTACGAGGAGGCGCTGACCGAGTACCGGGCGATGTGGGAGGCCTCGGCGCGGGTCCTGGGCGCGGAACACGAGGAGACCCTCTGGGCTTGGGAGAGGCAGGTACTGGTGCTGCACGAGGCGGGCCGGTTCGCGGAGGCCGAAGCCGGACTCCGCGAGATGCTGGAGGTCCGGACCCGTGTGTCGGGTCCCGAGCACGCCGACACCCTCTGGGCCCGGAGCAGGCTGGCCCTGGCCTGGAAGCGGTTGGAGCGGTACGAGGAGGCGGCCGCCGAGAACCGGGCGGTGTGGGAGATCAGGGTCCGGGTGCTGGGGCCCGACCATGAGGACACCCTGCGCAGCGAGCAGCGCATGAACGAGGCGCTCCGGGCGGCCGCGACCGAACCCGCCGCCGGTGCCGCCGACGCCCTGGATCGGGACGCCCAGGACCAGGAGGGGACATCGTGACGCGGGGGCGCCGGCGCGGGCACCCCGCCCTGTGGGGGATCGCGGGGGTCTCGGCCGCGGGCGCCCTGACGGCGGCCCTGGTGGTGCTGCTCGACGGGGACGGGACCGGCCCCGCCGTGGACCGGCGGCGGACCCTGGCGGAGGAGATCGCCTGCGCCGACGTGATCGTGGAGGGCGAGGTCAGCGCGGTGGAGGCGGTGACGGAACCGCGCGGGGAAGGTCCGAGGGCGGCGGAGGAGCCCCTGGTGGAGGTGACCATCGCCGTGCGGGAGTGGGTCAAGCCCGCCTCCGGAGGGGAGACGGCGCGGGTGACCGTCCCGGACCCCGCCTACGCGGACCCGCTGGAGGCGCTCGCGGTGGGGACGGACGTGTTCGTCACGGTGCCCCGGTCGGCCGGGGCACCGGCGGGCATCCACCAGGGCGCCGACGTCCCGGCCGCGCGGGAGGAGGTCGAGGGGGAACTCGCCCGCGCTGGGGAGGCGGCCTGCCCGCCGGAGTGGGGCGGGCCGTGACCGCATCCGGCCCTCCCGGGCGAACGTCCACCGCGGCCGGAGGCCGGGCGGTAGCCTCGTCCTGCGTCCCGGGCGTCCGCGGCGCGGGGGCGGCGACGGTGCGCGGGCCGGAACGGCCGGAGGCGGCCGCGGGGCCCCCTCCGGGGAGACCGGAGCGGGTCCCCGACCGGGGCGGCCCGCGGAGAGGACGGTGGGGATCGTGATGCCGCTGCGGGCCGCCGCGCTGCTGGGAGCGGTCATGGGCATGCGCCGCTGCGGCTACCCGTGGCCGCTGCGCCGCTCGGCCGTGGAGGAGCTGCACACCCGCTACCTGCCCGAGGACGCGGACCCCGGAGCCGGGGACGACGCCCTGACCAGAGAGCTCGAGTCCCTCGCCGAGGCGTGGGAGTGGCTGACCGCCCCCCGGGCGCGGATGCCGCGGCTGTTCCTCACCGCCGACACGGTGACCGGCATGGACCCGGAGCCGCCCCGCGGGTACACAGACCAGGTCCCGGACGCGGAGTTCCAGATGCTCCTGGGATGCTCCTCGCGGGAGGAGGCCCTGCACATCGCCCGCACGCAGCTCGCCGACGGCGCCCTGCGGCAGGCGGAGTCCGCCTACCGGCGGGTGCGCAGGCTCCGGGGCCGCGCCCGCCGCGACGAGCGCAGGGCCGGCTTCGCCCCGCAGCGGGAGCGGTTGCAGGACCGGGCCCGGCAACGGGCACGAACGCTGGGACCGGAGGCCCCCGAGACCCTGGCGGCCCGGGAGGAACTGGCCGCACTGCTGTGGGAGCACCGGCGCGAATCCGCCGTCCCGGAGTACCGGGCGGTGTGGCAGGGGCGGCTGCGCACCCTCGGCCCCGACCATCCGGACACCCTGGCCGCCCGCCAGAGCCTGGCCCTGACGCTGCGCGCGCTCGCCCGTCCGGAGGAGGCCGGGGCCGAGATCGGCGAGGTCCTGCGGGACCGGCGTCGGGTCCAGGGGGCGGACCACCCGGACACCCTCAAGGCCTGGGAGCTGGCCTGCCGGGTCGACGAGGACCTGATGCGGCGGGGCGCGCGGGACCGCGGCACCGGGCCGGGAACGATGCCCGACCGGGAGCCGGACCGGCTCCCGGACCTGGAATCGGGACTGCTCTCCCTGGTGGTGGCCTCCTGCCGGGTGCTGGGCCCGGACCATCCGGACACCCTGGCCCGCCGCTGGGACCTGGGCCGGATGCCCCGGTGGCGCGGGGCCGAGGCGGAGTCGGCGTTCGAGCTCGCCCCGGTGGTCGAGACCGCCGAACGCGTCCTGGGGGCGGGCCACCGGCAGGTGCGGCGCTACCACCGGGAGTGGACGGCCGGCCTGCGCGACGTGGCAGCGCGGCACCCGGAGCACCGGGCCGCGGTCGCCGACCTCGTCCAGGCCCTGGTGCGGAGGCTCGACGGGGCGCTGGGCGAGGACCATCCGCACACCCTGGCGATGCGGACCGAGCTGCTGCGCGCGCTGCGGTGGGACCCGGCACGGCAGGAGGCCGGGCTCACCGGCGCGATGGAGTCGCACCGGCGCGCCCTGGAGGCCGCCGACCCGCCGGGAGTGACGCCGGACGCGGGCCCGGAGGCGGCGCCGGACACGGACGAGGCGGAGACGATGGTGCGGCGCCTGGAGGCCTACCGGGCCGCCGCGTCGGAGACCGTGCGAGCGCTGACCGAGGCCGGCCGGCTGCCGGGGCGGGAACCCGGCGACCAGGAACGCCTGGACCTGCTGTTCGTCGCCGCCTGGACGCTGAGCGACATGGGGATCCACGACGAAGCGGTGCTGGGGCTGCGGGCGATCGTGCGGGGCTACCTGCTGCGGCACGGCGAGCGGGACCCGGACACCTGGCGGGTCTGGCAGGCGCTGGTGGTGACGCTGGTCCGGGCGGGCGGCCGGGAGAACCTGGAGGGCGCGGCTGCGGAACTCGGCGACCTGGTGTCGGCCCAGACCCGGGCGCTGGGCGCCGACCACTCGGAGACCCTGCGGGTCCGCAGCCGCATGGCGGCGACGTGGGCGAGCCTGGGCCTCCTGGAGGAGGCGGAGGCCGAGTACCGGGAGGTGCTGGCGGCGCTGCGCCGCGTCGCCGGACCGGAGGCCCAGGAGACCCTGGACGTGGAGCAGCACCTGGCCGAGGTGATCGGCTTCATCGAGGAGGAGGCCGAGCGGGAGGAGACCCAGCCCTGACCGGTGTCCCCGGCCGGGCGGGTGCACGCGTCGCGCGTGGGGCAGGGGGAGGGGCACGGGGGCGGGGGCGGGGCGGGCGGCTCCGTCGATGGGAGCGGCCACGGCACCCACGGTGGTGAGTGCGCGGAGGGGGCGGGAGACCCGGGGTTCTGCTGCGCGACTCCCTGAACCGAGGGGTATTCGGCCTGCCCGGGGGACGGGGTGGGCCGGGCCCGGCTTCGAGCCGTGCCGGAAGCGCATGGGCTCCCACCACCGCCGAGAGCGGATGGATCCGGCAGGGGCCACGGCGCTGGTCGGATCCCGGTCAGTAGGAGCCGCTGCCCTGCCAGTAGGACCAGGCCACACACGGGGTTCCGTGGGTGTCCCTGATGTGCCCGAGCCCCCACTCGATCTGGGCCTGGGCGCTGTCCCGGAACCCGGATGGCAGGTTGCCGTGCACCCCCGGGACGAACCCGGAAATGCCGACCGCCCCCGTATCCGGGTCGGTGACCGTGTGGTCCCAGTGCGACATAGCCCCCCAGAGGTTGCTCAGGCACTGCCACTCGGCGTCCTGCCAGCCGTAGCCCTCGGCGAGGGATCGGGCGATGTTCTGGTTGTCGACCCGGTTCGGGTTGCCCTGGCCCCACTCGTACGACTCCGGCGCCTCCGGCCGATCGGCCTCGGTCCAGGTCTCCCCACAGGAGGGGCCGCGCACCAGGCACACCATCTGCCGCACGCCTTCGTTGAAGGTCCTGCTCAGCTCCAGCTGGTACACCGCGACCATGACGGCGGCGACGAGGATGAGCACGGCCGCCGTCTCGGTCAGTGCCGCGCCCCGGTCGCCGCCATGGGGGTTCGCGGGCCACAGCCAACGCCAGAGGCGCGGGGGTCCACTGCGTTCCCCCGCACGCCCCGCAGGCCGCGAAGGCGACGGCCTCCGCGGTTCCCCGAAGTTCGTGTGCCGGGAGCCAGACAAATCATTCTCCAGAAGGTTTTGGTCGGGGGCGGTCAGGAAATGGGAATGTTCTCGATCGGCTCGAACCCGGGAATCTCCAAGGTGATGCTCTCGACATCGGAGGGGACGGAGAACATCGACCAGTATGAGACCTTCTCTCCGGGACTCACCCACTCTTTGAAGGCCGACGAGCTGTCTCCTGAGCACAGGCAGGAACCGGATTCGTCCATGATGGGATGGAATCTTGACGATCCGTCTGCGGCCATGGCGGTCACTCCGGCGTAGTTGGCGCCTGAGTAAAGATATGACCTCCCGGCGAGCCAGGTCAGAGTGACTCGATCGCTTCCTGTGTTCTCAATGCTCCACGTGATGGACAGTATATTCCCGGCCTCGTTCCTCTCTGCGATGTTGGCTTCTGCGACGAGGTTGCTCGACTGGGTTTCATTCCCAGTGGCAGACCCAAGGGAATCGAGATCTCTCGGCTTCGATGCGGGGGCCGCCGAGCTGATTCCCGCTGACATGGTGGCGGCTACGAGAACGGCCATGCAGAGAGTGCTTGCTGCTTTTCTTCTTTTTCGCTTCATGGTCGCCTACTTTTCGAACGTCACGCTGACACGGCGATTTCTCTCTCGTCCTTCTTCCGTGCTGTTGTCGGCGATCGGGTCGCTCGATCCATGGCCGGCGACTTCGAAATCGACTCCAGATCGTGTCAGGAGATCCGCCAGTGCCTCCTTGACCGACTCGGCTCGTTCCTCGGAGAGCGGGACGTTCGTCGCATCGCTTCCCGTGTTGTCGGCGTGGCCGTCGATTTTCACGGTCGTGGCCGACGAGTCGTCGATCTCCAGGGCGACCTGCTCCAGTATCTCTTCTGCTTCAGAGTTCAGTTCGGAGCTGTTGGTCTCGAAAAGCACGTCGGAGGACAGGATGATGCTCACTTCCTCGCCGCTCTCGGTGCGACCGGTTTGATCCTCCAGGTTGTCCGATATCATCGTCAGGTTGAGTATCTGGGCGTCCGCCAGGCTTATATTCTCCATTCTTTCCGTGGAGTCGCTGATGGGTACGTCCATGATCGGTGGAGCCAGCGGTACCACGACCGTCATCTGTTCTAGGTCGACCGGGGGTTCTGGGTATATAACCCAGATCTCCTCGCTTTCCCCTGCCGGTATGGGGCCTTCCAGGGGTGGGGAGCAGAAACATTGTCCATTGCTCTGGTCGTAGCTGAGGTATCTTTTTTGATTGCTTGCATCGACCAGGGATACCAGGCTTGCCGTGTTCGGGTCGTTCGGCTCGGATAGGCCGTCGAAAAGCGATATGCTTTCCGTGGATTTATTGGACACCTGTAGGCGAAGTCTCAGTGCGTCGCTTTCCAGTCGCTCTAGGGCCACAACGCCGATCTCGAGGTCTTGGCCCAGGGGTGTGGTGGTCGTCGCCGCGTGGGCGATCGGGTTCCCCTCGGTGTCCCCTCCCTGCGCATCGGGTGGATTGCTTTCTAGGGTTCCGGCGTCCTCCGGTCGGGGGGTGCTTCCGTCTTCTGGGGACACCACACATGCGGTCAGCGTCAGGAGAAGTGTTGCTGTTACCCCGGAAGAGAATGCCTGTCTTCTTTTGTTCGGGGTGGAGGGTTTGGAAAGCAAGCGGTTCTCGTTTGTTCGATGCTTCGCCCGGACTATGGGGCCTTCGTTCTTTGTTCTTCTGTCCGGGTCAGGGGCCGCTGAGGATCTCGGAGACGGCCGTACCGATCGACCCACTGATGTTCTCGGGAATGCCGAGGCCCCAGATGAGGGTGGCGGCGGCGGCGATGAGAAGAAGGATGGCCGCGTACTCGATGATGGTGGCGCCGGTGTCGTTCTTCTTGGACGGGGGGACGATCAGGGCGCTCAGGGTCGCCCACAGCTTGCTCATTGGCGTCTTCACAAGGGGTCAGCTCCTTGGGGGAGGAGATCCGGGGCGACGGGCCACGTCCTCGTGGCCCGCGGCCGGGCATCTCTTCGGCCTGGTGGCCTTCATCAAGGTGAACCAAGGGTAAGGATTCACCGGTGTCAACGACTCGGCTACGGGGCGAGGCTCCTGCTCGCGCAGCCGCCTCGGGGTTCTCACTATCCTGCACATGTCCCGGGCATACGCCCTGTACCTGTCCAGAAGAGGTCATCCTCCTTCACGATGCCCGTCGATCCCGGCCACCACACCTTGTCCACAGGCCCTCTCGGCTCCGTTGAAAACGCAGGTGGGGACGCCTCTCGCGGTTCCGATCGCCCTTCCGGGTGCGGAACCGCATTCGGGTGGAGCGCCCATGAACACGTATAACGGTCGGTGCCCGACGGGTCACCATCTTCTCAGCCGACACGTGAGGCGTCACTACTTGTCCGGTGATCGGTGGGCGATCGTGCCTATGACCGGTGCGAATGCGGTCGTCCGCGAGCGCGGAGGGGATTCGGGGGCGCTTTCTTCACCCGGCTCGGGGCCGGGGGACGGCGAGAGTTCACGTCCTGGAAGGATTCCCTGCTCCGGCGGGGATGCTCACGGTCGGCACCGGGGGGACACCCGGCTCTGCCGTGAGAGGCGTCGCCGAACGGACCCGGGGCCGGTCCGGGCACACCGAAGGGCCGGGCACCCACCCGCGGGGTGCCCGGCCCTTCGTCTTCCCCACCCGGGGGAGGCGGCCGGCGCCGCCTGCCAACAGCGCCCAACGGCCGCCACCCTTGCCCGGTGCCCCCCGGGGCGGGGACGGGACTCAGCCCAGACCGGCGACCTCCGCCAGCAGCTCGAAAGAGCGCAGGCGAGCCTCCTTGTCGTAGATCATCGACGACACCATCAGCTCGTCCACACCGGTGTCGGTGACGAACAGCTCGAGCTTGCGGCGCACCGTTTCCGGGGAACCCACGAACGAGTAACGAAGCATGTGGTCCAGGCGTTCCCGCTCCCCGGGACGCCACATGGTGTCGAGCGAGTCCACCGGCGGGCGCAGCAGCCCGCGCGCCCCGCGCAGCGTTCCCAGGAAGGCCTGCTGCATGGTGCTGAACAGGCGCCGGGCCTCCTCGTCGGTGTCGGCGACGAACGCGTTCACCCCCGCCATCGCGTACGGCGTCTCCTGCTGGCGCGAGGGGGTGAAGTTCTCCCGGTACGCCTTGAGCGCCTCGTACAGGGCGTCGGGCGCGAAGTGGGAGGCGAAGGCGTACGGCAGCCCCAGCTGCGCGGCCAGCTGGGCGCCGAACAGGCTCGACCCCAGGATCCACAGCGGCACCCGCAGGCCCTCGCCGGGGATGGCTCGCACCGGCTGGCCGGGGTCGGCGGGCTCGAAGTAGGACTGGAGCTCCTGCACGTCGTGCGGGAACGCGGAGGCGGCGGAGTGGTCGCGGCGCAGCGCCATCATGGTGCGCGGGTCGGTGCCCGGGGCCCGGCCCAGGCCCAGGTCCACGCGGCTCGGGTAGAGGGACTCCAGGGTGCCGAACTGTTCGGCGATGACCAGCGGCGAGTGGTTGGGCAGCATGACGCCGCCGGCGCCGATGCGGATGGTCGAGGTGCCCTCGGCGATGAAGCCGAGGGAGACGGAGGTGGCGGCGCTGGCGATCGCCCGCATGTTGTGGTGCTCGGACAGCCAGAAGCGCCGGTAGCCGAGCGATTCCACGTGTCGGGCCAGGTCGCGGGCGTCGCGCAGGGCCTGCCCGGGTGTGGACCCCTCGGAGATGCCGGCATGGTCGAGCACGGACAGGGTGATGGGCATGCTTGTCCCTCGGTGTTCGATGATCGTCGAATATCGAAGATACACCCGTCCCACTATGCTGGTGCGAAACGCCGGTGTGAGGAGGTTCGCGTGGCGGCGAGGGAGCAACACCATCCACCGCTCGACGGGGTCGAGCTGGTGACGGTGCTGGCCGCGCTGGCCGAACCCACCCGGCTGAAGATCGTGCGCATGCTCGCGGCCAGGGACGGCGAGCGCGCCTGGAAGGACATCGACCTGCCGATCGCGCAGTCCACGCTGAGCCACCACCTGAAGATCCTGCGCAACGCGGGTCTGGTGCAGAGCCGCACGGAGGGCACCCGGTGCTTCATCTCGCTGCGGGACGGGGACGTGTCCGAGCGGTTCCCTGGGCTGCTGGAGACGGTGCTCTCGTGTGAGCGGGGCGCGCTCGCCTGCGGGGACACGGTGTCCTCGGACACAGGCGCGGACGCGGCCGCGGAGGCGGCGGTCCGGCCGGTCTAGTCGGCCCGGGGCGGCAGGGATCCTTTTAGGTCTCGCCCGGGTCTCCCGTTCCCGTCCGCGCTCCGGTGCGCCGGGGCGACGAGGCGAGCGGAACCCCGCGCCCCCGGGAGTAGGAGTGAACGGGAGCGCGGGGCGCCGCCCGCCCCAGGGGCCGGGTGGCGGCCCCGGCCCCCCACTTTAGGGGAAAGGGCGAAGGCCCGGACGTATTCAAGAAAACATGCTGTTTCTCGCGAATAAGTGGCAGGTAGGTCCGTTTTATCCCCCGGGGCGGGTCGGATCTCCATCCCCTGGGTGTTATGGCATGTGGGGTCGGGTGTGGAAAACGGAGTTTTCCCACGGGCCCGGCCGCGTTGTGCCGCTTCACGTGAACCCCGCGCGAAGGAAGTGTCCGACCGTGGCCGCTGACCGTCCCCGGCATGCGCACACGAGTGTGCGCCCCTCTCTTCGGATGCGTCGTGCCCGTTCGCTGCCCCTGCCCGGAGCCGTTGCTCTACGCATGCGCGGGAACGCGCGTGTGCGATGCCGTTTCGGAGAACGTGCTCCCAGCCGTTCCGCTGGGTGGATCGGTGGAACGGTCTCGGGATTTCCACCCTGTGGAGATGTGGAAGGCGGTGATCGTGCGTCCGGTGGATGTTCTCCGGGGATGAACCGGCACGGAACGCCCGGGGATGTCGTCACGCCTCACACGCGCTCTTGCTGTTCTTCTTCGCCATTTCCGGAATTCCGGTATTCCCTCGGTGCGGGTTTTCCTTTTTGTCGTCCCGACTGCGGTCCGTTCCGTGGGACGGACACTCGGTGGGGTGGGTTCCGGGGGTGATCCGCCGCCGGGTGCGGTGGGGCCGTGTTCCGTCCCGGCACCTGGCGCTCGCTTTCCCTGGATGGACGCTTGGTGAGGCGCGTTCCAGGAGCCGTCCGCTGCCGGGCGTGGTGGAGCCGTGCTCCGTCCCCGGCCGACCGCCCTCCCGGGGCGTTCCGCCGCCGGGTTCCGCCCCGGCGCCCCGCCCGACCGCCAGCGGGGCGTCGTGGCCACATGCGGTCAGCGTCCTCGGAACCCCCGCCCCTGCGGAGAAGGATGGGCGCGGCACCCCGCGTGTCCCGTTCACCCCGCGGTGCTACGGTGCGTTCCCGGTGCGCGGTGGGGAGCGGCGCCCGAGCAGAGAGCGACAAGGAGTCCCCCGTGGTCGACATCGGTTCCGAGGTCGGCGGATACCGCCTGCGCCGCCTCCTGGGCGCGGGCGGTTTCGGCACCGTGTACCTGGGAGAGCACCGGGACGGCCACCGCGCCGCCGTCAAGGTGCTGCACGTCCGCCACCGGGGGGACGCCGACTTCCGGGAGCGGTTCGACCGGGAGATCGGGCTGATCAAGTCGGTGCTGCCGTTCTGCACCGCCCGGGTACTGGACGCCGACCCCGGCGGGGACCCGCCGTGGATCGCCACCGAGTACGTGGAGGGCACGCCCCTGGAGGGCTACATCCGGGGGAGGGGGCCGGGCTCGGACGGGGACCTGTACCGGCTCGCGGTGTCCACCGCCACTGCGCTGGTGGCCATCCACCGGGCGGGGGTGGTGCACCGGGACTTCAAACCCGACAACATCCTGCTGGGGCGGGACGGGGTCAGGGTCATCGACTTCGGCATCTCCCGCGCGCTGGAGGGGACCGGGACGAGCGCGAGCGCCATCCTGGGCACGCCGAAGTACATGGCCCCCGAGCAGTTCGGGGGCGGGGAGGTCACCACCGCGATCGACATGTTCGCCTGGGGCCTGGTCATGGTGTTCGCGGCCACCGGGCGGGGCGCCTTCGAGGCGCCGAACATGCCGGCGCTGCTGATGCGGGTGACCACCGGGGAGCCCGACCTGGACGGGGTGCCGGAAACACTGCTGCCGCTGGTGCGGCGCTGCCTGGACAGGGAACCGGGCAACCGTCCGACCGCCCGGGAGGTGCTGATGGCGCTGCTGGGGCACCGGGACGACCCCGGTGCGGGGGAGGAGGGCCCCGGCACCGGGCCCGACCCCGACCGGCCCGCCACCCGGCTGATGTCCGCCGAGGAGATCGCCGCCGTCCTGGGCGCGGAGAGGGAGGCGGAACGGGGGACGGCGGGCGCCGACGGCGGGGACACCACCACGATCAGGGTGCCCGTGGAAGAGATCGCCGCGGCCGCGGCCGAGATCCGCAAGGAGCCCCCCTTCCGGTTCGACGGTGTCGACCACACCTCGCCGGTGTCCCTGGCGTACGCCTTCCAGGAGCGGTGGGACACCGCCGTCGGGTTCCTGCGCTCGCCGGAGCAGCGCCGCAGGCTGGCGCAGTGGCCGCCGCTGGACGCCGCGGCCCGGGACCTGCTCGCCGACGCCCCCGCCTCCTCCGGGGACGGGGCGGGGGACGAACTCCTCCTCGCCCGGGTCGTGGCCCGGATGGCGCCCGCCCTGCGGCCCTCCTACCGGGGCGAGGACCTGTCCTGGCACCTGCTGGTGGACGGGGCCGGGGACCCGGTGCCGTTCCTGGCGGGCATCGCCGGGGCGATCCGCGCCGGGCTGCTGCGCACCCTGAGCAGGCACCACTGCCGCACCCCCGAGGCGCACGGGTGCGGCCGGGGCACCCCCTGCGCCCGGTACGCGCGCACGGCGGAGAACCTGCACCTGCTCATGGAGGCCGTCGACGCCCAGCGTGAGTGGAACTCCCCGTTCGCCGACGCCTTCCCCGACGGCGGGCTGCTCTTCTCCCCGCCGCTCCCGCGCCTGGTCGCCCTGGCGCACGGGGCCGCCGCGGCCCCGGTCACCGACCGCGGCGAACTGGCCGCCCTGGCGGCGCGGGACCTGGACCCGGAGAACGCGGAACTGCGCGTCGCGGTGCGGGAGGCCGTCCTGATGGCCGCCCCCGAGGCGCAGTGGGCGCTGGCCGTCACCCTGCGCGAGGCGTCCCCGCAGCTGAACCTGGCGGCGCGGACCGTGCGCAGGATGCGTGCCCCCGCCGCCCCGGAGGAGGGCGCCGGCGCCGCCCCGGGGGAGGGGGGACCCGCCCGGAGCGACCCCGGCTCCCCGGGCTCCCCGGCCGACCGGGACGCCCGGGACGACAACGTGTTCTTCTACGCGGGCATGTCCGTGCTGCTGTTCGTCTTCGCCGGGGTCGCGCTGCTGCTGGACCGGTCCGGGGTGGCGGCCGTGCTGGGAGCGGTCGCCGCGGTCGCCGCCGGGGCGGGGGCGGCGACCGCGGCGGCGAGGTCGCTCAGGAGCCGGAATGTCCGTCGGGACCGGCAGGACGACCGTGCGCGGGACACCCCGCCGGGGGTGCCGCCGGCCGCCGGGGGACCCGGGCCGGTGGAGGGCGACGCCTCCACGGCACTGCCGGTGCTGGAACAGGCCCTGCGGCGCGTGGGCGGCCGGGCCGGGGAAGAAGGCCCGTCCTCGACCTTTTCCGGTACGTTCGGGTGATCATCGGGAAAACGTTACGGAACATCCGAGAACCCGCTTTTCCGGCGGTGTCCTTATTCGCCGACCGTGGCCGTGAGCGGACATGGGGCGGGTCCGGGCCGGTGCTGGGAGGGCCGTTGCGCATATCCTTTTTCGTGCGAAGTTCGGTGAAGAATCGGTCATGAAGTGAACCGCGGGCGCCCGCCCGAGGTTCTCACCCGGTGCACGGCCCGCGACCCGTGCGCACCATTGGCCCCGGAGCATCGGGGAATGTACGTTCGGTATCCACCGAATGCGAGCGCCGTGTCCTGATATTCCCGAACCCCTGGTCCCAGGAGAGTGGAAGCGAACCCCCCATGGCACCGACAGTCGTCTTACCACCGAACGTCCGGCCCCTCGTGCCCGACGACCCGCCCTGGGTGGGCGCGCACCGGCTGATCGGCCGGCTCGGCGACTCCGCCCTGGGCGCCGTCTACGCCGCGCTCACACCCGAGGGGCATCCGCTGGCGCTCAAGGTCATGGGCGAGGAGTGGGTGTCCGCGGCCGATCCCGACGACAAGGTCGTGCACCTGCGCCGGGTGCCCGGCTCGTGCGCGCTCGGGGTGCTCGACAGCGGCGTCCACCGCAACCGCCCGTGGTCCGCCGTGGAGTACCTGCCCGCCCTCGACCTGGGGCGCCACACCGGGGTGCGCGGTCCGATGGGCGGCGCCGCGCTGCTGGTGCTGGCCGCCGGGGTCGCCGAGGCGCTGATGGACGTGCACGACGGCCGGGTCCCGCACGGCGACGTCAAACCCGGGAACGTGCTGGTCACGGCCACCGGGCCGCGCCTGGTCGACTTCGGGCTGGCCCGCCAGGTGGACGACGGCGACTCGCACACCACCGTCGGCAGCCCCGGCTGGATGGCGCCCGAACGCTATGCGGGCAGCCGCCCCGACGAGGCGTCCGACGTGTTCGCGTGGGCGTGCACGGTGGTCTTCGCGGGCACCGGCCTGCCGCCGTTCGGCACCGTGGTCTCGCAGGCCGACGCCGCCGTCCGGGCACGCGGGTACGTGGACCTGTCCGCGCTCCGGCCCGAGCTGGCGCGCGTCCTGGAACGGGCCCTGGAGCGGGACCCGGCCCGGCGGCCCTCCGCCGAGGACGTCTACCTGGAGTGCCTGGCACTGCTGGGGGTCCCCGAGGACACGGTCCGCGAGGAGTGGAGCGACCGGCTCCACGGGGCGGCGCGCACGCACTGGCCGTACGTGGACGTGTCCTGGCACCGGCCCGAGCTGTGGACGCAGGCGGCCCGCGGACTGGACGAGGAGGCGGCCGCCTCGGGGCGGCGCACCTGGACGCCCGGGACCAGGGTGCGGAACGCGCGGCGGCTGGTCAGCACCCGCGACCCCATCACGGGGGAGCTGATCATGGTGCCCGCCCCCGACGACGGGCCGGGGGAGGCGCACGGCGGGCCCGGGCCCGAGCGCGACGGTGGCGGGCGGGGCGTCCAGGAGGCCGCGGCCGGCGGCCGGGGCGGGCGCTCCCGCCGGCGGCGCCGCGAGCGCCGCGAACGGCGCGGCGGTGCCGGGCGGATCCTGGCCGTCGGCGCCGCCTGCTGCTTCGCGCTGGCGGTGGCCGGGGGCGGCGGGTACGCGCTGTTCGACGCCCTGGCCCAGGACGCCGAGCCCGTCTCCGAGAACCCCGGCGGCCCGGACGGCCCGGGGGAGAGCGCCGCGCCCACGGGCATCGACCTGGTGTCCGCCTCGCTCGACCGGCTGACGCGGGCGCGCACCCTGGAGCTGACCATCCTCACCCACGCCGGGAACGGCGAGGGGTACGGGCAGCCGCTGCCCGCGGACACCGCGGCCGAGCCCACCCTGTTCGACCGGGTGCTGTACCAGGCCGACCCCGAGGCGGTGCGCTGGACCAGCACCGTCAGCGGGGCGCGCGCCAGCGACCTGATGCTGGTGGACGGAGAACTGCTGTACAGCGACACCACCGCCTGGAACGGGCCCGCCGTGTGGCGGCCGGCCGTCCCCGAGGAGCTGGGCGCGTCGGAGGCGGTGTTCGACCCCGAGCGGATCCTGGAGCCGATGGCCCGGGTGGTGGAGACCGGCACCGTCACCTCGGAGGAGGAGACGGTGTTCGACGCGCCCGGGCCGACGGAGGACGCCTACGGCCACCTGGCGGGGGAGGACCCGCCCGACGGGGTCCCGGCGGTGCTGGTGGAGGGGACGTTCCGGCCCTCGGAGGAGTCGCCGCAGGAGTCGGCGTTCACGCTGGTGGCGACCGAGGACGGGGAGCCCCTGGCGTTCTCCACCGAGGGGCCGCCGCAGGGCGGGTCCGTGCTCAACGGGCGGCCGGTGGCGCAGGCGGCCCCGGCGGCCTTCGCGGAGCCGGTCCCGGCGCCGGAGTACTGGTACACGCGGTACACGTTCGCGGGGCTGGACGGAGACCTGGAGGTGGGGGTCCCGGCACCGGAGGAGGTCCAGAGGTGACGGCGGGCGGGGCCGCCCCGGACGGGGTGGCCCCGCCGTGCGCGGGATCAGGCGCGCTCCGGGACGCGGTCCGGCACCGGCGCGGCGGGGGCGGCCGGGACGCGGAAGGCGGCGACGCACATCCAGACCAGGTCCGCGGCGATGACGGCGCGCTCGGTCACACCGAGCAGCGCCGGGAGCTCCCGGAACGCCATGGCGTCCACCAGGGTGACCACGAACAGGGCCATGGAGACGGTCAGGACGGTGGTGACCGGGGCGAGCGCCCGCGGGGTGCCGGGCAGGCCGCGCCACCGGCGGGCGAGCACGACCGCGGCGGCGGTGAAGGAGCCCAGGGCCGCCCAGGCGGCCAGACCGTGGACGGTCTCGGAGACGGAGGGGGCCGCCCAGTTGCCGGGCGGGTCGGCCGGGAAGACCGCGGAGACCGCGATCCCCGCGGCCCAGATCCAGAGCAGGACCCGGCCGGGCCGGTCGGCCACCCGCACGGCCGAGGCGGCCCCGGCCAGGGCGAGGCCGACCAGGCCCACGGTGACCAGCCAGCCGTGGCCGGTGTTGACGAACCGGCTGACGGTCTCGGCGACCGGGCTCATCTCGCGGTTGACGAGGTCGGAGAGGACGAAGGCGGCGGCGCACAGGCCGCTCCCGGCGAGGATCGCGGTCCGCGTGTTCAAGGGGGAGGAGGTCATGGTGGAAAGGTACGGAGCGGGTACCGGCCGCCGCGTCCCCCGCCGAGAGGCTCTTCGGGGCGGTCCGGCACCGCCCGGGGAGCACGGCGCCTGCTCCCCGGGGAGCAGGCGCCCTACTCCGCGCGGGGCAGCGGGGGCGCGACCAGGGGTTCGCGGCGCCGGGTGAGGCGGCGCACCAGCACCTCGGCGGGACCGCGGCGGCCCGCCCTGCGCAGGGCCTCGGCGGCCGCGACGGACGCCAGCCAGGTCGCGACCCCCACGGCGGCCGCGCCCGCCGCGCCCAGGGAGGCCCCCAGGCCCAGGCCGTAGGGGGCGAACACCGCCGTGAACACCAGCGATTGCAGGAGGTAGCAGCTCAGGGAGCGCTCGCCCACGGCGGCGACGGCCGCCACCGCCGGCCCGGGGGCGGGCACGGGTGCCCGGGTAGCGTCGGGCGGGGACGTGCGCGCGGGGCGGGATTCCCAGCGGGCCGCGAGGAGGGCGATCAGCGCGGCCCAGCCGATGCCGCCCGCCCAGCCGCCGAGCTCGTGCAGGACCGCCAGCGCGCCGTCCAGGCGCGGCCCCGCGGGCACCCATCCGGCCGCCACCAGGGCGCTGGGCAGTCCCGTCAGCACACCGGCGCCCAGCCCCCAGGCGGCGGCGGACCGCAGCAGCGGGCGGTGCGCCCCGGGCTCCTCCAGGAGGCGCCGGTGCCCCGCCCAGAAGCCCAGGACGATCGTGGGCATCGCCACCAGCAGCATCGTGATCGGCGTGTAGAGGGTCCACTCGTTGAACCGTTCGACGGACGCCGCGACGAAGGACGGCTCCACCAGGGACGGCACGGCCACCGAGGAGTCCCCGCCGTCCCCGCCGTCGACCGGGAGCGACAGCGCCCACGCCGTGTGGACGGCCGCCGACGCGGCGGCGAGCACCCCGGCGGTCCACCACAGCGTCACGTCGCGCGCCCGCACCAGGCCGACGAACAGCAGCAGCGCCAGCCCGTACGCGCCCAGGATGTCCACCGGCAGCAGCAGGACGCCGTGCGCGGCCCCCAGCGCCAGCAGCACCCACCCGCGCCGCCGCAGCAGGATGCGCGCCTGCACCCAGCCCCCGCCGGAGGCCCGCACCCGGCGCGCGATCATCACCGCGCCGTAGCCGAACAGCAGGGCGAACAGCGGGATCGCGCGCCCCGACACCAGGGTGAGCTGGACGAACGTCACCACCTGGTCGGCCAGGGTGCGCACCGTCTCCGGGCCGGTGAGGAAGAAGCCGGCGTTCACCAGTGCGATGAACAGCAGCATGAACCCGCGGGCGAGGTCCGGGGCCAGAGAGCGCCGTGCCGGTCCGGGGCCGTCCGCCCGTGCGGACCCCGTCCGGTCCCGGGGGGTGTGCGAAGCCATCGGTGTCTCCTGTTCCGTGATGTCGGCCGTTTCCGCCGACGCGCCAAGGCTTTTGAAACTACGGAGGGCGGGGTGCCCCGGTCGCTGGGGCGGTCCCGTCGATGGGGGGTGGGGCGGGCCCTACCGGACCGGGCCCCGCGGCCGGACGCCCCTCGGAGAGCGGGGGGACGCGCCCCCGCCGTGTCCCGGCCCCGGCGGTTGACGCGCCCCGGGGCATGGCATACCGTGTCGCGCGTGCCACGTGTCCCCGACCACGAGCAGTGGGCCGGTCGGGTCGACGGGCGAGCACACGATCCGAGGGAGAGCCGACCATGAGCACCCAGCACGCCTGATACGCGTTCCGGTGCGGCGTACAGCCGCGCCCTCCGGCGGCCTCCCCGTTCCCGCATCCCGACCCCGTCCGCGTTCCCCCGTGTCCGCGGACGCCGGCGTCGGCGTGCCCCCCTTCCCTGAAACCGTGTCCGCGGCGCCCGCGCGCACGGACCTCTCGGGGCGGCCGCCCACCCGCATTCCCCGTACCGAGAGGAGACCTTTTGCAGAACACACAGGACACCGACACCTCGCAGGCCGCCCGCGGCGACGGCCCGGCCGCGACCGGCGGCCCCGGACCGCTCGCCCGGCCCGAGCCGTACGTGAGCGACTTCAACCGGCCCGTGGTCGCGGAGTTCCGCGCCAACGGCGGCCGCGTCGGCGGCATGTTCGAGGGCGGCGACCTGCTGCTGCTCACCACCGTCGGCGCGCGCAGCGGCCGCGAGACCACCAGCCCGCTCGGCTACGTCCGGGCGGACGGGCGGCTGTTCGTCATCGCCTCCGCCGGGGGCTCGGACCGGCACCCCGCCTGGTACCACAACCTGCTCGCCCACCCGATGGTCCGGGTCGAGCTGGGCACCGAGGAGTTCTCCGCGGTCGCCGTCCCCGCCGAGGGCGAGGAGCGCGACCGCCTGTTCGCCGAGGCCGTTCGGGCGGCCCCCGGGTACGGCGACTACCAGGCAGGGACCGACCGGGTCCTGCCCGTGGTGGTGCTGGAACCGGCGGTCGCCGGGGACAGCCCGGAGGCGGAGGAGGCCGCGGCGAACCTCGCGGAGAAGCTGGTGCAGGTCCACCGCTGGCTGCGCGGGCACCTGCACCGGATCCGCGAGGAGACCGACGCCTACCTCGCCGACCGCGACGGGCGCGCGGCCCGGGAGGGGGAGGTCCCCGCCCCCGGGCTCAGCCTCCAGCTGCGCCAGCACTGCCTGGCGTTCTGCGAGTCGCTGCGGTTCCACCACGACGGGGAGGAGCAGATGCTGTTCCCCTCCCTGGCGGAGCGGTACCCGCACCTGGCCGGCACCCTGGAGCGGCTGTCGGAGCAGCACCGCGAGGTCGACCGCATCCGCGAGGGCATCCAGGCGCTGCTGGCGGAGGTCGCCACCGCCGACCCGGCCGCGTTCCGCGCTGATCTGGAGAGGATGAGCCGGGAGCTGGAGGCCCATCTCGACGAGGAGGAGGCGGGGCTGCTGCCCCTGCTCGCGGAGGTCCCCCTGCCGGGCTGACGCCGGCGCGGTCGGCCGGAGCCCGGTCCGGGACCGCGCCGACCTGCTCGGACACCGCCGACCCCGAAGGCCGCGACCGGCTCACGGGGTCGGCGGGCGCCGGGTAGGTAGTGGCCGCCGGGGCACTACGTAGCACCCCCCGACGTGTACGAAGTTACGTAGTGAACACGTATGGTCAGGGTCGCCCTCCGTGACGGATTCTTGATCCCGGGTGGCCACCCTTCCACATCCCCCGTCCCCCACCATCCCCCCGAAGGGTTCTCCGCATCATGCGCAAGAGCAAGATAGGCGCGGCCCTCGCGGCCGTCGCCCTGCTGCCTGTCATGTTCGCAGCACCGGCCCTCGCGGAGGAGGTCCCCGACTTCCTCGACACCTCCGACACCACCGAGCGGACCTACATCGTCGTCCTGGACGACTCCGCCATCCCGCAGGACGTCGCCGAACGCCACGGCGACGACCCGATCGGCGTCTACGAGCACGCGCTCACCGGCTACGCGGCCGAGATGACCGCGGCCGAGGCCGCCGAACTCCTCCGGGACTCGGACGTGGCCTACGTCCAGGAGGACCAGCCGGTCCACACCTTCGAGCAGGACGTGCCCGACGGCATCGCCCGCACCTTCGCCCCCGACAACCCCGGCCTCGCGATCAACGGGCAGGACGACTACGTCCCGGACGTGGCCGTCGCCGTCCTGGACACCGGTGTCGACGGAGCCCACCCCGACCTCAACGTGGTGAACTCCGTCAACTGCACCAGCGGCACCTGCGTCTCCAACACCGCCTCCGACGGCAACGGGCACGGCACCCACGTCGCGGGCAGCATCGCGGCCATCGACAACGGCGAGGGCGTCGTCGGCATGGCGCCGGGCGCGGACATCTGGAACGTCCAGGTCCTCAACTCCAGCGGCAGCGGGAGCCTGGCCGGCATCACCGCGGGCGTGGACTACGTGGCGGCCAACGCGGGGGACATCGCCGTCGCCAACATGAGCCTGGGCTGCGAGGGCTGCACCGACCAGGCGCTCGGCCAGGCGATCACCTCGGCCGTGGACTCCGGGGTGGCGTTCGCGGTGGCCGCGGGCAACAGCTCGCGCGACGCGGCGAACTTCTTCCCCGCCAACCACCCCGACGTGCTCACCGTGTCCTCGATGGCGGACTCCGACGGCGCCCCCGGCGGCAACGGCGGAGCACTCGGGTGCACCGGGGACGACGACGACACCCTGTCCTACTTCTCCAACTACGGCCAGGTCGTCGAGATCGCGGCCCCCGGGTCCTGCATCATCTCGACCGTTCCGGGCGGCGGGTACGGCAGCTCCAGCGGCACCTCCATGGCCTCCCCGCACGCCGCGGGCGGCCTGGCGCTGCTGGCCGTCGGCAACGCCAAGCCCACCGACCGCAACGGGGTCATGGCGATCTACGACACCCTGGTCTCGGCCGGCAACCAGGACTGGGACGACACCTCCGGCGACGGGTACCACGAGCCGCTGCTGGACGTGGGCGACCCCGCCACCTTCCCGGCCGACGGCGGCACCACCCCGCCCGACGGCCCGGTCGCGTCGATCACCCACGCCTGCGACGACACCACCCTGACCTGCTCCTTCGACGGCTCCGGCTCCACCTCCGGCGGTGAGGTCACCGCCTGGGAGTGGGAGTTCGGCGATGGCGCGGGCGACAGCGGCACCACCGTGGAGCACACCTACGGCGCCGAGGGCGACTACACCGTGACCCTCACGGTCACCGACGACTCCGGGGCGACCGACAGCGCCACCGCGACCGTGTCGGTGGGGTCCCCCGGCGGAGGCGACGGGCCCACGGCCGACTTCGACGGCGGGTGCTACTCGTTCTGGTACCTCTGCGAGTTCGACGCCGCCTCCTCCACCGCGGGCGACGCCCCGATCGTGTCCTACACGTGGGACTTCGGCGACGGGACCACCGGCAGCGGTGACTACACCTGGCACTTCTACCCCGGTCCCGGGACCTACACCGTCACCCTGACCGTCACGGACGCCGACGGGGCGACCTCGACGGCGACCAGGACGGTCCGCCTGTAACACCCGCCCCACGAACCCATCCCCTGCGCGGCCCCTCCCCGATCCCCCGGGGAGGGGCCGCGCGCACGGGACGGGTCCGCGGGCGCGCGGCCACCAGTGGCCAACGGGTTTGCCGGTGGGCGCGCCAGGCGCGACGATGTCCGGTACCGGAACAGGACAACGGAGGCACACCCCTCATGACGCCGCACCCCTCGCAGAGCCTCTGCGCGCGCACCGAACCCCTCACCTCCGAAGACCCGAGCGAGGTCGGCGGGTACCGGATCGAGGGAAGGGTGTCCGACGGCGGAGGCGGCGTGCTGTACGCGGCGCGCCGCGACGGCGGGGAGCCCGTGCTGCTCGGCCTGGCGCGCGGGCGGGAGGCCGGGGAGCCGCTCCCCGAGCCGGAGTCCGGGGGCGTGTGCGCGGTCGGGGCGGTCGAGACCGGCGAGCACGACGGACGGCCGTGGTCGGTGCTGCCCGACCAGCCGGGGCCGGACCTGCGCGGACGCGTGGCGGCGCATGGGGCGCTGCCGGAGTGGGGCGCGGTGGTGCTGGCGGCCGCGGTGGCCGAGGCGCTGGCGGTGCTGCACGGGGAGGGAACCGCGCACGGGCAGGTGGGGCCGGACGCGGTGGTGCTGACCGGTGCGGGACCGCGCCTGCTCGACACGGGGCTGGGGCGCAGGGCCGAGGCGCCGGAGGCGCCCGGGCTGCGGGGCGTCCCGGGCTGGGTGGCCCCGGAGGTGTACGAGGACGGGCGGTCGACGGCCGCCGCGGACGTGTTCGGGTGGGCGGCCCTGGTGGTGCTGGCGGCGACGGGACGGGAGCCGTTCGGCGAGTCGCCCGCCTCCCGGCTGGGCCGCCGGGCGGCGCTGGTGGAGATGGAGCGGCGCGCCCGGCAGGACGGCGTGGACCTGGAGGGGGTGCCGGCGGGCCTGCGGGAGGTGGTCGCGCGGGCCCTGTCGCCGGAACCGGGCGAACGGCCCTCGGCGGAGGACGTGCTGGCGGTGGCGCTGCGGCACCTGGACGGACGCGACGGGGGCCAGGCGGCGGAGAGGCTGCGCGCCGCGCTCCCGGGCGGGGCGGTCGGCGCGGCCGCCGCAGGCGTCCCGGGTGGCCCCACCGCCTCCGAGGACACGGGCGACCCGGCCGCTTCTGAGGACATAGGTGATCCGGCCGCCTCTGAGGCCGCGGCCGCCGCGGCCGTCGCGAGCGGCCCGGATGCCTCCGGTGGCTCGGAGACCAGGGCCGTTCCAGGCGACGCGTCCGCCCCGGGTGCCACAGCCGAGGCGGGGGCACCGACCCCGGCGGTCCCCGGGGGCCCGGGGGCCGCAGCCGTCGCGGACGCCTCCGGCGGCTCGTCGGACTCCGCCGCCACGAGCGCCCCGGAGACCTCCACGGCCCCGGACGCCGCGGACGACCCCGACGTCACGGTCGTCACGGGTGACTCGATGGCATCGGCCGCGGCCGGCGCCGTGGCGGCGGCGGGCGCCTCCACCGGCGGTGGAGCGTCCTCCCCGCCGGACGCGGACGTCCCCGCCGCCTCCGACGGCGCGCGTGCCGCGGAATCCGCTGCCGACGCCGGGCCGGTGAAGCCGACGGGGACGCTGGGTTTCGGGATCTACACGGAACCGGTCACCCTGGAGGGCTCGGCCGTCGCGCCTCCCGAGCCCGCCGGACCCGAGACGGGCTCCGGGATTCACACGGAATCGGTGACGCCGGAAGGGTCGGCCGTGGCGTCTTCGGCCTCCGCCGGGTCCGGGGCGGGTTTCGGGATCTACGCGGAGCCGGTGACGCCGGAGGGCTCGGCCATGTCCCCCGCCGGAACCGGGACCTCTACCGCCCCGGCCGACACGGCCCCGGCGTGGGGCGCGCCGCAGGAGGCGGCCGGGACGACCGCCACGATGGTGCGCGAGCCGGCCCCGGGCGGACGCGCGGGGCTGCTGGTCAACGCGGCCGTGGTGGGCGCGGTGCTGCTGGGGGTGCTGGTGGTGATGCTGTTCCGGACCGGCGTGCTCTGACCCCGGCCCGGCGCGGGGCCTCCGCCGAGCGTCCGAGAGAGGTAGAGCCGCCGCGGTTCGCGGCGGCGTCCCGCCCCGCTCCGCGCCCGCTCCCGAGGAGGCCCCCATGAGCGGGGAACCCCCCGCCGAACGGCGGCGTCCACCGGCCGCCGGGGCGCTTCGGACCGCGGCGGGGGTCCTCGGGTTCTGCGGCCGCGTCGTCCTGGCCGCGGCGGCCGCCACCCTGGCGCTGGCGTGCGTCCACTGGCTCGACGGGGGTCCCATGCCCGGCGCCCGGCTGGCCGCCCCCCTCGTCCCCGTGCTCCTGGTGGTCCTCGCCTGCCTGGGCCTGTCCGCCGCGAAGGTCCTCCTGGCCGCCGGCGCCACCCTGCTGATCTGCGTCGGCCTGATGATCACCCTCACCGTCGCCGAGCTGTACCCGCTGCTGCCCGTCATCGGCCGGATCGACACCGCCTGGCTGGCGCAGTGGGCGCTCGGCGACCGCCTGATCCTCTACGGGCTCCCCGTCCTGCTCACCGCGCTGCTGTTCGTCGCCGTCGAGACGAACCTCTCCGGGCTGATCCCCGTGGCCGGAGCCCCCGTCGCCCTGGTGGCGACCGGCGCCGCCGTGTTCGGCTCCGGAGCGGAGCCGGCGCCCGCCCTGTGGGACGAGATCGCCCGGGGCGGCGGGATGTACACCGGGTACGCCCTCTGGTCGGCGGCCCTGGTGGCGGTCACCCGGATCGCGATCCTCGTGGAACGCCGCAGGGGCTAGCCGCCGAGGATGGTGCCGAGGTCGACCTCGGTGCCCAGGAACATCGAGCCGACGATGAGCAGCAGCAGCCCCGGCAGCAGGGTCACCGCGGTGATCATGGTGACGCGCGGGTTCAGCCGCTGCGCCTTGCGGCGCATGTACTGGGCGTCGGCGCGGCGCATGTCCTGGCTGATGTTCACCAGGGTGTCGCTGAGCGGGGCGCCCAGCTCCTCCGCCTGCTGGATGGCGGTCACGAACTTGCTCAGCGAGTCGTTGCGGTTGCGGCGGCGCAGCATCTCGAACGCCTCCCGGCGGGAGGTGCCCAGCTCCATCTGGCGCAGCGCCAGGGTGAACTCGTCGGCCAGCACCCCCGGCATCGACTCCGCCACCCGGCCCACCGCGGCGCGGAACGACAGCCCCGCGCTGACGGTCACCGCGAGCACGTCCAGGAAGTCCGGCAGCTGGGACTGCACCCGGTCGGCGCGCTCCTGCGCCTGCACGTACAGGTTCAGGTCGGTGAGCCCCGCGAACGCCAGCACGATGACCCCCAGCAGGGGGTTCCCCACGAAGAACATCAGCGTCCCCAGCGACCCGTACAGGGCGATCTCGCCGATCTTGCGCCGCAGGTACCGGTCCGGGGTCAGCCCGTCGGGCCTCCCCGCCGCCTCGATGCGCCGGGCGATGGACCGCCGCCGCGTCTCGCCCAGCGACTCCAGCACCATCGCCGAGAACGGCCGCCCCAGCGCCTCGGTGATCCGGTGCAGGACGAACGTGCGCTCCTCCCGGGTGCGCGGCGGCGGCCCCGCCGGCTCGTCCACCCGGACCCGGGTCTGCGACATCATCAGGAACACCCCGTACGCGGCGGTCAGGACGACCAGTGCGGCGGCCGCCGACAGCGCGGCGGGGACGACCCAGGCCAGGTTCATCGGACGGACTCCTACAGGTCGAACTTGGTGATACGGGTGACCAGCGCGAAACCGGTGACGAACAGCGCCGCCACCACCAGCAGCACCCCGATGCCCGCCGGGGAGGTGGTCATGGTGCGCAGGATGCCCGGCTCGATGGCGTTGATCAGGAACAGCGCCCCCACCGACATGAACCCCAGCGCCCACACGGTGCTGGTGGTCTCGCTGAGGATGGTCTGCACCTCGCGCCGGGTCTCCTTGCGGTTCTCCAGGGTGGTGGAGATGTTCCGCAGCGCCGTCACCAGCGAACCGCCGGAGCGGGAGGCCACCAGCAGCGTCGACAGCAGCACCCCCAGCTCCCGGGACGGCATGCGTTCGCGCAGCTCGGCGACGGCCTCCTCGAAGGACGCCCCGAGCTTCATGGACTCGGTCATCCGCCGCAGCTCCTCGCCGGCCGGTCCGTCCAGCTCGTCGGCGGCGATCGCCACCGCCGTCGGCAGCGCCAGCCCCGCGGAGGTGGCGTTGCTCAGCACCCGCGCCAGGTCGGGGAGTTGGCCGGTGAACTCCTCACGGCGCTTGGCCTCGGCCCGGTTCAGGTAGGAGAAGAACAGGAACGCCACCCCCGCGGCGGCCAGCAGGCCGAAGAACGGCGCCAGCACCTGCCACACCACGAGCACCGCCAGCAGGGAGCCGCCGACCAGGGCGACCACGAACGTGGACACCCGCATGTCGGTCCCGGAGCGGGCGATCCGGCGGGCCAGCCGGGAACCCCACTGGGTCCGGTGCAGGGCGCGTTCCAGCCGGGCCATGGGGGTGGACGCCGCGTACTCGGCCTGGTCCAGGGCGCTGCGGGCGGCGATGAGCCGCCGCTGTTCGGCGCTGGCGATGAACTGCCACAGGGCCGCCAGCACGAGGCCCAGCACCAGGGCCAGACCGGCGAGGATCGCCGCCATCTGCCAGTTCACCGCGGCTCCTTTCGCGGGGTGGGGGCCACCCGGGGCGCGGGTGCCCTCACCACTCGTTCCGTTCCTCGGCGGGCACCACGCCGAACACGGCGGGCACGGTCTCGCCCATGTGGTAGATCCGCTCGGCGATGTGCCGGGGCAGCGGGGAGTGCCGGAACCGCCCCTCCACCGACCGGTTGGCCCCCAGCGGCAGCGCCTCGAACCTCAGGACCGTCTCCAGCCGGAACTCCTCGCGGCGCTTGGACGACACCACGCTGATCTCGTTGACCCGCCGCGACCCGTCCGGCCAGCGGCCCAGGTGCACGATGGCGTCCACGGCGTTGTTGATCTGGTCGCGGATCGCCTCGTAGGGGATGCGGCCGTCGCCGATCGTCGCCAGGGTCTGGATGCGGTGGATGGCGTCGTCGGCCGAGTTGGCGTGCACGGTCACCAGGGACCCGTCGTGGCCGGTGTTCATCGCCTGGAGCATGTCGATGGTCTCCTCGCCGCGGACCTCGCCGACGATGATCCGGTCCGGCCGCATCCGCAGCGCGTTGCGCACCAGGTCGCGGATGGCGACGGCGCCCCGGCCCTCGATGTTGGGCGGCCGCGACTCCAGCCGCACCACGTGCTCCTGCATGAGCTGGAGCTCGGCGGAGTCCTCGATGGTGACGATGCGCTCGGTGGGCGGCACGAACGCCGACAGGGCGTTGAGGAACGTGGTCTTGCCGGTGCCGGTACCGCCGGACACCACCAGGTTGAACCGGGAGCGCACCATCGCCGACAGCAGCACTCCGGTGGCCTGGTCCAGGCTGCCCATCCGCACGAGCTCGTCGATCGGGTACGGCTTGGGGAACCGCCGGATGGTGAGCACCGGCCCCGACAGCGACAGTGGCGGGATGATGACGTTGACCCGCTCGCCGGTGGGCAGGCGGGCGTCCACCATGGGCGACGACTCGTCCACCCGCCGGTTGACCAGGGAGACGATGCGGTCGATGGTCTGGTAGAGCTGCTCCTCGCCGTTGAACGCGGCGTCGACGCGCTGCATCCGCCCGCCGCGTTCGATGAACACGTTGTCCGGCCCGTTGACCATGATCTCGGTGATGCTCTCGTCGGCGAGCAGGGGCTCGAGGACGCCCAGCCCCAATGCCTCGTCGACCACCCTGCGGATGAGGACCGAGCGCTCCCGGTCCGACAGCACCGGTCCCTCGCGGGTGAGGATGTGCCCGACGACCTTCTCCAGCCGCACCCGGCGCTGGGCCAGGGTGAGCCGGGTCAGGTCCTCCAGGTTGATCTCCTCCAGCAGGCGCCGCCGCCAGTGCGTGACGCTGCCGCGGTCGGTGCGCGCCTCCGTTGCGCGGTCCTCCTCCAGCCGGTCCTTCAGGCCCATCGCCGACTCCTTCCCCCGGTTCCCCCGGATCCCCCCGCCGCCGCGGTGCGCGTCCGCGCCCCCGCGGTCCGGTACGCCCCCGCGTGCGGGTCCTGCGTCTCACACATTCGGCATGTCCACCCGTCGTGTCACGGTGATCCCGAACCCGGCGGACGAGAACACCACCGGCAGCGGGTGGGACACCTCCACGTAGAAGCCCTCGTGGTCGTTGGCGCCGCCGGTGACGGTCGCGTCGTCGAGCCAGGACGGCAGGGACTCGCGCGCCGTGGCCTCGGCGCCCTCCAGGCCCTGGAGCCCGGCGACCCGGGCCCCGGCCCGGGCGGCCGACTCCAGCCGCTCGGCGGCCACGAACGCCAGGAACGCCTCGATGGCGATGACCGCGGTGAGCAGCAGCACCGGGAACGCCATGGCGAACTCCAGCATCGGCCCGCCCCGGTCGTCGCGGCGCCCCCGGCCGCGGTGCCGGGCACCCCGGCGGAGCCGGTCGCGGAGGCCGGGGCGGTCGGGGCGGCGGGCGCGGCGGGTGCTCAACTCGACCCCGCCCCCCGCGGGTCGGCCGGGTCGCCCACGCTCCCGCGCGGGGCGACCTCGGTGACGATCCGCGACTCGGCGCTGATGTCCCAGGGGCCGGACGCCCCCGGCAGGAAGATCGGCATGGCCAGGGTGACGCGCGCGTGGCGGACACCGTCGCGTTCGACGATCTCCACGGTCATCACGTCCTCTCCGTCCCAGGGGGCGCGGACCCGCTTGCGGGCCTCCTCGTCGATGCGGGCCATGTCGTCGGGGGTGACCGCCGCCTGCCGGGCCGCCTCGGCGGCCCCGTGCGAGGCGTACATGGAGGTGATGCCGAGCAGCAGCACCTGCCACACCAGGGCCAGCGCCAGCATGAGGAAGGGCACCACCGCGGCGAACTCCACGATCACCCCGCCCCGGTCCGACGTCCGGCCCCCGCGGTCAGCCACCGAGACCACCGTGCCCGCCCGGGTCGCGCGACGGGCCGCCCGGGACGCCGGACCGGCGCGGGTCGGCCGAGGCGTGCACGAACCCCGACACGTCCCGGGTGGACTGGCCGCCCTCCATCACCGTGCGCGCGGAGACCAGGCCGCCCGGCGGGGTGGGCGCCCCGCCCTTGCCGTTGCCCGGTTGGGCGGGCGGGCTCAGCAGGTCGAGTTCGGCGGCCAGCCGGGAGAACGCCTTGCGCAGACCCTCGTCCGTGACCCGGGTGGGGTCGCCGTTGTTCTCGCCCGGCTCCAGCCCCCGGTAGGAGGCCGGGACGGGTGTGCGCAGCACCCGGGTGCCCAGCAGGTGGCGCAGGAAGTCCGGCTGGATCTCGTTCTTGCGGCTGTGTCGGTTGACCAGCGCGTACACGTCCTGCTGGGAGCGGACCTGGAGGCGTTCCCACATGCCCATCAGCCGCTGGGCGCCGCGCAGGGAGGGCACGTCGGGGGTGACGGCGACGACGGCGCGGTCGGCGAGCTCCACGGCCATGGCGGTGGCCTCGTTCATGATCGTGCCGCAGTCCACCACCACCAGCTCGTAGCGGGAGCGCAGCGCGGTCAGCACCCGGCGGGCGACCCGGGCGGTGACGTCCTCGCCGCGTTCGCCGTGCTCGGGGGCGAGCAGGACGTGCGGGCCGCGCGGGTCCACGTACAGGGTCTCCGCCAGCATGCCCGGGGTGATCTCGTCGCCGGCCCCCACCAGGTCGCCGATGGAGCGGCGGTGGCGCAGGTTGAGGAACGCGGGCAGGTCGCCGGTCTGCAGGTCCAGGTCGACCAGGCACACCACCCGGCCGGCGGCGGCCGCCGTGAAGGCCAGGTGCACGGCGCAGGTGGTGGTGCCCACCCCTCCCTTGGCGCCGCTGACCGCCAGCACCCGCCCGCGCACACCCGAGGCGGGCAGGTCGAGGGAGGCGGACTCCAGGTGGCGGCGCAGGGTGCGCGACCAGTCGGCGGCCCGGGCGATCCGGTTCTCCAGCTCGGCGATGCCGGAGTCGGCGGCCAGCACGCCGCGGGCGCCCGCCTCCATGGCCCCGGTGAAGGTGTCGGCGTCCATGGCGGAGGACACCAGCAGGATCGCCAGCTGCGGGTGCCGGTGGGACAGGTCGCGGATGGCGTCGAACACCGGGGCCGGGCCCAGGTCCTGGTGGATGAGCACGACGTCGAGGTCGGGGAACTCGCCGGCGGCGTCGATCAGCGCCGCGCTGGTGGAGCGGACGGCGACCAGGTCGGCGGAGGTGAGCTCGTCGAAGCGCGCGGCCAGCACCATCTCCGTCTCGGAGGTGGGCATGCCCGCCAGGACGCGGAAGTTCATCGGTCGCCTCCGGGGGTGCGGCGGGTGTCCCCGCCGGTCTCGTTGCCCTCGTCGGGGGAACCCTGGCCGACGAGGTCGTCCATGTCCTGGCTGCAGAACTCGGACTCGCCGGGGGAGCCGCCCCCGGCCGCGCTGACCAGGGCCAGCCGCATCTTGGTGGAGAAGTCCTCGGCGTAGGCCAGGCGCAGGGCGGCCTGCGGGTCCAGCCGGAACGTGACCGGTACGACCCCGGCGACGCCGCCGGCCTCGGTCTCCTGGGTGCGCAGCTCGCCGATGTCGAGGACCTCGACCTCGGTGAGGATCCGGACGGCGCAGGCCTCGCCGTGGTCGCGGGGCTGGAAGGTGGCGTAGATGTCGACGAACGAGCCGCGCTGCACCTTGCCCGCCACCCCGGTCTCGGCGTCGACCATGATCGCGATCTCGCGCTCGCCGGTGGTGAGGGTGGGCTGCGGCTGCACCATGCCCCGTTGCAGGTAGACGCCCGCCTCCAGGTGGGAGGCGGCGACGAGCTCCTGGTCGGCGGGCGTCTCGATCTCGGAGAGGTCGGAGAGGAACACCTCGGGGTCGAAGTACATGGCCGGCACCTGCACGGTCTCCACGGAGTCCGGGCCCAGGGGCTGGTAGGCGTCCACGTCCTCGGTCAGGCGCAGCACCGTCTCGAAGTCGCCGAGCTGCGACTCCCTGGAGTCGAGGTAGGCGAACACGGAGAAGAACACGGCGACGGCTCCGAGGGCGGCCACGACCATGAGGAGGACGCCGCGTCGCTGACGGGGGTTCATGGGAGGTCTGTTTCCGTTTCCAGGCTCGTTGCGGGCGACCCGTCCGGGGCCGGGGTCCTAGCGGGAGTAGGTCCGGGGGATTTCGGGGCGCGGCGCGCGTCCCGCGAGCGGAGGGTTCTCGGGTCGGTCGGGGGCGGGTGGTCGGGGGTCGGGGCCGCCGGCGGCCCGCGGGTCGGCGGCGGGGGCTCCGCCGCGGTCCCCGGGGTCGGGGTCGGCGGGTGGTCGGGGCGCGGTGGGGCGCGGGGCGCCGTGGGGGAGGCCGTCGACGGTGGAGTGCCAGGCGTCCTCGTCCACGGTGACCGGCGGCAGGGCCTCGGCCTCCAGGGACAGGTGCTGGTCGCCGTACGGGGGCCGGTCGTGCTCGTCGCTCCGTCCGGTCGCGGCGGCGCCCTCGCGGGCGCCCCGCGGGGATCCGGCGGCCCGGGCCGCCCACGCCGCCGCGGTGTCGCCGGGCACGGGCTCGCCCCGCACCCACACCCCGTCGTCGGCGGGCCGGTGCTCCCGGACGGGCCGGCGGCCGTCCGCCGGCGGGGTCTGCGGCCCCGGGGCGGGGCCGGGGGCCGTGGCGCGGGAGGGGCGGGGCCCATGGCGCGGGCGGGGTCGGGGCCGCGGCGGCGGTGCGGTGGCCGTCGCCGGTCCGCGCGGCCCACGCGGCGGCGGTGTCGGCGGGCGGACGCCCGGAGGGGGCCGCCGGGGCACCCGGTGCCGCCGACGGGCCCGGTGCGGCCGGTGCGCCCGTGGGCCGGTCGCCGAAGGCGGCGGCCGGCGGGCGCGGGCGCGCGGCGGCCGGGGAGGCCGCCGTCCGGGAGGGGCGCGGCCGCGGCCGCGCCGCGGGTGTCCGGTGCCGGGTCGGCGGTGCGGTGGCCGCCGGTGCCGGGAGCGGCCCAGGGGGAGACCGCGTCCGGGGGCGGGGCCTGCCGGCCGCCGTTCGGGCGGGGTTCGGGGCGGGTCCAGGTGCCGGTGTCGGTCACCGGGGGGTGCGCGTCGGCGGGCCCGGACATCCGGGTCCGCAGGGGGCTGCGGGCCGAGCCGGAGGCGCAGAACGGGCAGGGGGCCGCCGTCATGGGCTCGCCGCACCAGGAGCAGGCCGAGGCCCGCACCGCCCCGGCCGCGTAGGCGAGCGCCTGCGGGTGCGCGCTCAGGGCCACGAACTCCACGTACTTGGAGGTCCCCCAGTACACGGGCCCCAGCGGCTGCGCGGGCAGGGAGCGGGTCGCGACCGGCTGGATCGCCTGCGGGAGGTTGTCGTCGAACACGGCCGTGATGGCCGGGTCGGGGGTCGAGCACAGCAGCTGTACCGGCTGCACCGGCCGGAACGGCAGCCGCCGGGCCACCTCCGCGGGCCGCAGCCGCTCCACCCGCAGGATGGGCGCGCAGTACGCCAGGAACGACACGGTCGGCGCGTACGAGCCCATGTGCTGGCGGACCGAGGTGGGGATGGTCTCCAGCCCCGACACGGTCTTGAGCCAGGCGCCCGCGAGCAGGTGGCGGGGCAGCTCGGCGGACAGCGCGGCCACCATGCCCGGCGGCAGGTACGGCGCCAGGTAGGCCAGCTGGTCGGCGACCAGGGACAGGGCCAGGGGCGCCAGGTCCAGCGGGACGCCGGCGATGTGGTCGGTGCGCAGGGCTCCGCGGGCGAAGTTCACGGCGCGCCGGGCGTCGTCCTCCCGCCAGGACGGGTACAGCGCGACGACCTTGCGGTCCTCGGCGATCTGCTGCCGGGCGAAGGCGACGAACGCGGCGCTGCGTTCGCCGATGCCGTCGCCGTGCATCGTGAAGCGCTGCGCCCGGACCTCGCCCACGTGGCCCGTGCTGGGGATGTCCGCCAACAGGGCGACGGCCGTCGCCGACCGAGGTAGGGCTGTGGACACTGGGCAAGCTCCATCGGTTCTGCGCCTGGGGTGGGATGTGCCGGATGGCGTTCCGTGTGGAATGCCCCACTCGGTCGCATCGTAACGAATGTGTGCCAGGGCGCGGGAGCCCTCGCGTTTTTCCGCGATCGACGGGGGAAGGGCGCTGATCTCGGTCTCGAGGGAGGGCGGGGTCGGACCCCGGGGCACGTGGGGGCGGGCCGCGGGGCGGCCGTCGTTCTCCGGCGGCCCTGGTACGCGGGGGTTCCGGGGGTCCCGGCGACCGCGTGCGGCCACGGGGGGCGCCGGGTCACCGTGCTGGTCGTCGACTCTTGGGCCTTTTGTCTGTTATGTCCTCTTTTTTGGCTGGTGTCCGTTGTTCTGGTACTGCGTTCGCGTGTGTGCGGCGTTCTGGCGACCCCCCTAGAATGCCCTCCTTTTTCTTTCGTCACCAGGGACCAGGGTCCGGTTGTGGACAACCGCACTCCCGTTTTTCCCGCACCCTGGGGCGGACGTGGAGGGTGGTGGCGCAGGGATGGGTGTTGCCCCAGGTGCACGGTCGGGTGTCGTATTCGTCTCTTCGCGGTTGGCGGCCGTCCCACCGGGAACGATCAGAGCGGGTTTCGCGTCATATCGTGAGAAGCCACGCGCCCCCCAGAGGAGACGAACGATGCGCAAGGAAAACCGCGCCGCCGCGGGCGCCGCCGCCTGGCAGGTCATCCAGAACACGGACGGCAACATCTCCGTGTGGCAGCGGGCCGGAGCCGTTCCGCGCATGATGTGGGCCAAGGTCCGGGGCCGCTACCCCGAGATGAGCGCGGCCAAGATGCTCGGCATGATCGCCCTGACGCTCTACATCGTCTCGCCGATCGACTTCGTCCCCGAGCTGTTCGTGCCGCTGCTCGGCCTCACCGACGACGTCGGCGCCGCCGTGTGGCTGACCACCATGCTGCTGGGCGAGAGCGAGCGCTTCCTCCGCAAGGAGCGGGACGAGCGGGCGCAGCAGGCCTTCTCCCAGGCCAACGCGGGCTGGCAGGGGGCCCGGGGGCAGGCGGGCCCGGGGGCGGGCGCCCAGGGTTCGGGCGTGCCCCCGCAGGGATCCGAGGCCGGCCGCGCGGCTCCCCGACGGGAGCCCGGCAAGGCCCCGCGCTAGACACCCGGGACGACACCGAAGGCGGGCCGCGGCCCGCCTTCGGCGCGTCCGGACCCGGTCAGCCCGGGGGGACGATGGTGTCGATCATCCGGTCCACCAGCGCCCCGGTGTCCTCGTCGCCGAGCACGTCGGGCAGGGTCAGGGACTCCAGGAACAGGCCGGTCATCGCCAGGTAGAGCGTGATCACGGTGGAGCGGTCCCCGGGGAAGCCGCCCTCCAGGTGGAGGCGCACGTTGTCCTCCAGGGTGTCGCGGATGGTGCGGGTGAGCTCCGCGCGGATGCCCGGGTGGCGGTTGGCCTCCAGGCGCAGTTCCAGCAGGGCCAGGTAGCCGTTGCGGTCGCCCCGGATCCGGCGCAGCAGGTCGTGCATGCCGGCGCGGGTCTGTTCGCGGCTGGGCGCGGCGTCGGCGAACGACGCCATGAACTCCTCGGTGGGGGTCAGCCGCACGTGGACGTGGGCGCCCGCCTGCAGCAGCAGCTGGGCGCGGTCGCTGAAGTAGTTGGACGCGGTGCCGGTGGGGACGCCCGCGCGGGCGTCCACGGCGCGGAAGGTCAGCCCGCGCGCGCCCTCCTCGGCGAGCACGTCGATGGCGGCGTCCAGCAGGGCGCGGCGGCGCTCGGGGTTCCTGCGGACCATCGTCCGCCTCCTCTCTCTGCGTTCCCCCGGCCAGGGGAAGCGTGTTGCACGAATAACTTCACGTGTAGTACTTTAAGTGCAGTGGTCAACAGCCTACCCCAGGGAGACACCATGCATGTGAACCTCATCGGCACCGCCTACCTGTGCGACGAGCCCCGCGCGGCCGCCGACTGGTTCGTCGAGCACTTCGGGTTCGAGCTCGGCATCGACATCGGCTGGTACATCAACACCCAGCACCCGCAGCACAAGAACTTCTCGCTGGACTTCGTCGCCCGCGACCACGACTCCTCCCCGGAGGGGTTGCGCGGCCGGGCCGTCTCCGGAGCCCTCGTGGCCTTCCTCGTCCCCGACGTGGAGGCGGAGGAGAAGCGCCTGCGCGAGGCCGGGCTGGAGGTCACGCTGCCGCTGAGCCGCGAGGCCTGGGGGCAGTACCGCTTCCAGGTCGCCGGGCCGCAGGGGCTGTTCGTGGAGATCCTCCAGATGGTCGAGCCCGACCCGCAGTGGCTGAAGGACAACGGGTTCCTCCCGGAGTGAGCCGGGGCGCTCCGCCGTGAACTCCGTCCGCGCCCCGGTCCCAGGCCGGGGTGCGGACGGAGTTCACGGCGGGTACGGCGTTCGTTCGGCGAACAGCGAATCGGAAAGGCGTACAATCCCGCCCTACAACAGAAGAACCAGTCCTTGAAAGGACATAGGTGAACACATCCCCTGATGGGGCACAACAGTCCCGTCGTTCACTCAAATGGCCCCTGGCCGCCGGTGCCGCACTGGTGGCCGTGGGCCTGGGCGCGGGCCTGGTGTACCTGGACCCGTTCTCACCGGACCCCGCGGCCGAACGGGCCGCGTCGGAGGAACCGGAGGCGCCCGCCTACGCGGGCGACCACGTGCTCGGCTACGCCTGGTCCGAAGCCTGGTACAACGGCGACGCACAGGGGGTCGCCGACGACCTCGCCGAGCTCTGGAGCGAGCAGATCCCGCAGGTCGCCTTCGAGACCGACACCGCGCGCGACCCGGCGCACGACTTCGCCGGCCTGCTCGGCGGGGTGGAGGGCGTCCGGCAGGACGGGCCGTACCGCACCGACGTGCTCATGTCCTCGAACGTGTTCCACCACGGAGTCCTGCACGGCACCGACGCGCCGGGCGGAGAACCGGTCGAGGGCGTCGAGGAGGTGCGGGTGCTGGGCAACGTCCGCCCCTCGGGGGCGCTCCATTTCGTGGTCCCCGCCGACTCCGGCATCCGGACCCTCGACGACCTCGCCGGGCGCACCGTCGCCATCGGGGAGGGAGCGCACCCCGAGGACCTCGAGTCGGCCGCGGGGCTCGTCCTGGAGACCGCCGGCCTGGCGGACCGGGTCGCCTTCGTCGACGACCGGGACACACCCCTGGGCCGGGGCCTGTTCGAGGAGGACGTGGCCGACGCGTACGCGATCATGGACGCGCTCCCCGCCGGGGAGGTCGACACCATCGACTCCCTCGGATATGAGGTGCGCGTCCTGGACATCGGCGCAGGGACGGCGGAGGAGGTCGCCGGGGAGGTCTCCTTCTACTCCCCGGTCGCCGTCGACGCGCGGACCTACCTCGGCCAGGAGGAGGAGATCACCCTGGTGAGCACCTGGGACACGCTCTACGCCCCGCCCGGGCTCGACGGGGAACTCGCCCGCCTGCTGGTGGAGACCATGTACGCGGGGCTGGCCGAGGCCACGCACGGGGAGTGGGTCCGGGTGGAGAACGCGCTGGTCGGGATCGACCCCGACACCCTGCACCCCGGGGTGCGGGGCTACTACGAGGAGCAGGGCCTGCTCTGACACGCCCCGGCGGTCCCGCGTCCTACGGCCGGAGGTGCTCCGCCAGCGGGCCCAGCACCGCGATCCACTCGCGGACCACGGTCTCCGCGACCACGCCCTCCAGGACGAAGGGGTCCTTCTCCAGCAGGGCGCGCACCTCCTCGGCCGAGTCGGCGCGGAACAGCAGCAGCGCGCCCGGGTCGTCCTGGGCGCCGAACGGGCCCGAGACCAGGTTGACGCCCTGCTCGGAGAGCCCGTTCAGGTACTCGCGGTGCGCGGGGCGGTGCTCGTTGCGGGCGGCGGTGCTGTTCTCGGCGTAGATGTAGGTGACGGCGTAGACGGCCATGGGGCGTCCCTCCTGGTGGCTGGGTTGTACCGCCCCATGATCCCGGACCGCCCGCGCCCGCGCCCGCGCGCGGCCGGGGCGCCGGGTCGCCCCGTTGCGCGCCGCGGACCGCCCGGGGACCGGGGCCGGCCCGGGTCAGCGGGCGCGGTGGGCGGCGTACTCCCAGGTGCGCACGACCATGTCGGTGCCCGCGTGGACGAGCGCGGCGGCCAGGACCAGGGTGAGGGCGACGGCCAGCACGTACACGGCGGCGGCGATGGCCCGGCGCGCCGCACGGTGGCCGCGCGGGACCGGCGGCGGGGTCACCGGGCGCCGCCCGCCGCGGCGGGCGCCGGGCCGCAGGCCAGCTCGGCGAACGCCCGACCCTCGGGGAGCAGCAGCCAGGCCGCCAGCCCGTGCAGGCTGGGGTCGGCCCGCCCGTCGGGGCCGGCCACCGCCGAGGTCAGGAACACCCGCACCGTCCCGAAGTCCGCCTCCGCCCGGGCCAGCAGGTTGCCCAGCCCCAGGCGGTGCTCGGCCCACTCGCGCACCGGGGCCGCGCCCGGGTCCACGGAGGTGCCGCGTACCAGGTCGCCGCGGGTGACCACCACCGCGAGCCGGCCGCTCGGGCCGCGTTCGGGAGACCGCCGGCCGCGCTCGACCTCGTCGCGCACCGTGCCGTAGGCCAGCTCCGGGTCGCGGGTGTGCGAGCGCTCCCCGGCCAGCCGGTCGCGTTCGGCGGCGGTCAGGCAGCGCCACACCGCCGGGATCCCCAGCGGGTCCACCACCAGCACGAACGTGGACGCCTCGCCCAGGTAGGCGAGCTCCTCGGTGGTGGCGGAGCGGTTGAACCGCTCCCCGGCGGCGTCGAACACCTGCAGGACCAGGGCCCGGCGCCCCGCCCCCAGCCGCGCCGTCGCCGCGCGCACCTTGCGGCCCGGCGGGGTGGGGCGGGTGCGGTGGTCGGGGGCCGACACGCGCGCGCCCTCGCGGGAGAGCCGCGCCGCCTCCTCGCCGAGTGGTTCGAGGTAGGAGTCCGACCCGTGCCGGGCCGCCTGCTCCAGGGCCAGGTGCAGTCCCGCCGCCAGCCGGGTCTTGCCCGCCCCCGTGCCGCCGAACAGCGGCAGCAGGAACTCGCGCGCCTCCCCGGGCCGGTGCTCCAGCGGCCGGTCGCAGTGCGGGCACAGCGTCTCCAGGTCGGCCGCGCCCAGCAGGATGAGGGTGGGCAGGGTGCGGTCGCAGCGGCAGCGCCTGCGCAGCAGGCCGCGCGCGCCCGGGCGGACCCGGTCGTGCCGACGCCCGCAGCGGCCGCACAGGTAGGCCGGGTAGGGCAGCCGCCGGTAGCACTCCGGGCACACCATCCGGATCCGGCGCACCGTCCGCAGCCCCGTGTCCACCAGACGCAGCGCCCCGGCCAGGGACCAGGCGGCGGCCAGGTAGGCGCCCACCACCAGGGCGTGGGCGGTGACGTGGGGGAGCAGCAGCACGCCCCACAGCGCGGACGCCCGCCAGGTGCGCCGCACCGCCGCGCACAGGTCCCACCAGGCCGGGCCGCCGTGGTACCCGCGGTGGGCCGGCTCCTCTCGGCCGTCGGGCACGGGCTCGGCGGGGTGGTCGCCGCCGAGCATGACCCGGTGCACCTCCCGCAGGTACAGCCACGTCAGCACGACCAGGCCCGCCACCGCGGCCAGCACCCCCGTGCCGACCAGCAGGCTCACCACCGCCGCCAGGATCCACCAGCGCAGCAGCACCACGACCGCGCCCACCGAGACCAGCAGGAGAACGCCCAGGAGGGCGGCCTCGGGCCGGGCCGCACCGCCGTCGTGTCCGCGGACGCCGCTCACACCCGGTCACCTCCCCGGACCCCGAACAGGCCGCGCCGGGACCGGTGCCCGCGCACCCACAGGTCGAACCCGGCGGCCTCCCCGCGCGGCAGCCGCCGCCGCACCCGCCCGGTGTTCCGCCGCCCCCAGCCCGCCAGGGCCGGGAGCAGCACCTCCTGTTCCACGACCGCCGCCCGCCCGGGGCCCAGCCCCGACCGCAGCGCCGCCAGGTACACGCGGGCGGCGGCGCCGGTGTCCGGCGGGTCGTCGCACAGGCGGTGGGCGGCCGCCTCCCGGTAGGCGACGAACACCTCCTCCGGGCAGTCCCGCAGCACCCGCGCCGCGGTCGGCGGCCCCCACCGGTCCAGCAGCAGCGCGGCCACGGCCCGCAGCGACACGTCGACGGGGGTGGGGTGCGACCGGGCCAGCAGGGGCCACGGTCCGGGGGCGTCGGCCGCGCCGGACTCCACCGTCCGCGACCAGGCGGTCAGGGCCGCCTCCAGGGCCGCCCGGTCGCCGAGCACCCGTTCTGCCTCCGCCGGGATCCCCCCGCGCAGCGCGTGGCCCGCCACCTCCTCGGCCAGGGCGTGCCAGGCGGGTTCGGCGCCCACCGGGGGAGCGGCCAGCAGCGGAGCGCACACCCACCCCGCCACGTCCGGGGCCGTCCGCACCCCCGTCCCCAGGACCCGCAGCGTGCGCAGCGCGGCCCGGGGGCCGTGCCCGCGCCCCCACACCTCGTCCAACAGTGCCGCGTCCACGTCGTGCGCCGGTACCCCGGGGGAGCCCGCCGCCCGGCCCCCGACGCGGATCACGGCCACCTCCTCCAGCAGCCGGGCCGGGTCCTCCCGCCCGTCCAGGCCCAACCGCCGCAGCTCCCGCAGCAGCGCCCCGCCGTCGCGGTCCCCGGTGAACAGCGCGCCCACCGGGCCGCACGCCAGCTCGCCCAGCCGGTCCCGGGGCAGGTCGGCCAGCCGGGCCGCGGCCCCGCGCCGCACCTCCGGGTGGGCGGAGAGCAGGGCCTCGACCGCCGGTCCGGGGGCGTCCCCCGGCGGGGCGGCCGCCAGCAGCGGGCCCACCACCCCGTGCCCGTACCGCTCCAGCGCCAGGGCCGACGGGACCAGGCCGCAGGCACGGGACCAGCGCAGCAGCTCCACCGCCCGCTCCGGCGGCGTCCACTCCGGAACGCCGTCCCGGCCGGGCGCGGCGGAGCCGGGGAACGGCGCCGAGAGCAGGTCGGCGATCCGCTCCCGCGCCGCCTCCCGCACCGGTTCGGAACGCGTCGGCAGCGCGGCCGGGGCCGCCGCCCCCGCCACGATCCCGTCCAGGCAGCGGTGGACCACCAGCCGGTCCAGCCGGCCGATCAGCGCGGGCGAACCCGTCCGGTGCGCCACCCTCTGCAGGTCGGCCAGCACGCGGGCGTCGGCCGCCCCGTCGTCGACCACCCGGTCGGCCAGCGCCGCGGCGTCCCGGGCGGGCAGCCACTCCACGGCAGCCGGGAGCCAGGCGCGCACCGCGCGCAGCTCCGCCGCCGTCACACCTGTAGAGGGGGCGCCGGGCGGGGCGGCGGACGGGGCGGCGAGCAGCTCGGTGGCGACCAGCACCGGGTGCCAGTCCGCCAGGGAGGCCTCCCGGCCGCCCGCGCGGCGCCCCGCCGCCCGCCACAGCCGCTCGGCCCCGCGCGTCCCCGCCGTCACCGCCCGGGCGGCCGCCTCCCCGCTCGCGGGCGGCGGGGCGGGCAGCGCGTCCAGCGCGCCCACCACCGGGTCCACCACCGTGAACCGGCCCCGCAGCGGTTCCAGGTCGACGCCCGGCGGCACCCCCACCACGTGGGCGAACGTCTCCTGGGGGCTGGCGCAGTAGGTCGAGAACGCCATGGCCCGGGCCCGGTCCGGCGGCAGCAGGTGCGCCAGCGCCGCCACCCAGTGCGCCACCGTCGCGCTGTCGGCGACCAGCACCACCGGCCGCCCCCCGGCGATCGCGGCGTCCACCGCCGCCAGCAGCCGCACCACCAGCTCCGGCGGGCGGCGGCGCACCCAGGAGTCGGTGCGCGCCCGGCCCAGCGGTCCGCCGGGCACCTCCAGCACCGGCAGGTCGCGGTCGGACACCGGGGCCGACACCCAGAAGTCGGCGTCCCACAGCTCGGCCGCCAGCGGTCCGCCCGCCCCCACCAGGCTGTGCGCGAAGTAGTTGCCCGGCCGCCCCGACGGGTCCGGGCCGCACGACACGATCCGGCTCACCACCGGGTACCCGCCCAGGTCGGGGGAGTAGCACAGGTTCACCGGGTGCTCCTCCACCCGGCCGCCGGGCGGCTCGTACACGGTGAACCGCTCCACCTCCTGCAGCACCCGCTGGTCCACCCCCGGCGTGGCCGCGTTGAACTGGTAGCCCGCGTACCCCGACAGCCCGTGCTCGCACGAGGTGTAGTAGAGCTGCGCGAAACCCATCAGGACCGCCCTTCGCGGGACGGGACCACACCGAAGCCGCCGAGCATCCACAGGAACGGGTCGGCGACCCGGTAGGGGCGCACCCCGCCCCGCAGGCGCTGCTCGGCGTCGGGGGCGTGCCCGAGCGCCGACACCCCGAAGTACCGGGCGTCGGCGTAGTGGTTGGTGATGTGCGCGTCGATGCGGCCGCCGTCCCACCGGTGCAGCAGCCGCCGGATCTGGACATGCACGTCGCGGCTGTCGGACTCGTCGAAGTAGGGGGCGTCGGGCTGGGGGCGGCGCAGCGGCGAGCCCGGGTCGAGCGCGTCGTGGAACACGTCGAGCTTGGTCAGGCACACCGCCATCGGAACGGGGATGAGCCGCGAGGGCGAGCCCGCCCGGTGCAGCAGCAGGTCGGTGACCCGGCTGAGCATGTCCAGCGGCGGGTGCTCGGAGCGTTCGGGCGGCGGCAGGGGGGTGCCGGGGGCGGCCTCGGCACGGGCGCCCCGCATCCGCAGCGGGTCCAGCAGCAGGATGACCCCGTCGGCGTTGTCGAGGTAGCGCAGGTTGGTCTCCACGCTCTCCTGTGTGGTGAGGTCCTCGCCCGCGGTGTCGAAGAACGACAGCAGCGTGTGCCGGGGGCGGCGCGACCACGGGCCGCGCGGGCGGGTGGTGAACCGGAACACCAGGGGCTCGCGGGCCGCCCCGGTGCGGCGGGTGGCGGCCAGCAGGCGGGCGTCGTCGTACAGCGGGGACTCGTAGTCGGTGTGGAAGCGGTGCCGGGTGTGGTCGTCGGACCCGCCGACCGACGCCTGGAACCGGGCGCCGACCCGGTGCATCAGCTCGTGGATGAGCACGGTCATGAACACGGTCTTGCCGGACTCGCGGGCGCCGACCAGGGCGATGAGGCGGCCGGGGATGCGGCCGAAGTTCACCGGCAGCCGCGCGTGGCAGGTGACGCACACCCGGGTCGCGGTGGAGGCGCCGCAGTCGGGGCACACCGCGCGGGGGCGGCGGCCGTCGGCGGCGAACACCGGCGGCAGGCGCTCGCGGCGGCCCAGGTGGGCGCGGACCGCCGCGTCGTCGACGGGGGCGCACCGGGAGCCGTCGGGGCCGGGGCGGCCGGTGCAGCGGAACAGGATGAGGCGTTCGGTGAGCCGGGTGTAGCAGTAGGGGCACACGAGGCGGTCGGCGCGCGCCGGGCGCAGCAGGTCGAGAGCGGTCAAAGGCGGAGCTCCTTCACCGAGGGCTGGCACAGCCGGGTGCCGTCCGGGTCGTCCCCCACGGGGAGGCACACCAGCCAGGCGGGGCCGGAGGGCCGGGGCGGGCGGACCCGCAGGGACAGCCGCCGGCCCGCCGTGAGCCGCTGGGACGGGAACACGGCCAGCACCCGGCCCTGGTCGGCGCGGTCCGGCGGGAACCCGCCCTCGGCGTAGACGACGGCGACGCGCGGGGAGGTGCAGTCGGTCCGGGCGGCCAGGGTGACCCGCCGGTCGCGGCGCAGCAGCCCGGCGGGGACGACGTGGTAGTCGAGCACGGGGCCGCCGGGGACGGTGAGGGCGGCGGGCGGGCCCGGGACGCCGCCGACGACGGCGCGCACGGCCACCCGCACCGGGCCGGGGCCCATGGGGGCCTCGAACCCGCCCCCGGCCTCGTACCGGGGGCGCTCGCACAGGCGCTCTCCGCCCTGCGGGGAGCCGAAGGAGCGCCAGGACACCCGGGCGGCGGCCGCCTCGTCGGGCCAGGTCCAGCCCAGCCGCACCAGGTCGCCGAACCGCCGTGCGTGCAGCCCCGCCACGGCGGGCACGGCCACCACCCGCACGGAACCGCCGACCACGGCCTGGTCGCCGCACGAGGTCACCGCCACCACGTGGTGCGTCCCCGCCCCCAGCGCCACCCCCACCCGCACCCGCTCCGACCGCGCAGTGCCCGTTCCCTCGGAGGCACCGGCCGTGCCGGATCCCTCGGCCGCCGCCCGGTGCCCGGGCGTCTCGGCGTGCCGGGCCGTTCCAGGGGCACCGGCGGTACCGAGTCCTTCGGCCGCCGCCCGGTGCCCGGTCGTCTCGGATGTCCCGATCGCCTCGTGGGCATCGGCCGTCCCGGGGGCACCAGTGCTCTCGGGCATCACCCGGTGCCCGATCGTCTCGGATATCTCAATCGCCTTGTGGGCATCGAGCGTCCCAGAGGCACCGGCCGTCCCGCGGCTTCCAGCCGTCCCGGGGGCACCGGCGGTCCAGGAGGGCTCGGGCATCGCCGGTGGGGGCGTCACCCGTACCCCGCGGGCATCAGGGGTCTGCGGGGGCGCAGGCGTCACCGTTGCGGTCACCGGCGGGCGGCCGGTGCGCCGTCCGCTACGGACCACTCCGGACTCGGCGGCACCACCGGCGCCGCCGGGCCCGGGGGGCGCGGGCGGGTCGGTGAAGGGCACGGGGGCGCCGTGCGCGGCGAGGTCGGCCGGGGGCACGCGGGCGCCCGGGGGCCAGGGCGGCGGGGCGGGCGCGGTACGCAGGGACACGCGCCCGCGGGCCGGCGGGGTCCAGGAGGCGGTGAACCCGCCCTCGTCGTCCGGCACCACCAGCAGGTCCTCCACCGGTGGCGGGGGCGGGCCCGGCACCACCCGGCGCACCAGCCCCTCCGAGCCGCAGGCCGAACCTCCCGAGGTCAGGTACACCGCCCGCACGCGGTAGTAGTACTCCACGTCCGGCCGCACGTCCGGATCCCGGAACCCCATCCCGTCGGTCGCCACACGGACCCCGTCGCCGCCCCGCGGCGGGGCGCCCTCGCCGCGCACCACCTCCACCCGGACCGCCTCCGGCGGCACCCGCCACGACCCCGACACGTCCCGTTCGCCCGCGTGCACGGACAGGTCCGCGACCTCCGGGGCGAGCAGCACCGGGTCGGTCCCGACCGGCTCGGAGACGCCCCGCCCCTCACGCACCGCCGCCACCGTGTACCGCACCTCCGCGCCCACCGGCAGCCCCGGGTCGATGAGCTCCGTTCCGTTCACCTCTCCGACCGGCACCTCCCGGCCGCCGCGGCCCACCCGGCGCAGCACCCGGTAGCCGATCCGCCCCACCAGGCTCGGGCTGGGCCGCCACACCACCACGGCGCCGCGCCCCTCCACCCGGGCGCGCACCTCGCGCGGCGGCAGCGGCGGCACCTCGCCCAGGCGCGCCACCAGGGCCTCGTCGTCGGCGGCCAGCGCGCAGGCGTCGGCCAGCGCCCGCGCCGCCTCCTCGTCTCGGCCCCCGCGCAGCGCCGCCTCCGCCCGGGCCGACAGCTCGTCCACCCGGGCCGCGCGCTCCCGGACCTGGGCGGCCAGCCCGTGGTCGGCGGGCAGGTCCGCCGCCGCGGCCTGGGCCTGGCGCAGCTGGTCGTCGGCGAGCAGGTCGCGCACCTCGCGTTCGGCGCGGGCGATCCGGTCCGACCCCGCCGGGCGGCGGCGCACCGCCGCCGCCAGCAGGGCCGCCTCCGGCTCCAGCAGCCCCCGGCGGACCCAGGGGCGGGCCAGCGCCGCCTCGCCCACCTCGGCCGGCCGCGCCCGCAGGTCCTCGGCGACCTCCCACAGCACCACGGCGTCGCGCTCGACCTGGGAGCCACAGGAACGCAGCACGCCCAGCACGCTCTCCGCCGCCGCCTTGCCCTCGGTCAGCGGCTCCACCTGCACCCGCGCCACCGCCTCGTCCAGCGCCGCGTCGTCCAGGACGCCGCCGTCCGCCAGCCGGAACCCGTCCACCACCGTGAATCCGCCCGCCAGCCGCCCCGCCCCGAACACCACCTCGGGGGAGAACACCGCGCCCCGGGTGCGCAGGTTGTCGCGCAGGCTGCGGAAGGTCCGCACCGGCGGCTGCACCGGCAGCTCCGGCAGGCGCTCCACCACCCGCACGCCCCGCTCCCGCAGCAGGTGCTCGGCCTCGGCCTCGGGCAGGCCCACCGACCCGGCCATCGCCCGCAGCGACCAGCGGTCCACCAGGGAGGTGGCGAGCCCGTCGACGATGTCGGACCACTCCGCCAGCGCCCGCCGCGCGGTCTCGTCCCGCACCCGGGAGAAGTGCGCGTGGGTGAGCGCGCCCTCCCGGTCCAGCCGCTCGTGCGCCGCCACCAGGTCCACCAGGACTCGGCGCAGGGTGCGGCGCCGCGCCTGGAGCCCCCGCCAGTAGGTGCACACCGCCGCGACGTGCGCGGCGAACGCCCCCGGGTCGGCGGCCAGCCGCCGCTCCAGCTCCGGGCCCACCCCGTAGCGCACGAACAGGTCGGCGGGCGGCCCGCCGGTGCGCGCCGCCGCCAGCACCTCGTCCTCGTACCGCCGCCGTTCCCGTACGTCCCAGGGCACCGCCGTCCGCTCCCTCGCCGCAGTCCGCTCCGCACCGTCCCCGCGCCCGCGTCCGGCGGGCCCCGGGGTCACCCCGAGGTGCGGATCGACGCGATGGCGTCCCGGGCCCGGCGCACCTCCTCCTCGCCCATCCCGCCGATCCGGATGTCGAACCGGATCTCGCTGCCGCCGGCCGGATCCCAGCCGCGCACCGCGAGCATCCCGGTGGCGCCCAGGCTGAACTCGATCCGGAACGGCGTCCCCGCCGGGCCCTTGGGCAGCCCGGTGAGCAGGGCGTCCCCGATCCGGAGGTTGTGCTCCAGCTCCTCGGAGGCCACCGAGCCGGCCTGCTCCCACACGTCGATCTCGACCTGCTCCTGGTCCGGCCACACCGTCGCGAACCCGTCCTCCACCGTCACCGGCAGCGGCGTGTTGGCCCGGATGAGGTGGCTGATGTACTGGCGGGCCCGGCCCGGGTCGGTCGCGAACACCGGGTCGGAGCCGTCGGTGGCCTTGACCCCGAAGGCGCGCGGCGACACGCCCGTGACGGTCTTGTTCGCCAGCCGCTCCACCTCCTCCCGGGTGATGCCCAGGGCGGCGCCCACCTCCTCGGCCCGGCGGGCGCGCTCGGCGGGGTCGCGGTCCGGCGCCTCCATGACGTTCTTGACCTGCCGGACCAGGGCGAACAGGGCGGCGCCCTTGGCCACCGCCAGGTCGGGCTCGTGCAGGTGCGGCTCGAACCCGAAGCGCTCGCGCAGCGACCGCGCCACCACCGGCATGCGGGTCATCCCGCCCACCAGCAGGACGTCGTCCAGCCGCTCCACTCCGCGCTCGCGGGCCGCCTCCAGGGTGCGCTCGGTGATGGTGAGGGTGCGCTCCAGCAGGTCGGAGGTGAGGGCCTCCAGGTCGCCGCGGGTGAACTCCACGCGCACCGTCGACCCGGCGAAGCGCAGGTTGTGCCGAGCGCGCTCGCGGGTGCTGAGCGAGCGCTTGATCTGCTCGGCCGCCGACGCCACGTCCTGGAGGAACTGCTCGTCCCCGGCCGGGTCGGGGTCCGGGTGGTGCTCGGTGAACAGCTCCAGCAGCAGGTCGGCGAGCTTGTGGTCCCAGTCCGCCCCGCCCAGCCGGTGGTCGCCGTCGGTGCACACCACGCGCACGTCCTCGTCCTCGACCCGGATGACCGTGGTGTCGAAGGTGCCGCCGCCCAGGTCGAAGACCAGCAGGTGGCGCACGCCCGAGCCGGAGTCCAGGCTCTGGTAGTGCAGGGCGGCGGCCACCGGCTCGGGCACCACGTCCAGCACGTTCAGGCCGGCGATGAGCCCGGCGCGGCGGGTGGCCTCCTTCTCGTGCACGCCGAAGTAGGCGGGCACGGTGATGACCACGTCCTCGACCTTGTCCCGGGTGTGCTCGCCGGCGGCCCGGGCCAGCTCGCGCAGGATCAGTGCCGAGACCGACTCCGGGTCGTGGGCCCGGCCGTGGAACTCGTAGCGGGCGTCGGTGCCCATCTGCCGTTTGACCAGGGAGACGACCATGTCGGGGAAGAGGAGGGCGGTGTTCTTGGCCTCCTCGCCGACCACGACGTTGTGGGCGGACTCGAAGTACACGACGGAGGGGGTGGTGTCGTTGCCCATGGCGTTCTTGGTGACGGTGGCCCGGCCGGTGCCGTCCACGAACGCCGTGCAGGAGTAGGTGGTGCCCAGGTCGATTCCGTAGGTGGTCATGAGCCTTTCCCAGGTGTGGCGGCCCCCTCGGGGGACGCCGGGCCGACGTGGCGGAAGAAGCGGGCGTGGACCCGGCGCCGGATCCGCCCGGTGACGGTGTCCCGGAAGCCGGGGGCGGTGATCTCGGCGACGGTGCCGTCGCGCGCCGGGTCGGGGTGGTCGACGGTGGCCAGCGGACGGTGCAGGTCGGCGCGGAAGGGGTCGCCGACGTCGGCGTGGACGGGCTCGACGCCCAGCCGCTCCAGGGAGAGCAGGGTGTCGTCGGCGAACCCGGCCAGCAGGTCGGCCAGCCGCTCCTCGCCGCGCTCGCGCAGGCCGCGGGCCTCGCGGGCGAGCTGGTCGTGCAGGTGGACGAGGTCGGTGACGACGGGGTCGAAGAGGGTGCGGTCCTGGCCGGCGCGCAGCTCACGGTTCTCGGCGTGCAGGCGGTCGATGACCGACTCCCGGTGCCGGGCGCGCTCGTCGAGGGCGGACAGCCGGTCGTCGAGGGAGGCGAGGACCTGTTCCAGGGGGCGGGGGGAGTCGGGGGTTGCCGTGTCGTCGGACGCCGTCATCGGGCCGCCTTTCACCGCCGATTTCCACAAGTGGCGTTACCGGTCTCCTTTTGCCGAGGATACTCCGGCGGAGGTGGCGGAAAAAGGGAAACACGTCAACCCGTGGAGGGTGTGGCGTCCCAGGTCACATTCGTCTCCTTTTGTTCTCTGGAGAACTTTTCCGGAATGCGACCGAAATGCGGCCGGGAGTGACTTATCGGTTTCCCGATGGCCGTCCGTATACCCCCGGGGCCGCCGGTGGCCCTGTGCGGCCCGGGGCCCGCGCGGCGCGCCGCACAGCGCGCCGCGCGGGACCCGGGGATCAGGAGAGGGCCTCGTCGAGGCGTTCGCCGAGGTGGTCGGTGAGCAGCGAGACGTAGGTGTTGGTGATGTGCCCCGAGTCGCGGTAGACCATCACGTTGCCGATCACGGCCGGGCACTCGCCGCCCGCGCAGAACAGGTCGCTCATGTCCACGAGGGCGGTCTCGCCGGGCAGGGAGTCGACGGCCCGCTCCTGGGGGTCGTCGCGCTTGAACGCCTCCGAGAGGGGGATGGTGCACTCCCCGGGGTCCTCGGGGTTGCGGGCCACGCACTCCACCACGTCGCGGCGCTGGCGCGGGGTGTCGCGCAGCGCCACGATCGGCCCCGACACCTCGCCGAGCTCGCCCCACAGCCGGGTCATGCCCTCGGCCAGCATCGGCACCCGGTCCTCCTCGCCGCCCTGCGCCGGGACCGCCGAGGTGGAGGAACTGGTCACCACCAGGTCGGGCCGCAGCTCGGTCAGCTCCTCGACCACGGCCCGGTTCCACTCCTGGCACGACTCGTACGGGCCGCCCTCGGGGCCCTTGGTCATGGTGTCGGTGAACGCGCACGACGACTTGGTGTACAGCACCAGCCGCCAGCCCCGCTCCTCGCCCAGGCCCATCAGCGCGGGCACCCACTGGGCGCTGTGCGAGTCCCCGACCACCGCCACCGTCCGGTCGGCGTCCTCGGGGCCGTACACGCACGGGTCCTCGGGCGCCGCCGCCGTCTGGGACGCCTGGCAGTCGTCGTCGTACAGCACCGGGGCGTCGTCCTCGGCCCGCACCGGCGGCGGGTAGACCGGGTCGCCCGTGGGCGCCTGGCCCAGCGCCTGCGGCCCCACGTGCACGCTCGGGTCGAACTCCACCGACTCGACGCGGTCCACCCGCACGTACAGGGTCGCGCCGACCGCGGCCACCACCAGCACCCCCGAGACCGCGGCGGCCAGGGCGCCCCGGCCGCCGCGGACCAGGCGGTGGTCCCGGACCGGGTCCTCCACCCACACCTTGGTCGCCCAGGCCAGCAGCAGCGAGGCCGTGCCCACGGCGGCGGCCAGTGCCCAGCCGAGCTCGTCGCGGCCGGTCACCGCCAGGGCCAGCACGATCAGCGGCCAGTGCCACAGGTACAGCGAGTACGACACGTCGCCCACCCAGCGCGCCGGGGCGGTGCTCAGCGGAGCCGACGCCGACAGGGGGCCCTGCACGTGCTCGGCAGCGATCACCGCCGCGGCCCCCAGCACCGGCAGCAGCGCGGCCCACCCCGGGAACGGGGTCGCCTCGTCGTAGAACACGGCCGCCGCGACGATGGCGGCCAGCCCCGCCCAGCCCAGCGGCAGGCGCACCCGCTCCGACAGGCGGCCGTGGGCCAGGCCGACGGCCAGCAGGCCGCCCACCGCCAGCTCCCAGGCGCGGGTCGTGGGCAGGAAGTACGCCGACGGCTCCCCGCCCGTCGTGGCCACCGACCACAGCAGCGACGCCGCCAGCAGCGAACCCAGCAGCGCCACCAGCGTCCCGGTGCCCGCGCCCCGGCGGCGCAGCGCCGCCCACAGGATGAACAGCAGCGGCCACACCAGGTAGAACTGCTCCTCCACCGACAACGACCAGAAGTGCTGCACCGGGGAGGGCGCCACCTCCGACGCCAGGTAGTCCACCGACTGCCGCGCCAGGTAGAGGTTCTCCACGTACGCGGCCGAGGCGACCAGCTGCCACATCGTGTCGGTCAGCCGGGTCACCGGCAGCAGGAAGTACGACGCGGCCCCCGTTACCACCAGCACCACCGTCGCCGCCGGCAGCAGGCGCCGGACGCGGCGCGCGTAGAACCGGGCCACGGAGACCCGGCCCTGCCCCGACGCCTCGCGGTAGAGCAGCGATGTGATGAGGAAGCCGGAGATCACGAAGAACACGTCGACGCCGACGTAGCCGCCCGGCAGCAGCGACGGATCCAGGTGGTAGACGAGGACGAGCAGGACGGCGACGGCGCGCAGTCCCTGCACCTCCGGACGGAAACGGCGTTCCGTGGCGGCGGAAGCGGGAGCGGAGGACATCGCGGGACTCCCCGGGAGCGGGAACAGGGTCGGTGCGGGGGAACGGTCGTTGGGGGAAGGTGTGTCCGCATTCTGTTATGTCATGCGAGGGGCCGGATCACAGAAGGCCGACACGCGCCCTCTTGTTCCCCCGATGTCGGTCGCGGCGACATCCTCCCGTGGCCGGATGTTCGCCACACCCGCGCCGGAACCCCGGAGGGCGGCGCACGCGCTCCGGATCTCGGGCAGACTGGTCCGATACGGAGAACGTCCCCGGTCGGCGGCGCGCACGGCCCGGGGCCCGCGTTCCGTGACCCTACCCCCGGGCCCGCGTCCCTTCCCAGCGGCCGTGTGCGAGAGGAGGCCCACCGTAGCCCCCGTCATCCGCGTCCGTCCCGTCGTGCTCGCGATCGCCGCGGTGCTCGTCCCGGCGGCGCTCTACCCCCTGACCGGCCTGTGGGGCCTGCTGTGGATCCCCGTGTCCCTGGCGGTCGCGGTCGCCCTCGAACCGCGCGCCCTCCGTTCTCTCCGCGCCCTCCTCCCGGCCCGGGGCGCGCGGTCCGGCCGCCGCTCCGGCGAGGAGCCCGGGATCGACCCGGGCGCCGACGCCGACGGGGACGACGGCCGGACCCGGTCCGCCGCGGCGCCGCCCGCCCGCCCCCGGGACGGCCGGCGGATCCGCCCGGTCGCCCTGCCCAGCGCCGCCGACGACTACGACCTGCACTTCTCCGCGGTGGTCCACTGGCGCTGGTCCAGCACCGTCGACCTGCGGCTGCGCAACCCCATGGGCCCGGCGGTGCTGGCGGTCGTCACCCGCGCCGCCGAGCTGGTGCGCGAGAGCGACCCCGCCGACGAGGGCATGGCCGAGTGCGAGCTGGCCGCCCGGCTGGCGGTGGAGCACGCGGTCCTGGGCAGCGGGATCGTGGTGTGGGCCGACGAGGTGGAGCTACGGCTGTCGGAGGGCGACGCCGGCCGGCTGCGCCGGATGGCCGACCTGCGCAAGGACCGTGCGGTGCGCGAGGCCGCCCGGGTCGCCGAGGACGACCTGGCGCCCCTGCCTGCGGTCCGCCCCGCCCGCGCCGCCGACGCGCCCCTGCCCCCGCCCGCGGACCTGGAGGACGACGGCGACGAGGACCTGGACGCCCCGGGCGCCGGACCGGGCAGCGACGTGGACGGCGAGGGGTACGAGAGCTACTGGTGGCCGGCCGAGGAGGACGGCGACCACGGCGGTGCCGAGCGGGACGTCCAGGTGGCCATCCTGCGCGGGATGATCGACTCCCTCGCCCCGGGGCCCGAACGCGACGCCTTCGTCCGCGACCAGGTGGCGGTCCTGGAGCGGAGCGGGTTCGACGAGGTGGCCCGCCGCATCCGGGCCGGGCACCCGGAGTCCCTGGAGGCCGACGGCCCCTGAGGCCGCCCGCGTTCGTCACCCGTTGTCCGCCGTCCGCCCCGCGGCCCTCGTCCGCTCCGCGTCCTGTGACCCCGACCGCGCCCCCGGCTCCCGCCCCCGGACACGGAGGGGCCCCGGCGCGTAGGACGGTCCGCGCCGGGGCCCGGCTCTCCGCTCCGGTTCCTCAGTGGATGATCCGCTGGAAGAACACGTACGCGGCCGCGACGGTGCCCAGGCCCACGAGAGCGGCGTTCGCGACGTTGCCGTGGGCGAGCCAGGTCAGGGACCCGGCCACGGCCCCGGACAGGACGCCCAGCGTCGCGATGACGGCGACGCGGAGGCTGATCCGGTCCTCGGAGTCGGGCCGCTCGGGTGGCGGGACGGGCGGCGATTCGGTCATGGTCGCCCCTTTCGGACTGCTCGTGCTGGACAGGGGTGCGCTCCGTGTTCGGTTCGGGACTGATAACGGTCCTCGATCCCGACGGGAGCCGTGGGGCCGGTGGGGCTGGGGCTGTCTCTGGAGGCACGGCAATGCACGGGGGTGTCCTCGACGGTCGGCCGACGCGCTCGCGCGGAACGGTCCTCACCCTTGTCAGACGGTCCGTGACCGGGGAACCTGTGAGAACCCGGACCCTCACCGGTCCGGCGGGGCCGCTTCGCTGCGGGTCACCGCGACACCCTTCGCTGGGCAGGCAGAGGTTCGCGGGGTCCGCCGGGGCGGCCCTCCTGCGTCTGCGGGCCGCGGTCGGGCGGCCCACTGCCCACCTCCTTTCCGATTTTCGCTTCCGGTGATGTTTGCTGACAAATTGATACCCCGCAGACTGAGTGCAATCACTCCATGTGATGCCGATATGCCGGGAAGTGTTATTCGAGGTGGTGGATGGCGGGGTGGCATGGGTGAATGTCGTCCGGTAATGT